>NZ_JBBUTI010000010.1:0-180249 GCF_038066635.1 Ideonella margarita | reverse complement strand
GATGCTCCTGCACCAAGCGCACAGCGCGCTCGCGGACCTCAGGTGAGAACTTGTTCGACTTGTTCATGGCTCCATCTTCTCAAGAGTTGGAGCCTCCTGAAAACCCGGGGCGCTTCACATCCTCCAAAACGTGGAAAGTTAGTTCCGTGTCGACTGACAAAACTTGAAGACCCAATGCTGGCGCGACTCCAGCAGCTCCCACTGGACTAAGCGCAGACAGCGCTCGATAGCGATCGACGCGGCACGTCCATGCGCCTGAAGTTCTCGAGGTTATTGAACAGGAAACAGGAAGCGGCTCCAGTCGGTCATCATCTGCCGACGGCGCTCAAGCGCATCACCCCGCCGGTAGGCCGCCTCAACCTGGTTCTGGATGGTGTGTGCCAGCGCCATTTCAGCAACCTCTCGCGGGTAGTTTGTCTTTTCGCCAGCCCAGTCTCGAAAGGTGGATCGAAATCCATGTGGAACAGCGTCAACACCCATACGCCGCATCAACTGAGTGAGGGCCATGTCGGAGAGAGGTCCACCCCTCGTTGACGGGAAGATGCAATCGCAGTTCGCCACCCTGGGCACACAGTTCAGGACACGCAGCGCGTCATCGCTAAGTGGCACACGATGCTCTTTCCCAGCTTTCATCCGGTCGGCAGGGACTGTCCACACCGAATTTTCGAAGTCAATTTCAGACCACGTTGCGCCGCGAACTTCCCCGCTGCGCCCTGCGGTAAGTACTAGGAACGTGAGCGCCATCGCCGACACACTGCCATGTTGCGCAAGCCTCAACATAAACGCGCTTACTTCCTCTATCGGCATGGCACGGTGGTGCTCGACTCGATGAATCTTCCCGGGAGCTGGCAACAACTTGTCTAGGTGTCCTTTCCAGCGGGCAGGATTTTCACCAGACCGGTGGCCACGCACAGAAGCCCAATCCAGCACGACCTCAATGCGGCCACGAAGGCGCGAAGCGGTCTCGTTCTTCGTCTTCCAGATTGGCTCCAACACCTCCAAGACGTGCTGCTGCGCCACATCCTTCACGTCAAGTACACCGATCACCGGGTAGGCATAGGTAACCAACGTGCTGACCCATTGCGCGCGATGCTTGTCACTTTTCCAAGAATCGCCATGTGCCTCTATGTAGCGTTCAGCTGCGCGCTGGAAGCTCATCGCGGCAACTTGGCTTGCCACAAGGCGATGTTTGGCAGCCCGTCTCTCTTCGACAGGGTCACGGCCCTGCGCAATGTCCAGCTTTAACTGCCTGGCCCTTTCTTTCGCCGCAGCCAGCGGAACATCCGGGAACCCTCCTAGGCCAATGTGCCTACGCTTCGATCCGACCATGGTTCGAAGCACCCATGAGCGCCCGCCACCCTCGTTGACATACAGGTAGAGGCCGGTCACCCCACCAACGGCGTGGTGACCTGGTGCCTTAAGACGGGAGACGACGAGTGGGGCAAGTTCTTTGGCTACAGGTGGCATGCTCGGCCGGAGTAGTTTTTCATCTACCATCCTTTCTACCATTAGTCTTTGAATTGCTTTAGATTTCTTTAGGTCAATTTAGGCCGAACCAACGAGTTGACCTTGGGACAGTAGGTCTCGCACACGTCTCTTTGGGCTCGGTTGCGTTCGACTTAGAAGGACACCGTCTCCGCCAAAGGACATCACAAGGGTCGCACCGCAAGGTCGTGACCCTTTGTCGTTTCTGGCGTTCTCGTTCCGGCGACGACAGTGGCGACAAGGCAGGTGGTCCGCACGAACCCATGTTTGAATGCTGGGCTGCTGCCACCGGCACCCAACTCAACCTGGCCGTGACCTGAATGCCCGTAGAGAACTTCAAGCCTATCCCTGTGGTGCCCGCCTCCCGGAACCGTGTGATGTGGGCCATCAGGTGCTTCCTGGACTTGCAGCTGTGCACCATCGTTGAACACCTGCAACCGGCGATGGCCCAGTTGCGGGGACGCATGCTGGACATCGGTGCCGGCCAATCCCCGTGGAAGGAGTACCTGCCCGCCGGCTGCGTCTACCAGGGCCTGGACGTGCAGGACGCGACCGAGTTCGGCATGAGCCCCCGCGACGACATTGCCTACTACGACGGCACCGTCATGCCCTTTCCCGCAGGGGCGTTCGACAGTGCCATCTGCATCGAGGTGATGGAGCATGTGCCAGATCCGGAGGCCTTCCTCGCCGAGGTGGCCCGTGTCTTGAAGCCGGGCGCACCGCTGCTGCTGTCCACGCCCTGGTCGGCGCGGCGGCATCACGTTCCGCATGATTACCACCGGTTCACCCGCGAGCAACTGGCGGCGTTGCTGGCGCGGCATGGCTTTGCACACATCGACATCCGCGAGCGCGGCAATGACGTGGGTGTGATTGCCAACAAGCTGCTGGTGCTGGCCATTCGCATGCTCAGGCCACCGGCCTGGCAACGAGGCATCTGGTCGCTGCCGCTTGGCGCGCTGGTGGCGGCCTGGGCGGTCCTGATGGTCGTGGCGTTCCATGTTTCGCAGCGGCTGGGCGCCGGCGGTGTCGAGGACCCGCTGGGCTACTTCGTCCGGGCCCATCGAGCCAACGATTCCGCATCTTGAGACTGCCACGGCCAGCGACCCAGCACTCAACTGCCCGCCCGATCTGCCGAAAACACACCATGCAGCCGTGCATCCTGCCGGCCGAATGCAACAGCAAAAAAGGGGCTGCTCGTGGCCATGGTCAGAACGGCACTGGTCATCGAAGACTCCCGCACCATGCGCACGCTGGCCTGCCAGGTGCTGAAGCAGCATGGCTACAAGACGCTGGAGGCCGAGAACGGCCAGACCGGCCTCGAGATCGCGCTGGACAAGCACCCGGACCTGATCCTGTGCGACATCCACATGCCCGTGGTGGACGGCTACGGCTTCGTCGCCCAGGCGCGTCAGCAGGACGACCTGCATGCCGTGCCCATCCTGATGCTGACCGCCCGCACCGACCGCGAGAGCCTTCGGCGCGCGATGTCGTCCGGTGCCGACGATTACCTGACCAAGCCGTTCACGCCGGAAGAGCTGCTGGTGGCTGTGCGCGGCCTTGAGCACAAGCGCACGCGGCAAGAGCTGACGACGCAGAAGTCGATGAACCAGCTGCGTGGCGCCATTCTGGCCACCGTGCCGCACGAGTTGCGCACCCCGCTGACGACCATCCTGGGCATGTCGCAGTTGCTGGTGCACCGACGCAAGAACTACAACGAGGCGCGCCTGGACGACATGCTGGGCAGCATCCACGACGCCGCCAGCCGGCTGTCGCGCACCATCACGCGGATGATGGAGTGGTCGGAGCTGACGGCCCAGGGGGCTTGCGGGCCCTCCGGCACGGCCACCCACCACGGCGTCACTGACCTGGCTGAGCTGCAGCAGCGGCTTGAATCGAGCGACTTTCTGGCCGAGCTGCGCACCGCCATGCCGCCGTCCGGCGTGGCCGACGAAGGCGAGCTGGTGGGCGGACACCCGGTGCGCGTGAAGCTCGCCCCCGGACGGGTGCAGGTGGAGGCGCAAGACCTGCGCCGCATGGTGATCGAGCTGGTGTCCAACGCCGCGAAATTCTCGATGCCCGGCACGCCGGTCGGCCTCACGGGCAAGGTGCTCAACGGCACGCATTACGCCATCGAGGTGGCCAACCTCGGCCCTGCACTGCCCCCGGAATTCCTGCGACAGATCGGTGCCCTGTCACAGGTCAACCGTGACCGCCACGAACAGCAAGGCACCGGCCTGGGGCTGTCGATGGTGACGCTGTGGGCGCGCCGCAATGGCGCGCAACTGCACTGGCCGCGCAGCGATGGCCAGCCGACCATCGCGCGTCTGTTGCTGAAGTTGGCTTGATCGCTGGCGATCAACCAATGCACGTGCGGTTCTTGCCCGTGCGCTTGGCTTCGTAGAGCGCCTCGTCAGCCCGCTCGAGCGCTTCCTCCAGCCGCTCCCCCAGGCGATAGCTCGTCACGCCGGCCGAGAAGGTGACGAACACCTCCTTGTCCTCGTGCATGAAGAGGCTGGCGCTCAGCAGGCGCTGCAGCCGCGTCAAGGCGCGCTGCGCCTCTTCCACGGGCGTGCCCGGCAACAGCACCACGAACTCTTCGCCGCCAAAGCGGGCCACGGCGTCTTGCGGGCGCAGCGACTGCCGCACATGCTGCGCCAGCGCCACCAGGGCCTGATCGCCTGCGGCATGGCCCAGGCTGTCGTTCAGGCGCTTGAAATTGTCGATGTCGAGCAGGCCCACAGCCAGCTCGGTGCCCTCGCGCTCCAGGCGGGCACGCTCGGTATCGAAGTGCTGCATCAGCCCGCGGCGGTTGGCGATCTGGGTCAGGGCGTCGGTGGCCACTTCGTCTGAGAGCCGGCGCAGCTCGGTTTCGAGCTCACGCACCTTGGCTTCGAGTTCGGTCGCGCGGCTGTGCTCGTCATGCAGGCGGCTGCGCGTGTTGCTGACCAGGGTGTGCACGCTGCGGCTCTCGTCCACCATGTCGCGCACCACGCTGGCCAGGCTCTCGAGAGAGTCGGCGCGCTCGATGGTGTCGGCGTAACGCAGCATGCCGTCGCTGAATCGTCCGGTGGTCTCATCGAGCTCGCCGAGCTCGCTCAGCATGCGCTGGATCAGCGCCTTCAGCGCGTTCCGGGCCTGGTCACGTTCCACGCGCAGGCCGCGCTGCCGGCTGCGCGTGCTGGCCAGCAAATCGCTGGCTGACTGCACGGCGCGCGCGCTGGGCACATCGTCCAGCGTGGCGCGCAGGCTGGCCAACTGGCCCTGCACCCAGCTGTCGTCTTCAGCCAATTCGCTCAAGCCACCGGCCAGTTCCTGGCTGAGGCGGTGCACCTGGTCGAGCAGGTGGTGTCGGTGGGCCAGCAGGCGGCGGGCGCGCTCACACACATCGGCCACGCTGCGGGCGATCTGCGGCGTGGCGCCATCGCGGCCGATCTGCTCGGCCAGGGCCGACAGTTCATCGGCCAGCTCGGCGGCGCGCACGCCATCAGGCGGCAGCGCAGCCCGGACGGTGGTTTCCAGCGGGCCGATCAGCTCCACCCAGTTGGACAGCGCCACGGCCAGATCGGGCTGCGCAGCGCCTGCGGCAGGGTTGGCGGCAGGGTTGGCGGCAGAACCGCTCAATGCAGGCGTGGCGGCAGCATTGGGAACAGCACTCTGCCCTTCCGCTGCCGGGGCTTCGATGGGCGGCGCGGAGGTGTCGGTGGCTTCACCCTCACCATCCCAGGAGCCCACCAGCTGGGTCAGGCGATGCTGCAGCCGCTGCATGTCGCTGCGGCTGGAATCAAGCACGCGCTGCAGGCTGTCTTTCTTGCGGGCCACGCTCCACTGCTTGCCGCTGCGCTCCAGGCCACGGGTGATGCGCTCGATGAGTTGCGCCCAGGCTTTGGATTGGGAGGCCTGGCCACCGGCGGCGCGTTCAAGCGCGCGCACGGCCTGGTCCCACTGGCCCTGATCCATGTGCTTGAGCAGCGCCTGGCGTTCCTCGGCGTTGTCCACCACCCGGCTGGTCAGCTTCTCGATCAAGGGACGGGCCCGGCCGGGCATGACCTGATCAGGAGGCGGCTCACCGGATTCTTCGGCCCAGGCGCGGGCGTAGTTTTCCGGGGTGGGCTCTTGTTTGGCCATGGCCAGGCGTCGCAAGGCCGCCTTGGCCAGTTCAGCAGGGGTGGCAGCAGGGCGCGAAGTCATGGGTGCAGGGGCATGTGGCGGCTAGGGGCACGTGCCCCTCGGGCACGCCGGTCAGGTCACGCCGGGCAGTGGCGTGGTCACAGGCAGTGCGGCCGTCGCATCGTCGGCCACCAAAGGCATATCGGCATTTTGCAGATGCCTTATAGCCCAGGCTTGCAACTGATCACCAGGCACCGGGCGGCTGAAGTAGTAGCCCTGCATCAGGTGGCAGCCCAGACTCATCAGCTCACGCACCTGGCTGGAGGTTTCAACACCCTCGGCGATCACCCGCAGGCCCATGTTCCGGGCCAGCGCCACGATGGTGGCGATCAGCATCGCGGGCTTCGGGCCGGAGCCCAGGTCCACCACGAACGACCGGTCGATCTTGATCTCGGCAATCGGCAGCTCGGCCATCCGGCGCAGGTTGGAGTAACCCGTGCCGAAGTCGTCCACCGAGAACTGCACGCCGATGTCGTTCAAGGCATGCAGGGTCGACAGGATGCGTGACTCTTCCTCACGCAGGCTGTTCTCGGTGATTTCGAGCTGGATGGTGCTGGGCGGCAACCCATGCGCCTCGACCGCATCACGCAGACCACTGAGCAAGTCAGAGCGCATGAACACGCGGGCCGGCACGTTCACGGCGATGGTCTCGGAGAAGCCGAAGGCATCCCGCCAGATCGCTGCCTGGCGAGCGGCTTCCCGCAGCGCCCACTCGCTCATCGGCACGATCAGGCCCGTTTCCTCGGCCATGTCGATGAAGGAGCCCGGCGGCACGATCTGGTCGCCGCGCTTCCAGCGCATCAGCGCCTCGACACCCACGAGACGGTTGTGCTGAACGTCGATCTGCGGCTGGTAGTACAGCAGCAGCTCGTCGCGCTCGAGGGCCTTGTGCAGGGCCGTTTCCAGCTCCAGACGCTCCAGGCCGCGGCCGGACTGGCTGAGGTGATACACCATCGAGGTGTTGCGCCCCTGCTGCTTGGCCGCATACATGGCCACGTCCGCGCTGCGCATGAGCTCGTCCACCGACCCGCCATCGCGCGGGTACAGCGCAATGCCGATGCTGGCGGTCGCAAACACTTCCTGGCCCGCAGCATGAACAGGCTCACGCAGGCTGTCCATCACACGGCGAGCCATGCACACCGCTTCGGCCTCATCGCTCACCACCGGCAGCAGGATGGCGAATTCGTCGCCGCCGATGCGGCCCACGGCGCCCGGCAAACTCCCGCCCAGCAACGGCGACACATCGAGGGCCGGCTCATCGGCGCCCTGCATGCAGCCGCGCAGGCGATGCCCGACTTCCAGCAACAACTCGTCGCCGGCGCTGTGGCCCAGCGTGTCGTTGATCTTGTTGAAACGGTCCAGGTCGATCAGCAACATCGCCGACGACTGACCCCGGCGACGCGCCGACTCCAGGGCCCGGTCCATCAGGTCGCGCATGTGCTGGCGGTTCGGCAGCTCGGTGAGCTTGTCGTACTGCTGCACGCGCTGCAGGTTCTTTTCGCTGTTGCGCCGCTCGGTGATGTCCTGAACGATGCCGCCGTAATTCACGCAGCGCGAGAACTCATCGAACTCGGGCTCGGCCACCACCTGGATGTGCCGGTATTTGCCGGTCTGGGCCTGCGCGTTGTAGACGGTCACCGTCAGGTCGATCACGCTGGTGTTGTGGACCATCCAGCGCAGGCTGCGCAGGAACTGCCGACGGTCCTTCTGCACCACCAGGCGCATCATGTCGCGCAGGCTCACGGTGACGTCGATCGGGAAGCCGAGCACCTGCAGGGCCTGCTCCGACAAGCTGACCGAGCCCAGCGGATTGTGATCATCCCGAAGGTGCCAGTCGAGGCTGCCCATGGCCGCCAGATGCTGGGCCATCACGAGCTTGTCCTTGCTGCGCTTGAGCTCCAGCGTCGTGCGCGACGAACGCAGCATGTAACGCAGGCGACCTGCCAGCAGGCTCCACTGGTTGGATTTGACGAAGAAGTCGGTGGCGCCTACCTGGTAGGCACGGTTGATCGAGGCTTCGTCGTCCAGGCCGGTCAGCATCAGCACCGGCACGTTCTCGAAGCCGTACATGCGGCGCAGCTCGCGGCAGGTCTCGAAGCCGTCGAGGCCGGGCATGCGCGCATCCAGCACGATGAGATCCGGAACCCACCGGCCCAGCAACATCAGCGCACTCTCGCCGTCGGTCGCGTCCGTCACGTCAAAGCCGAACTGATGCAGCGCGGCGTGCACCAGCATCAGGTTGACCTCGTCATCATCGACGAGCAGGACTTTCGGACGGTCGGTCGAATCAGGACCGGGTGAGGCGCCAACAGGCGTCATGAGGCTGAGGTTCCCAGTGTGAATCGGATGGCGTCCCGCACGCGGGCAGCCTCCATCAAGAAGTGATCCAGCAAGGGTTCAAGGTTGTCGACCTGCCCACCGCGGATCCGGGTCTCGAGGTCTTTGCAGGCCTCGGAGAAAACCATCGCGCCCACACTGGCGGACGCTGCCTTGAGTGTATGTGCTGCGCGGCCGATCTCGGGGGTATCCCCCCGCTCGCGAGCGACATTCACTGCCGTGAGTTGCCGCTCCAGCGAGCCGAGGTAAGTGGTGAGCACGCGGTTCACGAACAGATCGCCGCCCGCCGGGTCGAGGGACTTCAGCAACTCCAGCTGCGCCAGATCGAGGGCCATGGTCGGTGCACCGCCTGCTGCGGCCATGGCACCGAAACCCGCGCCCGAGCCGTCCGAAGGCTGCGAGGCAGCCTCGCGAAACAGCGAGTCAGTGGGAGAGCCAAATGTCGACATCCCCAAAGCATGTGTCGGTCGCCCGAATACGTCAAGCCGGAAATGCAAGGTGATGACGGGCCGGAACGACAGAACAGTCACATCGGCCACCCCCTCGAACAGGGGCCGGCGCTACTTACAATGGCCCGATGCAGCGTCTGCCTTCCGTGCGTCGGGTTCAGGGTCGCGGCCAGGTCGCGGCCTTGGCCGTGGCGGCCGTACTCGCGCTGCTGCTGGCCTGGTGGCTGCTGGGCCGCGGCGACGTGGCCGCCCTCTGGCTGGTGCTGCCGTGGCTGGGCTTCGGCGCGGCCTGTGCCGCCGCTGGCGCCCTTTGGGGCCGGAACCAGGGGGCATTCGAGCTGCGCGAAGCCCGCCTTGACCGGCAGGTGCTGGGCGACCTGGCCGACACCTGGATCTGGCAGACCGATGCCGGCCATCGCCTGACGCAGTGGCGCCCGCCGCAGGGCGCACCGGCCGAAGCCTGGACCCCTGAGCACACAGGCCAGGTGCATCTGCATGAACGCTTCGAGCTGCTCGGCCCCACCGGCCCGAGCCATGTGCTGCGCACCCGCCTCGATACCCACAGCGCAGTGAATGACCTCGTGGTGCAGTGGGTGGGCCAGGGCACGCGCTGGCGCCTGCGCGCCCAGCCGCTGTTTGATGCGGACGGCCACTTCTGCGGCCACCTCGGCAGCGCAGTGCCTCTGGACGACACCGAACAACAGCGCTTTGACCAGGCCCTGCTGACCAGCCTGTGGCCCGACCTCGACGTGGTCGCCATCGCCTTGAAGCCCGCCCTGCCAGGCCATTGGTGCGTGGCCGCACTGAGCCCCGAAGCCCATCGCCTGATGCGCCTGGACACCCGCGATGTGCGTGGCATGGACTGGGACGCGGCCCTCGCCCTGCTGCCCGAAGGACTGGCGCAAGGCGCGGCCAGCCTGTCGGTGGGCCAGCAGCGCGAGGCGGGCGACTGGCAACTCAGCCTGCGCGCACTCGGCCCCGAGGCCACGCATGGCCGCCTGCTGGTGCTGCGCCTGAAATCAGCGCCGATGGCGGTGGCCGACACCACCACAGCCGCCGACCAGGACTCGTTCGTGTATTCGGTGTCGCACGATCTGCGCGCCCCGATCCGCGTGGTGGAGGGTTTTGCGCGCATCCTGAAGGAAGACTACGGCCGCTTCCTGGACCGCATCGGCAACGACCACCTTGACCGCGTGCTGGCAGCCGCGGCCCGCATGAACAGCATGATCGATGCGCTGCTGGCCCTCTCGCGCCTGCAGTCGCAGCCGCTGGTCCGCAAACCGGTCGACCTGTCGCAGCTTGCCAACTACATCCTCGAAGACCTGCGTCGCGAAGCCCCTGATCGGGCGGCGGCCATCAGCATTGAGCCCGGTCTGATCGTCAATGGCGACCCCACGCTGCTGCGCATCGCGATGGAAAACCTGCTGGGCAATGCCTGGAAGTACAGCGGACAGTGCGCGCACACCATCATCGAATTCCGCCGGGAGCAGCACGACGGCAAGCCGGTGATGGTGGTGGCTGACAACGGCGCCGGTTTCGACATGCGTTTTGCCGACCGCCTGTTCGGCGTGTTCCAGCGCCTGCACAGCGCGAAGGACTTCCAGGGTACCGGCGTGGGCCTGGCCTCAGTGCGGCGCATCCTGCGCCGGCATGGTGGCGACATCTGGGCCGAATCGGAAGTCGGCAAGGGCGCGCGCTTCTACTTCACGCTGGCCTGAGGCCGCTGAAGCCGCTACGGCCGCACTGGTCGCCTGGGCGGCTCAGTGTCAGAGGTCGCCAGGGCGCGAAAGTAATTCCACCGCATCCAGCATCGCGGCCGCCTGCGCATGAAGGCTGCGGCCTTCCTGCTGAGCTTGCCGACGAAGGCGCTGCAAGGCGTCCACGCGTTGCAGCGAATAACGGTGCATCAGCACCCCCACCGCCACAGGCACCGGGTCCGCCAGCGGATCACCGGCTGCTGGCACCGCCATCCCGCCGCCTTGAACGCCGCCGGGTGCGGCTTCGGCAACGGCCGGTCGCGCCATCTGGCCCGGCACCGGCTGCGCTGCAAAGGCAGGCGCTGCAGCCGGCATCGTGGCGGGCACTGCGGTGCCAGACGGCACCACCCGATCCCGCCGTGCGCGCACACTGGCCACCGCGGCTTCCACCGTCGGCACGATCTGCGCAATGTCGAGCGGCTTGACCAGGTAGGCCACGGCCCCCAGTTCCTTCACCTTCGCCACCGTGGCGTTGTCTGAAAACGCCGAGAGGAACATGAACGGGGTGCCCAGCGATTCACGCAGGTAGTCGGCCACGTCGAAGCCCGACTTGCCTTCCATGCGGATGTCGAGCAGGGCCAGGTCCGGGCGATGCTGGCGGGCCAGCAGGATCGCGTCATCGCCGTTGTCGGCGTCGATCACCTCGAAGCCCGCGCGCGACAGGCCGTGCGTCACCGTGGCCAGCACCAGGCGGTCATCGTCGACCACGAGGATCTTGCCCTTGTGACTGGAGGTGCCGGTACTCATTGCTGCAAGCTCGACCATGCGCGGGATTGTCGCTGATGAATCACAAGGGCTCCAGCACGGCAACGCCGGGTGGCTGCAGATGCAGCGTGGCCACCACCAGCAGGCCTTCCTGGGTCAGCGTGATGCCCGCGCCCTTGCGGGGCAGCAGCGCGCGCACCAGCCCCAGGCCGGAGATGCCGGACGGCACGTCGCCCAGCGAGAAGCCGGGCGGCAGCGCACCGTCGTTGGCAATGGCGATGCGCACATCCTGCGGGCCGCAGATCATTCGGCACTGGATCACGCCTTCGCGGCTGTGCTTGATGGCGTTGGTGAGCAGCTCGTTCACCGTCAGCGCCACCGGAATGGAATCGGCCTCGGTCAAGCCGAAGCGGTGCGGCGCGGGCCCCTGCACCTCCATGGTGATGGGCCGGCCGAACATGCGCTGCACGGAATTGGCAATCGCCTCCACCACACCGCGCACGCGCAGCGGGCCGGTCATGCCCACCTGCAGGCCGTGCACCTGGGCAATCGCATGCACATGGCCCACGGCCTCGGCGATGGCCGAGGCGGCTTCCGGATGGCGCTGCGCGTTCTGCTGCAGCAGGCCGGCCACGCCCTGGAGGTTGTTCTTGATGCGGTGGTGCACTTCCTTGACCAGCATCTCGCGCTGCACGATGGCAGCGTCCAGACGGGCCTGGTCAGCCGCGCGCTGCTCGGTCACGTCGCTGGCCACCAGCAGCAGCTGCTCGCCGTCATCACCACTGGAGCGCAGCGACACGATGCGCACATCCCACACCTTGGCCGAGCCATCGCCGTCGGCATCCGGCTCACGGCGCCATTCGGTGCTGAGCGTGTCGTGCGTGGCCATGGCGCGGTGCAGGTTGGCACTCAGGTTGGCGGCCTCAGCGCCGGGAAGCCACAACGAGGGCTGCCGGCCTTGAATCTCGGCCGCCTGGCGCCGGGCAAAGGCGGCCATCATCTGGTTGAGCTGCAGCACCTGCTGCGTCGCACCGTCGAACAGGGCGATCGCCAGCGGCGCGGTTTCGATCATGCGCTGCAGGCTGGCCTGGGCCTGGGCGATCTGGTTCTCCGCCAGTCGCCGCCGCTCGATGTCGAGCAGCGCGAAGGTCAGCTGGTTGCCACCGTTGGCGGTGGTGGTCATCAGCGCATTGCCCACCACCCAGAACTCCCGGCCATCCCGGGCCGTGAGGCGGCACTCGAAGGTCTCGGCCTGGCCCTCCTCCAGCGTCGCCATCCAGTTGGTGCGGCGCAGCGGATGGTCGGCGTCCTGTGAGGCCACGACCGCGATCGGCTTGCCGACGAAATCCGCCAGCTCACCCCCGAACATGCGGCGCGCCGAGCGGTTCATCCACTCGATGCCGTCGTCGCCGACGGTGACGATGCCGACCAGCACCGAATCGAGGATGGCGCGCGTGCTGTCGGCCTGCATCAGCAGGGTTTCGTGGGCGCGCCGACGCTCGTCCACGCTCACCACCGAGCAGATCACGCCGGCAGAAATATCGGCGGCGTCGACCAGCCGCTGGCTCATCAGCACCCACAGCGGGCTGCCGTCGCGGCGCAGGATGCGGCGCTCACTGCGGCTGCGGCCCTGGGCCGCCAGTTCGCGGCGGT
This sequence comes from Ideonella margarita, assembly GCF_038066635.1. Classification (NCBI taxonomy): domain Bacteria; kingdom Pseudomonadati; phylum Pseudomonadota; class Betaproteobacteria; order Burkholderiales; family Sphaerotilaceae; genus Ideonella; species Ideonella margarita. Next base: position 167,696 of record NZ_JBBUTI010000010.1, on the reverse strand, counting down.
CATGGGCGTTGAACTGCAGCGCCACGCGCTCGTCTTCATACAGCTCCGCCAGCGGGAAGCCGCGCAACTGCGATTGTTCATGCCCCAGCAGGTCGGCCATGGCCTGGTTGGCGCGTTCGATGCGGCCATCGCGCTGGTAGAAGATGCCCACGTCCGACAGGCTGAACATCAGCTCGCGTTCACGCGCCAGCTCTTCCAGCTCGGCCTGCTGGCCCCGCAGGCGGGTCACATCGGCCAGCACGGCCACGATGTCGGCGCTGTCTTCACCCTCACCAGCCTGGCCTTCGGCACGCCGCAGCGCGAGTGAATACCAGACGGCAGCGCCACCGGCTTCGCCTTCCAGGCGGAACTCGGTTTCATGGTGGCCCTGGCGCACCAGCTCATCAAGCGCGGCATGGGTGGCGGCCGACGAAATGCCGACGCGCGCCAGCAAGGTGTCTATCGCCACGCCTTCGCCGGCGGCGGGGGCCAGCTTCAGCAGGTTCTCGAATTCACGGTTGCAATGCAGCAGACGCTGGCCTTGCAGGTGTGCGATGCCAGCCGGGCTCAGGTCGAGGATGGTCTGCATCTCGCGCAGGAGGGCATCACGCCGCTCGCGGGCCACTTCTTCCTCGGTCACATCCAGCGTGACGACGCTGAACACCGGTCGCTCAGGCCCGAGCCTGGCGGGCTCTACCCGGGTCAGCAACCAGCGGCGGCCCATGTCGCGGTGGCGAACGGCGTAGCGCACCGAAATGCGCTCGCCCTTGCGCAGGGCGAGTTGCAGCCGCTCATAGGCAGGCATGGAAGCCGGCTCCACCACGTCGCGGCCGATCGACAACAAACCTTCATTGCCCGACGACGCATTGCCGCCGCTGCCGGGGCCATAGCTGGGGGTCGTGCCCGCACCCGGCGGCACGGCCGTTACCCACACGCGCCGCTGGCGGTCATAGGTGGCCACACCCACGCCGGCGGTGCCCATCAGGGCGCCGATCTCGACGCGGGCCAGCTCCAGTTCGTCCACCACGGCCATGGATTCAAGCTGCGCCATCCAGCGCATGCCGCCCTGCGGCGCCAGGCCGCGCACCCGCACGCGCATGCGCTGGCTGCGTCCGGCGGCGGCATCCATCCAGCCCTGGCTTTCGCGGTGGCGGCCAGCGCCCGGCAGGCCGTTGGGCCAACCCAGCAACTGGGCCAGCACCGACGGCAGGCGATTCATCTGTTGGGTGTGCGGGCCGAGCAGGCTGCGCGCCGGGCCGTTGGCGCGCTGGATGTTGCCGGCCTCGTCCCAGATCATCAGCGCCAGCGGCGAGAGATCCATCAGGCTGGCCACGTCGTCGTCGATGCCCGCCGTGGCTGTCACCTCCCGGGAAGAAGGGTCAACCGGGGTCGGGAAACCGGGGCGTGGCGGCAGCGAAAAAGACATGGCGATGGCGAACCTGGGATGCCGTCGCAGTGTACGCCGCCCCCACCTCCCGGCGGGGCGGTTTCAGCTCACAGTGACTGCAACTGGCGAGCTGCCGTCAGGGTGTGCAGCACGGCGCGGCTGAGCTCACCCGGGGTGATCATCAAGTCGCCCAGCGCCGCTTCAATGTCCATCGGCAATTCCGATTCCACCGCCTTGGCCAGCGACAAGGGCCGGGCGAACGGCCCTTCGTCGTCGCACAGCGCCTGCGCCACGCGCTCGGGCACCGGCAGCGTTTCCAGCAACTGGGTGAAAGGCTGCCGCATCATGCGGTCGAGCAACGAGAACACGCCGCAGATGAAGGCCTCGCCGCGCAGCGTGTCGTCACCTTGCGGTGCGGCCAGCGCTTCCATGAACAAGCCTCGGCGCACCGCCAGGAACATCAGCGGCTTCAGATCGGGGTCGTCCACCGCACTGGCCAGCAGCAGCGCCAGCCAGCGCTTCAGGCGCCGGTAGCCGAGGATCATGATGGCGTGCTGGAAGCTGCTCACCTCCACGCTCAGGCCGAAGCCCGGCGAGTTGATGAAGCGCATCAGCCGGAACGCCAGCGCCGGGTTGGCACGCAGCGCGTCTTCGATGCGGTTGGCGGGCTCTTCGCGCTCCACCCGCTGAATCAGGTCCATCACGGCCTGCACGCTTGCGGGCACGTCACGACGCTGGGACGTGCCCTGCGGCGCATCGCCCAGCGGCCAGCCCTGCACGGCCAGTGCGCCACGGCGGAAGCTGTCGTTCGCCTCCACCAGGGTGTGCACACCGCCCTGCACGAACGGCAGGTGGCGTGGACGAATCGCATCTGGTGCGGGGCCGAGGCGACGGTCATCCTCAAGGTCAACCACTGCATGGCGGAAGGCCTTCAGCAACGGCTGCGACAGCGCGGCCAGCGGCCGGCCCTTGAGCACCATCGCATTGCCGCGCTCGGCCGCCGCCATCACGCGCGCAGCGCCGGCTTCGTCGGCCACCAGAAAGGCCGGCACCTCCAGCACCAGGTGCGGCGGCAGGGCCTGATTCAGCCAGGCCGTCAGCAGGCCTTCACTGGTCGGGTTCAACAGCAGCTGGCCAGATTCCTCGGGCCACGCTTCAGCCAGCACACCGGCCAGCTCATGCGCCTGGGCGGGGCCTGCACCATACATGCTGTGGCAGGTCAGACGGGCCGCGTGCACCTGGCGGCGGGCGTCCACCAGCACGCCATAGCCGAGGATCAGCTGGTCAAGAACGGAATGGTCCATGGACACTCACTTGATGTAGTCGAACAGGGACAGGCGCTGCACCGCTGCATAACTCTGCATGGCGGCCTGGTACCCCGTTTGCTGGTTCTGGAAATTCGAGATGGCCTGGATCATGTCCAGGTCTTCGGCGTCCGAGCGGGTGGTCTCACCGAACAGCTTGAGGTCACCCACACGGGTTTCCACGCCATCCACGCGATTGAGCACTTCACCGGTCATGCTGCGGGCCGATTGCAACTGGTTGGCGCAGGTGTCCAGATCACGCAGACCACTCTGGATGGTCTGGGTCACCTGGGCGCTGGTGCGCAGCGGCGTCTTCAATTCGTTCACCACCTTGTCGAGGGCATCGAACACCGACTGGTTCGGGCCGGACGGCGTGATGCTGAAGGTGTCACCGTCCTTCGGTGAGCCACTCAGCGTGAAGGCCATGCCGTCCAGCTCGATCGCCTGGCCCGACTTGAAATCGGCGCCCGAGATGGAGGCGGTCACGCCGTCGCGGATCACCGAATAGGTGGTCACGCCCGCGTTCACGCTGAACTGCACTTCGTACGACGAGCCGGTGATGGCGGAAGGGTTGGTCACCCGGCCCGCATCAATCCACGCACCACCGCTGCCCGCGCCCGGTGCGGTGGTGAACACGCCGTTGCCGCTGGGCGCCGACAGCCACACCTGCTCACCGTCGAGCGTGAGTGGCAAGGGCTCGTCGGTGGCCACCTTCACGGCACCGCCAACGCCCACATAACCCACGCCACCCGGGCGATCAAGAAACGGCGGCTGGCTGGAGCCCTGGCCGGAAAACACGAAACCGCCGGTGCCGTCACCGCGGTTGGCCACACCCATCAGCTGCTTGCGGATCTCCGCCAGCTGGTTGGCCACGTCGCGGCGCTCAGCGTCGCTGTAACTGGCGTTGCCGGCGGCCACCACCAGCTCGCGCGCCTGTTGCACCAGGCTCACACCGTCGCCCAGGGCAGATTCGGTGAGCTTCATGGAATTGCGGCTGGCGTCGATGGCGCGCTGGCTGGCATCTGCGCGCTGGATGAGCGCGCGGGCCCGCTCGGCGCGCGCGGCCGAGGTCGGATCGTCGCTGGCATTCAACACGCGCTTGCCGCTGGTCAGCTGCGTCTGCGCCGTGTCCAGCGAGCGTTGCCGCTGCTGCAGGTTCTCGATCGAGCTGTTGAAGGCGTTGGCCGTGGTGATGCGAATCATGGATCAGCTCCTGGAAATCACGCGCCCAGCTGCAGCATGGTGTCAAACACCTGCTGCGCCACTTGAAGCACCTTGGCCGCGGCCTGGTACCCCTGCTGGAACTGGATGAGGCGGGCGGCCTCTTCATCAAGGTTCACGCCCGTCTTGGACGTCAGGGTCTTCAATGCCGAATCAGCCGCCGTGCTCGAGATTTCCGCAGACGTCTTCGCACTTTGCACGCGCACGCCGACGTCGGCCATCACGGAAGCGTAAGCATCGGTAATCGTCGCGCCCTCGGCGATCGAACCATCCAGCTTGATGGTGCGACCGACGAACCGCTCATCACGCAGCGCGAACATCTGCAGCGCGTTGCCGTTGTTGGTCGCCGGGAACTGGGTCTTCGACACCGTGACCTTGTCGCCGCTCTTGGGCACGCCGTTGAGCGACAAGGCAAAGCCGTTGACCTCGATCGGCTCGCCGGCCGTCCAGGTGGCCGAGCCGCTAGAGAGCAGCGCGCCGGTGTCCTTGTCGCGCAGCTCCCAGTCGTAGTCGCCGGTGTCGGAGCTGAAGTTGATCGTAGCCGTCTGGTTCGGATCGATGGTGTTGTTGAGCACCTTCAACGAGCCGACCGTGGCCGTGCCCTTGTTGGCCGGGCTGAGCACCGCCGTCACCGGGGACGACGCCGCGATGCCGGACGGATCGTCCAGCACGCAGCGCATGTCGGTGGCGCCCATGCCGCACGGGCGCAGCAGCAGGCTGTCCGTCGCGGCCAGGTCGGGCGAGCCGATGTTGATGGTGAAGCCGTCGACCTCATCGCCGTCAGCGATGTTGCGGGTCAGGCCATCCGACAGCCGCACCAGCGTGTACGAGCCACTGACGCCCGAGCCATCCGGCTTGAGCTGGTAGTCAGAGGCCTGCAGCAGCGAGGCGTCGGTCACCGCCAGCGTGGCCTGGGCGGCGAAATTGCCCGTGGCGTCGCGTGCGTTGTTCAGGTTGGCAATGGACACCGGTGCGCCAAAGGCGAACAACGGCGCGCCGGCACCGGGCGGGTCGCCCAGGTCCAGGCCCAGCGACTGGGTGGTGTTGACCTTGGTGGCGAACGACACCGCCATCTGGCCGAGCAGGTTGCGCGCGTCGACCAGGTCCTTGTTCTGGAAGCGGATCAGGCCGGCCATCGAGCCGCCCGTCAGCATGTCCTGGCTGATCATCAGCGGCTGGTTCGGTGTTTCCAGCGCCAGGGCCGAGCGGCTCGGGTCGGCCGGGTCCTGCACCACCAGCATCTTGTTCGATTCAATGCCCAGCACCAGGCGCTGGCCACCGGCCACGAACACGCCCATCGTGCCGTCAGTGGCATCGATGGTGCTCACCTGCACGTACTTGCCGATCTCGGCGACGAGCTGGTCGCGCTTGTCGAGCAGGTCGTTCGGTGCCTGGTCCAGGCCGTGGGTGCGGGCGATCTCGGCATTCACCTTGGCCACCTGCTCCGCCAGTGCGCTGACCGTCTTGGCCGAGGTCTGCAGATCAGACTGCACGCCCTGCTGCAGCATGGCCAGGCGCGATGCGGCGCTGCTGTAGCGTGCGGCCAGGTCATTGGCACGGGCCAGCACCACCTGCCGCGCCGAGCTGTCGGCCGGCGTGTTGGCCAGGTCGACCATGGCATTGAGGAAGTTGCCGGTGGCCGAGCCAATGCCCTGCTCCCCGGGCGGAAACACATCTTCCAGCTGGCTCAACTGGCCGGCCCGGGCAGAGTCCATCGACGACAGCGACTGCGCCGCGGCCGTCTGCATCGTCAGGAACTGGTCATGCGCCCGCTTGACGTTGGTCACCACCACGCCCTTGCCAAAGAAGCCGGCGCCGTTGAACTGCCCCTGGGCCGTGGCCAGCTCTGCTTCCTGGCGGCTGTAGCCCGCCACGCCGTTGTTGGCGATGTTGTGGCCGGTCACGTTCAATGCCGCGGTGTTCGCAAACATCGCGCGCATGCCGATCGACATCAGGGCTGAACTGGCCATGGCGTGTCTCCCTGCTTCAAGCCGTCAGGCTGCGTTGCAGGCGCAACGTGGTGTTGATGACCCGCGACAGCTTGTCGGCGTAGGCCGGGTCGGTGGCGTAGCCGGCCTTCTGCAGGCCCTGGGCAAAGCCCTTGGCATCCGCACCGGCGGCCACCACCTTGCTGTAGCGCGGGCTTTCGGACATCAGCTTGGCGTAGTCGGAAAAGCTCTCGGCGTAGCTGCCGTAGGCGCGGAACTTCTGCGTCACCTTTCGGGCCACACCAGCGGTGTATTCCGTGGTGGTGATGTCGGTGGTCGGCCCCTTCCAGTTCGCCCCGGCCTTGATGCCGAACAGGTTGAACGAGGTGCTGCCGTCCGCGTTGCGGATGTCCTTCTTGCCCCAGCCGGTTTCATGCGCCGCCTGGGCGATCATGAACGAGGCCGGGATGCCTGTGGTGCTCTCGGCCGCCTTGGCGGCCTCCGTGTGCTGCTGAACAAAGGTGGCTGCGGCCTTCTGCGGCAGCTTCACCGTGGCGGCCGGGTCCAGCGACACCGGCGCCTTGCTGTTGGCACTGTCGTTGCGCGGGATCGGTCCGGGCGTCAGGCCCATCTGGCGTTCCAGCTGCTTGGCGATCACGTCAGACAAACCACCCGGCTGGCCGGCCAGCTTGGTCGACCACTGCGTGTCCAGCATTTCCGAGCCCAGCTTGGTGGCCTCGTTGTCCATCATGCCGCTGCTCTGCGCGGATTCGCGCATGGTCTTCAGCAGCTGCTGCATGAACAGCGACTCGAACTGCTTGGCGGCCTCGCGCACCGCGGCCTTCGGGTCTTTGCCCGCCTGAACCTTCAGCGATTCAATGCCGCGGGCATCGCCGAAATTGGTGCTGGTGGCACCCAGCGAAGAAGCAGGTACGGCAGGCATGTCAGATCACCTCCAGCTCAGCTTGCAGCGAGCCGGCCGATTTCATCGCCTGCAGGATGGCCAGCAAATCCTGGGGCGTGGCGCCGAGCGAGTTCAGCGCCTTCACCACGTCGGCCAGCTGCGCGCTGGCGGGCAAGGTGATGAGGGCGCCGCCCTGCTGCTGGATCGAGATGTCGGTCTTCTCGGCCTGCGCCGTGGTGCCGCCCGACAAGGCGTTGGGCTGGCTGATGACAGGCGTGGTGTTGATGGTGACGGACAGGCTGCCGTGTGCCACGGCGCACGGCGCCAGCGTCACGGCCTGGTTCATCACGATGGAGCCGGTGCGCGGGTTCAGCACCACGCGGGCGGCGGGCTTTTCCAGCGCCAGTGGCAGGTTCTCGATGTCGGCCATGAAGGCGACGCGGTCCGAGCCCTGCGGTGCCTTCACGCGCACCACGCGGCCGTCGAGTGCAGCGGCCGTGCCATCGCCCTTGGCCTTGTTGATCGCATTGGCCACGGCGCGGGCGGTGGAGTAATCGGCCGAGTTCAGATCCAGCTGGATGCTGTCGCCCACATTCAGCGGCGTGGGCACGGAGCGCTCGATGGTGGCGCCCTGCGGGATGCGGCCGCCACTCAGGTGGTTGATGGTGACCTTGGCGCCACCGGCCGATGCGCCGGCACCGCCCACGATCATGTTGCCCTGGGCCACGGCGTAGACCTGGCCATCGGCGCCCTTGAGCGGCGTGGCCACCAGCGTGCCGCCGCGCAGGCTCTTGGCATTGCCGATGGAGGCGATGCTCACGTCGATCTGCTGGCCGGGTTGGGCGAAGGCCGGCATCTGTGCCGTCACCAGCACTGCGGCGATGTTCTTGAGCTGCATGGCCGTACCGGGCGGCACGGTGATGCCCATCTGCTGCAGCATCGAGTTCAGGCCCTGGGTGGTGAACGGCGCCTGGGCCGTCTGGTCACCCGTGCCGTCCAGGCCCACCACCAGGCCGTAACCCAGCAGCTGGTTGCTGCGCACGCCTTGAACGGCAGCAACTTCCTTGATGCGCTGGGTGCTCTGGGCGGCCACCGGGGCCGCGAGTGCCGCCAGCATCGCGGCCAGCGCCACCATCACGGTGGTGCGAATCGACAGGCGGCGGTGTTGGAAGGTGGTCATGGCGTTGGTCAGGTAAGGAAGGGCCTGCCAACGATTCTGGGCAAACTTAAATGGGTAGAAGATTCAAAAAGAATCGTCCCAACCAGCCTATTCCCTGAGCATCGGCCATCGCGCCTTGACCTCGATGCTCCACACGCACGTTGGCGATCTGCGCGCTCTGCACGCTGTTGCCCGGAAGAATGGCGCGCGGATCCACCTGACCGGTGAATCGCAGCACATCCACGTGCTGGTTCAGGCCGATCTGCTTCTCGCCGGCGATCAGCAGGTGGCCGTTGGGCAACACGCCCACCACGGTGGCCGTGATGGTGCCGGAGAAGTCATTGCTGCTCTCGGTGGTGCCCTTGCCTTCGAAGGTATTGCTGCCCGACGCATCGGCCGTGGCCTTGCGGAAGGCATTCACGCCGAAGATCGGCAGGTTGGTGATCGTGCCCTTGGCCGCACCGGTCTTGTCGATGGTGCTGGTGGCCTTCTGCACCGCGCTGATCTTTTCAACGATCTGCACGGTGAGCGTGTCACCCACCATGCGGGCGCGGTGGTCCTCGAACAGGGGCCGGTAGGCCGCGCTCTGGTAGATCGAGCCCGTCAGCACAGGCTGGTACGCCGGCTGCAGGGGCAGCGGTTGCAGATCAGGCATGGCCGGCGGGCCGCTGGCAGGCACTTCGGGCGCGGTGGCGCTGGCGAACTGCACCTGCGGCAGCGGATAGATGGTGCTGCAGCCAGACAACACGGCGGCACTGAGGGCCGTGACGGCGAACAAGGCGAGGGGCTTGCGCATGGTCAAACTCCGGAAGGGGCGCGGCCTTGGCCACGCCGGACAAACAAGCAGGCCAATCTGGCCCATCAGCGATCAGAGCTGCGCGAGGCGCTGCAGCATCTGGTCAGAGGTGGACACGGCCTTCGAGTTGAGCTCGTAGGCGCGCTGGGTCTGGATCATCGAGACCAGCTCTTCCACCACGTTCACGTTCGAGGTTTCCAGGAAACCCTGTTGCAGAGAACCCATGCCGTTGGTGCCGGGCGCCGACTGGTTGGGCGCGCCCGAGGCAGCCGTTTCCGCATACAGGTTCTGGCCGCGCGGCTCCAGGCCGGCCGGATTGATGAAGCTGGCCATCTGCAGCTGACCCACGGTGGCGGGTGTTGCCTGGCCCGGCAGGCTGACCGTGACCGTGCCGTCATTGGCAATCGTCACGCTCTGCGCATTGGCCGGAATGGTGATGCCCGGCTGCACCAGGTAGCCGTTGTTGGTGACGATCTGCCCCGCGTTGTCCAGCTGGAACGAGCCGTCACGGGTGTAGCCCGTGGTGCCGTCGGGGTTGTTTATCTGGAAGAAGCCGTTGCCCTTGATCGCCACGTCCAGCGTGCCGCTGCTCTGCTGCAGGTTGCCCTGGCTGAAGTTGCGCGAGCTGGCCACGGCGCGTGTACCCAGGCCCACCTGCAGGCCGGTCGGCAGCTGCGTGGCTTCAGAAGACGCCGCACCCGACTGCCGCAGGTTTTGATAGATCAAATCCTCGAAGGCGGCATGCGAGCGTTTGTAGCCGGTGGTGGCCACGTTGGACAGGTTGTTCGAGATGTGGTCCAGCTGCATCTGCTGGGCTTCCATCCCGGTCTTTGAAATCCAGAGTGAACGGATCATGGCCAGGCTCCTGAGGGGTACTGCAAGTCGAAACCGATGATCCGCCGAACTTGAGCCCGGCAAGGGCATGAAAAAGGGGCCTCGAAGGCCCCGTTTTTCAATCTGCGCCGACGCTGTGCATCAACCGCCCTGCCCCAGCAGACGCGAGGCCTGCTGGTCCTGTTTTTCAGACAGCTGCAGCAGCTTCATCTGGTGCTCGAACTGCCGCGCCGCCGAGATCATCGCGACCATCGTCTGCACCGGGCTGACGTTCGAGCCTTCGAGCGCGCCGTCCTGCAGACGTGCGTTGGGGTCGGCATCCAGATCGTTGCCATCGGCGCTGCGGAACAGGCCGTCGTCACCACGTTTGAGCGCCACCTCCGGCGTCACCATCTTGATCTTGCCGATCGCCTGCGGACGGCCGCCAGGCACGGTGGCTGAAACGGTGCCGTCGGGTGCGATGTCGACCGACGCATTGGTCGGCACCGTCAGCGGGCCGGCGTCGCCATTCACCGGCAAGCCGCCACGCGCCACCAGCAAGCCTTCGGCATTCACATCGAGCGAGCCCGCCCGCGTGTAGGCCTCGGTGCCGTCGAGCGACTGCACGGCCATCCAGGCATTGCCCTTCATCGCCACATCCAGGTTGCGCCCGGTGGCGGCGATGGGGCCGGCATCGGGGTTGTAGCCCGTGGTGGTTTCGAGCGAATACACCCGGGTGGAGGCGCCATCGCCGCGCACGGGCACCGCGCGGAACGCGGCCATCTGCTCGCGAAAGCCGGTGGTGGCCACGTTGGCCAGGTTGTGCGAGAGCACTTCCTGGCGCTGCATCGCGGCCTTGGCCCCGGCCATCGAGAGGTAGATCATGCGGTCCATGGCGGCTCCCGTTCAGCTCAGTCGGTGAAGGACATCAACGCAGGTTGACCAGCGTCTGCATGACCTGGTCCATCGTCTTGATGGTCTGCGCATTGGCCTGGTAGTTGCGCTGCGCGGTGATCATGTTCACCAGCTCGCCGGTCAGGTCGACGTTCGACTCTTCCAGCGCGCCCGATTGCAGATCACCCATGTTGCCCACGCCCGGCGTGCCCACCACCGGGTCACCCGAGGCATAGGTGCGTTGCCAGCCGTTGCCGCCCATCGGCTGCAGGCCCTGCGGGTTGCGGAACGAGGCCAGCTCGACCTGGCCGGCCGGCTTGGACTGGCCGTTCGAATAACGCGCCATCACGATGCCCGTGCCTTCGATGACGATGCTGGTCAGCGAGCCCGGCGCATAGCCGTCCTGCGCCACGTTGGTGGTGGCGAAGTTGGTGCCGTACTGGGTCGAGCCCGACAGATCAATCTCCACGCCACTGATCGGCAGCGTGACGGCGCCGTTCACATTGGTGGACGCCGGGATGTCGACAGTGAGCGAGGACGGCGAAATCGTTGCGCCGTCGGTGGTGAAGCTCAGTGCATCGGTGCCGCTGATCGGCTGCGGATCACCGTCAACGCCGCCGATGGTCTTGCCGTTGGCGGTGGCGTAGACGTTCCACTTGTCGGTGTCCGTCTTCTGGAAGTAGTACGTCAGGGCCACGGGCTGGCCCTTCTGGTCAAACACGGTCACCGAAGTGGCCTTGTTGTAGGTGTCCGCATCGGTGAAGTCGATGCGCGGCGACACGGTGGCACCCGGGTCACGCACACCTTCGCGCGAATCGAGGTTGAACTCCAGGTTCACCTTGTTGGTTTCGGCAGGCGAGATGCCGGCGGTCGGCAGGCGCAACGGCACGGCCAGGCCCGGCTGGATCACGCCATTGCCGTCGGCCTGGTAGCCCATCAGCTGCAGCTTCTCGTTGTTGACGATGTAGCCTTCCTTGTCGACCTTGAACTGGCCGTTGCGGCTGTAGGTGACCGGATTAACGCCGTCGGTCAGCTGGAAGAAGCCGCCGCCGTTGATGGCCACGTCCATCGGATTCTCGGTCGACGTGATGCCGCCCTGGGTGAACTGCTGCGACACCGCCGCCAGCCGCACGCCGATGCCGATGTTGTTCACGCCGGCGCCGTTCAGCGCATTGGCATACATGTCGGCAAACTCCGCCCGCGACGCCTTGGCGCCATAGGTGTTGGCGTTCGCCACGTTGTTGCCGATCACCTCCAGGCTCTTGGAGGTGACGTTCAGACCGGAAAGTCCTTGTTGAAAGCTCATGGTGTGCTCCTGGCGAATTCAGTGGGGGTGTGCGTGTGCAGCACGGTGTTCAGAGGAAGGCCCAGATGGCGTCGTAGGCGATGCGGTTGCCATTGCCCAGCTCCACGGCCAGCTGGTTGCCGAAAGTGCTGACGGCGCTGATGCGCTCGTGCTGCAGCGTCATCGACTGAACCGTCTTGTCGCCTGCCGTGGCCGTGACCTTGTAGGTCAGCCCGGTGCCTTGCAACGACGACGGCACGTCCCAGTTGAAGGTGTGGCGGCCGGCATCCAGCGAGGTTTCGTTGATGGTCTTCACCACCGTGCCGTCGGCCGTGCTGATCTCGATCTTGACCTTGTCGGCCTTGCTGCTCAGCTCGTAGCCGCCATCGCCTTTGCCCGCGGTTTCACGCAGGGCATTGCCCTCGATCGCCACGTCGTGGCCCACCAATGCTGCGCCCTGCATAGCCTGCAGCTGGGTGAACTGGCTGCCCAGCCCGCCGATGGTGGTGTTGACCTTTTCCAGCCCGTTGACCGTGCTGATCTGCGCCATCTGGCTCGTCACCTGTGCGTTGTCCAGCGGGTTCAGCGGGTCCTGGTTCTGCATCTGGGCGACCAGCAGCTTCAGGAACCGGTCGGACTGCTCACTGGCCGAGGTGGCTGACGAGCCGGTGGCCGTGGCGCTGGAGGCCGCGGTGTTGGTGACGGTGTTGTTGGCGATGGTGGTCATGTCGGACTTTCAGAAGCGGGTGTGGAGGCCGGGCTCAAACGCCCTGGCCCATCTGCAAGGTCTTCTGCAACAGCGACTTGGCCGTGTTCATGACCTCGATGTTGTTCTGGTAGGAGCGCGAGGAAGAGATCATGTTGACCATCTCCTCCACCGCATTCACGTTGCTGTAGGTGACGTAGCCGTCCTTGTCCGCCAGCGGGTGCGCCGGGTTCAGCACCTTGCGGCCGGGGGTCTGGTCTTCGGTCACGTCAGACACCCGCACGCCGGCACTGGCCATCACCGGGTTGTCGGCCTCGCCACGGGCCGCGCTGCCGGCGGTGTCCATCATCACGGTCTTGAAGACCACGTTGCGGGCCTTGTAGACCTGGCCATCGGGGCCGGCCACGGTGTCGGCGTTGGCCAGGTTGGAGGCCACCACGTTCAGCCGCTGGCTCTGCGCGCTGACGGCGCTGCCGGAAATGTCGAAGACCTTGAACATGCTCATGACGTGCTCCTAATCAGCCCTGGCTGGGGCTCTTCATGGCATCGAGCATCGAGCGCACGCTGCCGTTGATGAAGCGCAGGGTGGCTTCGTACTTGACCGAGTTCTCGGCGAAGGACGCGCGTTCGCGGTCCATGTCCACCGAGTTGCGATCGAGGTTGGTTTGCGCGGCCGCGGCGTACTTCAGGCCCACCGGCCCGCCCAGGCTGCCGGCCATCGGCTGGATGTGGCCGGACTGCGTGGTCTGCATGCGGGCGGCACCACCTGCGGCCAGGCTGCCGGTGGCTTCCCGCAGGGCCTGCGAGAAATCCATCTCGCGGGCCACATAACCGGGCGTGTCGGCATTCGCGATGTTGCTGGCAATCAGACGCTGCCGCTCGGCGCGCAAGGTGAGCGCCTCGGTCTGAAAGTCCAGGTTTTGCGTCAAGCGGTTCAGCATGGTGAATCTCCCCTTCAGGAGTCGCTCTGGTGTGCCGACAACAACACGACACGGGCACACGGATCAGAACGTGGGGCGATTGTGAAAGTGCGGGCAGCCACCGGAAGGGGCGAATAGACCCCGCCGGGCAGCGCATTTCTGCGCACCCCGGCCCACGTGCGTCCCTACATTGGCGGCATCCCCGAATGACGTTGCCACCATGCCGCCCCGCCCCCTCGCCCGCACCGCTGCCCTGCTCCGGGCGCTGATGGCCAGCTTGTTGCTGGCCCAGGCCAGCCTGGCCCAGACCAACGAGCTTCCGCTGCAGGACATTGAAGCCCTGGCGCGCCAGGGCGCCACTCAATTGGCCCGAACCCCGGAAGCCGACGCCGCCAACGGCCGCATCGAGGTGGTGGTGGGCACGCTCGACAGCCGCCTGCAGCTGGCCCCCTGCCTCAAGATCGACACCTACCTGCCCGCTGGCGTACCCGCCCTGGGCCGCAGCCGCATCGGTTTGCGCTGCGTGGACGGCCCGAAGAACTGGAACGTGACCCTGCCTGTGACCGTGCGCCTGTGGCGCCAGGCGGTGGTGGTGGCCAGCGCCCTGCCCGCCGGCACCGTGCTCGACAGCACCCACCTGGGCCTGGCGGAAGTGGATGTGTCGGATGCGCCCGGCACCACCGTGGCCGTGCCCGGCCTGGCACTGGGCCGCAGCCTCACCCGTCCGCTGGCGGCAGGCACTACCCTGCGCACCACCGACCTGAAACAACGCCAGTGGTTTGCCGCCGGGGAAACCGTGCGCGTGCTGGCCATGGGCAACGGCTGGCAGATCGTGACCGAAGGCCAGGCCATGGGCCCGGGCCTGGAAGGCCAGTTCGTGAAGGTGCGCACCGAGAACGGGCGCACGCTCACCGGCCGCCCAACCGCCGATCGACAAGTCGAGGTGAAGCTGTGACCCTCAAGCGTCGGCACCAGGTGGCCGACATAAAGGGTGAAGTACAGACCAAACACCCATCTAAACGACCGCCATCTCCACGATGAAAACCATTAAAGTTCTTTCGTGGCCCTCCGATACTACGATCATGTGTACCGGGAGTTCTGAGGCCCTCAGGCCCCGCAGGAGATCATCATGAAAATCGGCTCACCAGACGTTTCCAGCTTGGCGACCACGCTGAATGCGGATCGCAAAGCCCAGACTGCCGACAAGAAAGCCGGTGCCACCGAAGCCTCGGAGAACGGCACCAAGGTCGCCCTGTCGGCCACCGCCAGCATGCTGACCAGCGCTTCCGGCGAAGGCAGCTTCGACGCGGCCAAGGTCGAGCGCATCGCTGCGGCCATCCGCAACGGCGAGTTCAAGATCAACCCGGAAAAGATCGCCGACAAGCTGATCAGCAACGCCGACGAGCTGTTGCAGCGCCGCCGCTGAGAGCAGGGCTGCTGCGGCCACCTGGTGGTCGTGATCCTCGTTGACGTTTGAATTCGCCTCTTTGCCGGCGCCGGCCGGCAACAAGCCATCATGTTGAGCTCGTCCCCCGAACAAGCGGCGGTGCGTGAAACCGCCGAACTCGAAACCTGCCTCGGGCAGGTCGAGCTGCACCTGGCTGCCCTGGGCACCGCCCTGAAACAACAAGACCCCGCCGCCACCGAGCAGGCGGCGTCTGACCTGCACCGCGCGCTCGCCGCCGCCGTTGACCGCTTCAGCAGCGCTGCCCGCCACGGCGGCGTGCCGCCCACTTTGCGTCGCCGACTGGCGATGACCGGTGGCCAGGTGGCTGCCCAGCGCGAAGCCGTGGCCCGCGCCACCACCGCCCTGGACCGCGCGATCGACGTGTTGCTGCCCGACGCACAAGCCGGCCGCCCGGGCTTGTATGGCGCACAGGGGCAGGCCTACCGGCCGCCCTCACAAGGCGGCGTGCTGCAGGCCTGAGGCTGCGGTTGATTTCCCCAAACAAAAGCCCACTCGCGTGGGCTTTTTTGCATTTCCGGGCGATTCGCTCAGCCACCCACCGCCGTGATCTTCAAGCTCACACCCGTGTCCGAATACACCGCCACGGCCTTGTAGCCGCTGACGGTAATGCGGCGGAAGTTGCCGAAGCGCGCACCGTGGGTCAGCACCGGCAGCACGTCGCCCACCTTCGGGGCCATGCCGGCAGCGAAGCTCACCTGCAGGTCGCCTTCGATGCGGGCGGTGCCCGACACGTTCAGGCTGCCCTGGCCCTTGGCGCCCAGCACCACCTGCAGCGTGCCGGTGGGCAGCTGGGTCAGGTTGCGGCTGACCTGCACCGGCTGGCTGGCCACCACTTGCAGCGCGCCTTGTTCGATGTAGACATCGCCGGCACCCAGTGCGGTGGCGGTGTCAGCGGCCAGCGTGCCGCCCTGCAGCCAGATGCCGCCGGTGAAGGTGCTGGCGGCGCCGGCCAGGCGCAGCTCGCCAGAGCCGGTCTTGAGCAGGCGGCCCGCGCCGGTCAGGTCATTGCGCCAGGTGTCGCGGGCGTGGAAGCCGCCCTGGGCTGCGTCCATCTGCACCGTCACGTCGCCTTGCAGCGCGCCGTAGCCTTGTGCGGCAGCGAACAGGTTCAGGCGGCCCCAGCCTTCGGCGTCGTCCATCGCGGGGTAGCCCGAGGGCAGCGCGGTCGACTTCAACACCACCCGGCGCTGCGTGGCGCTCAGGTAAGGGAAGCGGGTTTCCAGCAGCAGCTCCGCCGCCTTCGGCACCACCGCAGCCTTGTCGGTGGCGGCAATCGGGCTGAAGCCGAAGGTCAGGCGACGCAGGGCCGCCGCGCGCATCGCGGTTTGGTCGGCAAAGCGGTCGTTGGTGCTGGTGCCGGATTGGGCAAAGGCTTGCAGCGCCAGCGCGTCCTTCGCGCCCACGGCCGTCATCAGGGCCGTGCGGGCCTGCGTGCGGGCGGCGTCGCGCTGGTCAGCCACCACCAGCGTGCCGCCGGCCGGGTTGGGCACCTGCTTGTTGGCCTGGTTGTACAGGGCTGCAGCAATCACGGCCTGGGCCTGGATGCGGCCACCGATCACGTCGAGTGGGGAGTGCATGCCGGCCATGATGCGGTTCTCGCCCAGCTCCAGCGAACGGGCCACCAGTTCGGCATAACGCTCAGGCACCACGTAGGCCATCATCAGGCCGCTGCGCACCGCCTCGGCCGAGTGGCCGCTGATGAAGCCGCCGTCGGTGGCGGGCGTGCTGCTCTTGGCGGGCACCAGGCTCGGCACGACGCTCACGCTGGTGCTCCAGCGCCATGGGCGGGCGTACTTGAAGAAGCGCTTGGCGGGCTCGGTCGAGCCGTTGGGCGGGCTGTTCACGAAGTCGACCACGGTGCCGAATTCGGTGTTGCCGCCGGCCACGCCCACGCCGATGTTGTTGCCGCCATCGTTGTAAAGCTTGGTGGTGGCATCGGCCGGCACGCCGGTGATGGTGGTGGTCTGGCGGGCCACTGTGCGCCAGGCATCGGTCAAGGGGCCAAGGCCATCGGTGACGCTGTAGCCCTTCTGGCGGCGGTCATCAAGATAGGCTGCCGTGGCCTGCTCGGCCGTGCGGTTGGCGGTGAGGTTCACCACGTACTGGATGTTGGCGTCCAGCACAGCGGCGTTCACCTTCTTGCCGTCGGTGGCGTCACCGGGAATGCCGCTCCAGGCTGAGGCCGTCACTGCCGGGAAGTTGCCCGTGGCAGGCGCGGTCTGCCCGGCATCGACGATCAAGGAGCTGGGGGTCCACAGATCAAGGAAACCAGACACCACGCGAACACCCGCATTGGTGCTCAGCGTGGCGTACTGCGCCATGCCGCGCTGGTTGGTGTAGGCATAGTCCACATAGGGCAGCACCTTGGTTTCATCGGGCACCGGGGCGGTGTCCTCACGGCCCAGGCCCACGGGCGGGTTTGACAGGCTGCTGTCACCAGAGCCACCACAGGCAACGAGGGACATCGCCAGTGCGAGCGGGGTCAGGCGGAGGGCAAAAAACTTGATCACGAGGGCATCCAGGCTGGCTTCAGGCGGGCCGGCCAAGGGGCTGACCCGGAAAAGCAGCGGATGCTATTTACACCTCGTGACAGTGCAGTGAAGGGGGTTCATAAAGCTCAACCGGCATCAGACGATGAGCTCATCCAACGGGCAAGCCAAAACAAAAAGGGCGCCTCCAGGGCGCCCTCTTTTCAACCGCAAGCGTTGCGTCTCACCAGCTGCGCAACTTCGAGCGCAGGCGGGCAATCGACTGGCTGTGCAGCTGGCACACCCGCGATTCGGTCACGCCCAGCACGGCGGCGATTTCCTTCAGGTTCATGTCGTGCTCGTAGTACATGCTCATCACGTACTGCTCACGCTCGGGCAAGTGCTTGATGGCCTCGACCAGCGCCTCGCGCATGCGGTGGTCCTGCAGCAGCGACAGCGGATTCGCTTCTTCGCTGGCCACGTGCCGATCGAGAAAATCGTCGCTGCCGTCGTCACCGGTCATGTCCTCCAGGTACACCAGCTGGGTGCCGCGCACCTTGGTCAGGATGTCCTGGTAGTCGCCCAGCGAAATGCCCAGCTCGCCGGCGATCTCGCTTTCCTGCGGCGGACGGCCCAGGCGCTGCTCCAGCTTGTGCACCGCGCCTTCGATTTCACGTTGCTGGCGGCGGTTGCCCCGGCTCATCCAGTCACTGCCGCGCAGCTCGTCCAGCATGGCGCCGCGGATGCGCTGAGTGGCAAAGGTCTCGAACTGCACGCCCTGGCCCAGATCGAAGCGGCCCAGCGCATCGTTGAGGCCGATCATGCCCACCTGGATGAGGTCGTCGATCTCGACGTTGGCCGGCAGCTTGGCAATCATCTGGTGGGCCAGTCGGCGAACCAGCGGGCTGTACTGCTTGAGCAGGGCGCTGTTGTCGAGTCTTCCTGTGGCGGTATACATCTGGGTCTCCCGGCAAGGCTTCAGTAATGTGCAACTGCTTGCGGGCGCATCGAGGCGTCCGGCAGCAGCGCAAGTTCTCCCGCTCCGGCCAGGCCCAACATCTGTTGGGCGGCCAGGCGGCTCAAGGGTTCGGAGGCCGGCTGGTTCAGCGGCTCGGTGCGGTCCACCGGTACGCAGGCACGCAGCACGGCGCCCAGAAAGTTGTCGGCACAGGTGGCCAGCCGCTCGCCCACCGCCGCAGCGCGGCGCGGACGGGCCTGCATGCCCACCAGCAAATCAAAAACTCGCAGCCCCAGACGCTGCGACAGCAGCTTCATCGACGCGTAGGCATCGGTCAAGCTGGGCGACTCCACGGTGGCCAGCAGAATCGGGCTGATTTCACGAGGGCCGCACATGCGTGCCAGGTCACGCGCGCCGGCATGCAGCACGATGACGTCGGCCCAGGGCGCCGCCTGCTCCACCGCGGCCAGCCAGGCCTCGCTGGAGCCGCGCATGTCCACATGCCGGCGTGGCAGGCCACGGGCAGCGAGATAAGCCACATGGTCGTCCAGGCGTTCGATGCAGGCCGGCAGGTCGATGTCGACCAGTTCATGGGCAACGGGCGCGTTGTCAGCCGCGTCCACCACCAGGATGCGGGCACCGAGCTCGGCCATGGCCAGGCTCAGGCGTTCCATCAGCACGCCGGAACACACGACATGCGGGTTGTGCACCACCGGCACCAGGCGCTGGCTGCTGCCGCCAAAAAGGCGTCGCAGGCCGTCCGCCTGATCGGTGGCGTGAAGAGCGTTGGAAAAGGCCGCCATGGTGATCAGATGTGCAGGTTGCCGCTGCCAGGCACGGTGGGGCGCTGGTGCATGGCCGAGAAGACCAGCTGCACATCACCCGCTTCCATGCGCCAGGTGGCGCTGCCGCCGCCGCGCATGGCACGGTGCATCAGCGCGTTCGATGACAGACGGTGCCAGTCTTCCGGCACGCGCTGGCCGTTGGCCACGCCCAGCACCTTCAGGCGGTGGCGGATCACGGCGTCAAGCGCCGGAGCCAGCTTCACGGCTTCGTCGATCTTCGACAGGATCACGCCCTTGCACTGCGCGGCGCGCCAGGCGGTGACCACGTCGTCAATGGTTTCGCCCTGCGCTGCAGCGTCGACCACCAGCAGGCGCTGGATGGAGCGATGCGAGAGCATGTCGAGCAGCTCGCGGGTGCGGCTGTCGCGCTGGGCCATGCCGGCGGTGTCGATGAGCACCATCTTCTTGGCCGACAGCAGCTCGAGCAGGTCTTCGAGCGAGGTCTTGTCGTGGGCGGTATGCACCGGCACGCCCAGGATGCGGCCATAGGCGCGCAGCTGTTCGTGGGCACCGACCCGGTAAGCGTCCAGGGTGATCAGGCCGAGGTTGGCAGCGCCGTGCGCGGTGGCGAAGGCGGCGGCCAGCTTGGCGGTGGTGGTGGTCTTGCCCACGCCGGTCGAGCCGATCAGGGCAAACACGCCGCCCTGCTCTTCCAGCGCGGCTTCATGCTCACCGGTCAGCACGTTGCGCTCGAGCACCGTGGTGGCCCAGGCCACTTCGTCGGCGGCGGTGGCTGGCAGGGCGTCCACCAGCTTGCGCACCAGGCCGGGCGAGAAGCCGGTGTCCATCATCTTCTGCGCCAGCAGCGCCTGGCGAGGCTCACGGCCCAGCTTTTCCATGAAGGCCAGGGCGCCGAAGCGCTCTTCGATCAGGCCCTTCATGGCGCGCAGCTCGTTGACCATGTCGTTCTGTTCGCGACGGCCGCTGGCAGCCAGGCCAGCTTCGCTGAGCACCGGCAGGTCGGCCGGGGCCATGTCGTTCAGCGGTCGGGCCGGGGCGCGGCGCTGCGGCATGGCGGCTGGGGCGCGGGCCGCCGCTGCAGGGGCAGGTGCAAAGGCAGGCGCCGGAGCAGCGGGTGCCGGGCGCTGGAACTGCGGTGCCAGCACTGGTTCGGCATAGGCCGCCGGAGCGGGCTCGGCGTAGGCATCAGCTTCCGGTGCGGCTTGCTCAGGCGTGCCACCAAGGGCGGCGTGGCGGCGCTTCAGCATGCGCTCACGCACGTAATCCTGGAAGGACAGCGTGCTCATCGCCAGCTGTTCCACATCGTCTTCCACGTTGGTCGGGGCCGGCAGGCGGTCAGCCAGGCGGCGGCCCGGTGCGGGGCGCTCGGGCGTCTGGCGTTCCACCCGGGCGGCCAGGCTGTCAGCGCGCGGTGCGGCGGCACGTGCCGGCGCAGGCGCTGCGGTGCGGCCAGCCGACACCTTCTCCAGCTGGTCGACACTGTCCGGCGCCATGGCCAGCACTTCAACGCCATCGGGCGACGGTCGGGTGGAGAGCACGACGGCATCTTCGCCAAAGGCCTGGCGAACCAGGGCAAAGGCCTCACGCGACGTCCGCGCGGTGAATCGTTTGACGTTCATGCTGCACCTCCGATGATCGAGCCGATCCGGATCGAATGGGTCTCAGGAATCTCGCTGTGCGCCAGCACCTTCAGGCGGGGTGCTGCGCGCTTGAGCAGTCGGGCCAGCGGCGCACGCAGCGCATCCGGCACCAGCAGGCAGGCCGGGTGGCCCAGGCTCTCCTGCTTGTTGGCGGTTTCGGCGGCCTGGCGGGTCAGGGTGTCAGCCACACCCGGGTCCAGCACGGCGCCATGGGGCGAATTCAGGGCGTTGTTGACCAGGCGTTCCAGGTCGGGCTCCAGGGCGATCACGTCGAGCTCCTTCACCGGGCCGTAGATCTGCTGCACGATGGCCGGGGCCAGGTGGATGCGGATGCGGCGGGCCAGCTCGGCCGGGTCGGTCACCACGGCGGCATGCTCGGCCAGGCACTCCACGATGGAGCGGAAGTCACGGATGTGCACGCCTTCTTCCAGCAGGAGCTGAAGGACTTTTTGCAGCGTTGCGATGCCAACCATTTTGGGAACCACGTCTTCTATCAACTTCGGGGCCAGTTTGGTCACATGCTCAACCAGGGCCTGGGCTTCGGTTCTGCCCAGCAACTTGGCGGCATTCACCTGCATCAAGTGTGAAAGGTGCGTGGCCACGACAGTCGAGCAATCAACCACCGTAAATCCGGCCATTTGGGCCTGCTCCTTGTGGCGTTCTTCGATCCACACCGCCGGCAAGCCAAATGCCGGGTCGATGGTGCGGGTGCCCGGCAGTTGCGGCACGCCGCCGCCCGGGTTGATGGCCATGAACATGCCCGGATAAGCCTCGCCCTCGCCGATCACGGCGCCGCGCAGCGTGACGCGGTACATGCTGGGCTTCAGGTCGAGGTTGTCGCGGATGTGCACTGATGGCGGCAGGAAGCCGACGTCTTGCGCGAACTTCTTGCGCACGCCCTTGATGCGGCCGAGCAGATCGCCCTGGCGGGCCTTGTCGACCAGCGCGATCAGGCGGTAGCCCACTTCCATGCCCAGCGTGTCCACGGGCTGCAGGTCGTCCCAGCTGGCTTCGGCATTCGGTTGCGGTGCGCCGGTGTCCTTCGGCAGCGCGGGGGCGGCGGCAGCGGCCTTGTTCTTGCGGCTCAGCCACCAGGCGTAGTAGCCGATCAGGCCGCCCATCAGCAAAAACACCACATTCGGCATGCCCGGGATAAGACCCAGCAGGCAGATGATGCCGCCGGTCAGGCCGAGCGAGCGCGGCGAGCTGAACATCTGGCTGCGGATCTGGCTGCCCACGTCGGTTTCGCTGCCCACGCGCGACACCACCATGGCCGCGGCCACCGAGATCAGCAAGCCTGGAATCTGTGCGACCAGCGCATCACCCACCGCCAGCAGGATGTAGGCATTCGCAGCTTCGTTCACGGTCAGGCCGTGCTGGGCCACGCCGATGATGAAGCCGCCGACGATATTGATCACGAGGATCAGCATGCCGGCCACCGCGTCACCACGCACGAACTTCGAGGCACCGTCCATGGAGCCGAAGAAGTCGGCTTCCTCGCCCACTTCAGCGCGGCGCTTCTTGGCCTGCTCTTCGTTGATCAGGCCGGCGTTCAGGTCGGCGTCGATCGCCATCTGCTTGCCGGGCATGGCGTCCAAGGTGAAGCGCGCACCAACTTCAGCGATACGCTCGGCGCCCTTGGTCACCACGATGAAGTTGATGACCACCAGGATCGCGAAGACGATCAAGCCGACCGCGAAGTTGCCGCCGATCAAGAAGTGGCCGAAGGCTTCGATCACCTTGCCGGCTGCGCCTGCGCCAGTGTGGCCTTCCATCAGCACCACGCGGGTCGAGGCCACGTTCAGTGACAGACGCAGCAGCGTGGTCACCAGCAGCACGGTCGGGAAGGCCGCGAAGTCCAGGGGCTTGATCATGTTGGCCGCCACCAGCATCACCATCAGCGACATCGCGATGTTGAAGGTGAACAGCACGTCCAGCGCGAAGGCTGGCAACGGCAGCACCATCATCGCCAGCACCATGACGATGAACAGCGGCGCCATCAGCGCCTTCAGGAGCACGGCGTTGTCGCCGAACAGGGCCTGGAGTTGTTTGTTGAAGCCGTTCATGTACTACTCGGACGGACGTTGTGGGGGTCAAGCTCTGGCGGCACCACCACCACCGGGGCCGGCAAGGCCAGGCGGGGCGAGGCACGCAACTGATACACCCAGGCCAGCACCTGGGCCACGGCCGCGAACAGCGCGGCGGGCACTTCCTGGTCCACCTCCACATGGGCGAACAGGGCCCGGGCCAGTGGCGGCGCCTGCAGCACAGGCACCTTCGATTCACGCGCCAGATCACGGATCTTCAGCGCCAGCAAATCACTGCCCTTGGCAATCACGCGCGGCGCGCCCATGCGCTGGTCGTCGTACTTCAGCGCCACGGCATAGTGGGTCGGGTTCATCACCACCAGGTCGGCCTGCGGCACCGCGGCCAGCATGCGCTTGCGGCTCATCTCGCGCATGCGCTGCTTGATCTTGCCCTTGACCTCGGGGTTGCCTTCCGCTTCCTTGTGTTCCTGCTTGACTTCCTCGCGGGTCATCTTCAGCTTGCCCAGCCAGAGGTGACGCTGCAGCGGCACGTCAATCAAGGCCCAGGCGCCCAGCACCAGCAGCAGCAGGCCGAAGCCGCCCGCCATCGTGCCGCCCAGCATGTCCACGGCCACCGGCAACGGCGAGAGCATCAGCGAGGCCAGATCACCGAAGTGCGCCTTGAAGTAGTAGTAGCCCACCGTGCCCAGCAGCAGCGCGGTGATGGTCATCTTCAACGCGTCGATCAGATGCTGCTTGTCGAACAGGCGGCCGATGCCGGTGATCGGGTTGAAGCGCGAGAAGTTGGGGCCCAGGCTCTTGAAGCTGACATTCCAGCCGCCGGTGAGCATGGCGCTGAGCACCGCCACCGCGATCATCACCAGCCCCAGCGGCACGATGAACAGCAGCGCCTGGCCAAACAGGCCGGTCAGCCGCTCACCCATGGTGGCCGGGTTGGTGACCACCGCGTTGTCGAACCGCAGCGCATCGGCCAGCAGGTTCTGCAGCCAGGCCGACACCGGCCGCGCACTGGTCATCAGCAAGGCACCGCCCACGGCCAGGGCCGTGAAGTGACCCAGATCACGCGAACGCGGCAGCTGTCCGTCCTCACGGGCACGGCGCTGCTTCTTCGCTGAAGCGGGTAAGTTGCGGTCTTGGGCGGAATCAGCCATGTTGAAGCCGATGTTGCCCGGGCGCCCGCCAAACTTGAGCAGGAAAAGAGGGGTGAAACAGGCTGTGATCGGGCTTGGTGGACATGCCAGCCCCAAGCCAGCCATCGCCACCTCGGCCACCCCACACCAGCACCTCGCTGCCCCATGTTCAGGGGGTGCCCGCGTATCCGGCCGTGACAGCAAGATGCGTTTCGTCACCAAATTGTCTTGGCACGCACCTACCCTGCGGAGCTTCCACACCCGAATACTCAGGAGTCACCATGGGCCGCCCCAGCCAATTGCCACCCGCCCGCCCGGGCCCGCATCGTCGCGATTTCTTCAAGCGCTCAGGCGCCGCCGCCGTGGCCATGGCCGCTGTCGGCCCGCTGCTGCCGGGTGCAGCCGAAGCTGCCAAGGGCGAGTTCCAGCATGGCGTGGCCAGTGGTGATCCGCTGTCCGACCGCGTCATCCTCTGGACCCGCGTGACGCTGACCAAGCCGCGCGAGCGCTTCGCCGTGAACTACACCGTGGCCCTCGACCCCGCCATGACCCAAGTCGTGCGCAGCGGCACCACCCGTACCGACGTGGGCCAGGACTGCACGGTCAAGATCGACGTCGACGGCCTGCAACCTGGCACCACCTACTACTACGCCTTCAGCGTGGGCAAGTCGGTCTCGCCCATCGGCCGCACCCGCACGCTGCCGGTCGGCACGGTGGACCAGCTCCGCATGGCCGTGGTCAGCTGCTCGAACTTCGCCTACGGCTACTTCAATGCCTACCGCCGCATTGCCGAGCGCGCCGACCTGGACCTGGTCGTGCACCTGGGCGACTACCTGTATGAATACGGCAGCGGCCAGTACGGCAGCCTGCGCGCGTGTGAGCCCGCGCACGAGATCGTCAGCCTGGAAGACTATCGCCAGCGCCACGCCCAGTACAAGCGTGATGCCGACGCCCAGGAAATGCACCGCCAGCACCCGATGGTTGCCATCTGGGACGACCACGAAACCGCCAACGACGCCTACAACGCCGGCGCCCAGAACCACACCCCGGGCACTGAAGGTGAATGGCCGGCCCGCGTGGCTGCGGCCCTGCAGGCCTACTTCGAGTGGATGCCGGTGCGCATGGTCAGCAAGAAGGACCCGCGCAAGGACAACCGCCGCTTCCTGTTCGGCGACCTGGTCGACCTGACGATGCTGGAAGAGCGCCTTGGCGCCCGCAGCCAGCAATTGCCGGCCACCATTGATTCACCGCTGGGCAAGGTGTTTGTGCAGGCCGGCCCGTTCACCGACCCGACCCGCACCCTGCTGGGCGATGCACAGGAGAAGTGGCTGATCAAGGGCCTGCGCAACTCGCCGGCCCGCTGGAAGCTGCTGGGCCAGGGCGTGATGTTTGCGCAGCTGAAGGCCCAAGGCGCACCGAATTCGGCCGGTGGCGGCGCCTTCCTGAACTCCGACCAGTGGGACGGCTACCAGCCAGCCCGTGACCGCATCTACGCCGCCATCAAGGGCAGCGACGGTGGCGCCCCCATCGGCAACCTGTTGGTGCTGACCGGCGACATCCACAGCTCGTGGGTGGCTGAGCTCACGCAAGATCCGAACAACGCGGACGTGACCACCGGCGGCTACAACCCGGCCACCGGCCAGGGCGCGCTGGCGGTCGAGTTTGTCGGCACGTCCGTCACGTCGCCGGGTGTGAATGACCCGCAAGGCAGCACGGCCGCGTACCTGAAGAGCCAGAACCCGCACTTCAAGTACATCGACCTGAACCAGCGCGGCTACATGCTGCTCGACATCAACCGCGACCGCGTGGTGACCGAGTACTGGCACCTCGACACCGTGACCAGCATCAGCTCGGCACAGCACATGTCCAGCGCCTGGCAAGTGCGCAACGGCGTGGTGCAGGTGACCACCGCCAGCCAGACCCCGGCACGCCCGTCGGCTCCGGCACCCGCACCCTGATCGGGTGAGGGCTTCAGGCCGCCGACGCCGGGATGGCGGGCGGCGGCCTGCCCACCTGGCGGCGATGCGCCGGGCTCTTGGTGCGCAGGCGCAAGCGCCCTGCCCCGTCATCGTCCAGGCCCACCGGCACGGCGGTGCTGGGGCGCTGTCCAGCCAGCTGCCGCACCGCCTGCAGCTCCTGCTGCAAGGCGGGCAGATCCGGCAGGGCGTCAGCGTAGTTGTTGACCAGGCCCTGGGCGGTTTCCACGAACTTCAGGTTCAGCGTGCTGCGGCCATGCGCCAGCAGGGCGGCCACCGCACGGTCCGGTGCGCCGGAGAGGCTGAACATCATGGCTTTCTCGGCCAGCGCGGCGATGTGCTGGTGCTCGGCCCGCATCACTTCGGCATGCGCCGGGTGCGATTGCGACACCGTCACCAGCAACTCGGTGATGCCGCGTGCGCCAACGAAGCGGCGAGCAATGCGCTGCACCCACAGCTCGGCGTCCGGCAGGTTCAGTTCGGCCTCGGCCAGCTGTGACAAGAGGCTGAGCAGATTGCAGGCCGCCTCGATGTCGAAGTCAGGCGTGTGTATTGCCGCCGACATGCGCTTCAGGCGCTCGACCACCTGGCCCACCTGGCGCTGCAGCATCAGCTCCAGCACCTCCATCACGCTGCGGAAGCGCTGCAGACGTGGGCTGCCCGGCACGCGGTCCAGCACGCGCTGCAATTCGGTCTTGCAGCGCGACAGACCCTTGGCGTCGCGCTGGCGGAACCGCACGATGGCCAGCAGCACCAGCACCTGCAGGTCAAACAGCTTGGAGTCCTGGCCCAGCACCACGGCCTTGTCCAGCGACTTGGCCGCTGTTTCCAGATCACCGTTGTAGAAGGCGAGCATGCCGAGCTTCTGCTGACGGCGAATCGCTCCCGGTGTCAGATCTGCGGCGCGCTGGTAGGTGGCCACGGCGGCATCGATCTGGCCGAGGGCCATCTGGGTACGACCCATCACGTCATAGGCGTCGGCAAACGTCGGCTCCTGGGCGATCAGGCTTTCGAGCGTGCGCAGTGCGGGCGTCACCTGCTGCTGGCCCAACTGGGCGCGGGCAATGCCCAGGCGCGCCCACGGCAAGGCCTGGTGCTTCACCACTTCATCCAGCAGGTGGCGGGCAGCCGCGTGCATGTCCAGCCGCAGCAGCAGCTCTGCACCTAAACGCGCGGCATACAGCCAGTACGGCGCACGGGCATGGAAACACACCGTGCACAGCTTGGCGGCCTGCTCGAAGTCACCCTTGTCGACGGCGGCGTAGATGGGCTCCAGCGCCAGCTTGCGACGGCGCGACTGGGCCACGCGGTCTTGCAGCGCCTGGGCCGTGAACGGCTTGATCAGGTAGCTGTCGAGCGCTGATTCGGCGGCCTCGGCCACCTTGGCATAGGTTCGCTCACCAGTCACCATGATGAACACGGTGGACCAGGGCAGCAGGTTGGCGCGGCGCAGCTCGTCGAGCAGCTCGGGCCCGCTTTGCGCGCGTGAGCCATCGCCCACGTTCACGCTCTGGAAATCCATCTCGCAGAGCACCACGTCATAGCTATGGCGCTCCAGCAGCTTGCGCGCTTCGCTGGCCCGGCCGCACTGGGCGGGCTGGGCCATGCCGAACTCGCGGAGTTGCGTGGCCATCACGCTGCGCGAGGTCGGGCTGGAATCGATGATCAGGGCGGAGCAGCCGCGCAGGTCGGTCACGGCTGGAAGATCTTCAACATCTTCTCCAGCGTCACGATGAACGGTGTCTGCATCATCGGCAGCATCGCCATCATGCCGACCAGGCCCACGCCCATGGTGATGGGAAAGCCGAGCGAGAAGATGTTGGATTGCGGTGCCACGCGTGAGATCACGCCCAGCACCAGGTTGACGAACAGCAGCATGGCGATCATCGGCATCGCGATCCACAAGCCCATGCTGAAGATCTGTGCGCCCCACTGGTGGGGCATCGTGGCCTTCAGGAACGCAAAGGGCTCGGGCGATACCGGGAAGGCGATCAGGCTTTGCACCACGGCCTGGATGACCGTGAGGTGGCCGTTCACCACGATGAACAGGAAGGCCACCAGCGTGCCGAAGAAGCGGCTGGAGGCCGTGGCCTGCGTGGCCGAAATCGGATCGAAGAAGCCCGAGAAGTTCATGCCCATCTGCAGGCCGGCAATCTCGCCAGCGAACTCGACCGCCGCAAACACCAGCCGCACCGCGAAGCCGATCGTCACGCCGATCAGCACCTGCTGCACCGCCAGCAACACCGCCACGGCCGAATCCAGCGGCACCGGCTCGATCGGCGGCACCAGGCCTGATGCCGACAAGGCCACCAGCATCGACAGACAGATGCGCACCCGCGCCGGCACCGTGCGCTGGCCCAGCACCGGCATGGTCTGGAACAGCGCCAGCACCCGCAGGGAGGGCCAGATCACCGGCGTGATCCAGGCCAGCAGCTGGGCTTCGGAAATCGTGATCACCCGGCGCGGCCTTCGCTGGTTCAGCCGGCCGCGGCCGTCGGGATCGACAGCAGCATGCTGCGCAGGTAATCAATCAGCGTGGTCATCATCCACGGGCCGGCAATCGCCATCACCGCCACCGCCGACACCAGCTTGGGCACAAACGTCAGCGTGGCTTCATTGATCTGGGTGGCGGCCTGGAAGATGCTGACCAGCACCCCCACCACCAGCACCGCAATCAGCATCGGGGCCGACACCGTCAGCAACATCCACAGGCCATGCTGACCGATGGTGAACACTTGGGAGGAATCCATGAAGGCCTCGTCTCGTCAGGTGGCAAAGCTGGCAGCCAGCGAGCCCAGCAGCAGGTTCCAGCCATCGGCCAGCACAAACAGCATGAGCTTGAAAGGCAGCGCCACCAGCACGGGTGACAGCATCATCATGCCCAGCGACATCAGCACGCTGGCCACGATCATGTCGATGATCAGGAAGGGAATGAAGATCAGGAAGCCGATCTGGAAAGCGGTCTTCAGCTCGCTCGTCACGAAGGCCGGCACCAGCACCTTCAGCGGCACGTCCTCGCCCTTCACGGCGGGGTCGAGCTTGGCCAGCGAGGCGAACAGCTGCACATCCGACTGGCGCGTCTGCTTGAGCATGAAGGTGCGCATCGGCCCCTCACCACGCTTGAGCGCTTCGGTGAAGTCGATCTGGTTGGTCGAGTACGGCGCCCAGGCGGTTTCATACACCTTGTCCAGCGTGGGCGACATGACGAAGAAGGTCAGGAACAGGCTCAGGCCGATGATGACCTGGTTGGGCGGCGCGGCCTGCGTGCCCATGGCCTGGCGCAGGAGCGACAGCACGATGACGATGCGGGTGAAGCCCGTCATCAGCAGCAGCACCGCCGGCAGGAAGGACAGCGCCGTGAAGAACAGCAGCGTCTGCACCGGCACCGAGTAGCTGTTGCCACCGGCGCCCTGCCCCACCATCAGGGGCAGCACCGGCCCGCTCGGCGGCACGGGCTGTGCGCCGGCATGCAGTGGCAGGGCCACGGCCACGGCGGCAAGGGCCACCACGGCCAGGCTGCGGGCGATGTGTCGGGTGGCCTTCACGGTGTCAGCGCGCGTCGTCATTCGCGCCCCCGGGGTTGTTGCTGGTGCGCCAGCGGTGGATGAGCTGCTGCACCGGGTCGGCATGCGGGCTGCGCAGCGCTTCGGGCACCTGGTCGGGGGCGGCCAGCGTGGTCAGGTTGGTGATGCGGTCAGGGCTCACGCCCAGCACCAGCCACTGGCCTGCGGCACCGGTGTTGAGTTCGACGATCACCACGCGTTGCGAGGGCGACAGCGACAGGCTGGCCACATGGCGCAGCAGGCCGGCCTGGCCCGGGCCACCCAGGCCGCCGCGGCGCAGCAGCCACAGCACGGCCGGAATGGCCAGCACCACGGCCACCAGGGCCAGCAGCGGGGTCAGCGAAGAGAAGTTCATTCAATGCTTTCAGAGATCAGACGCAGCAGGCAGCAGGCAGCAGGCAGGTCACAGCCGGCTCAGGCGCCGCATGCGCTCGCTCGGCGTGACGATGTCGGTGAGGCGGATACCGAACTTGTCGTTCACCACCACCACCTCGCCCTGGGCAATGAGGAAGCCGTTGACCAGCACGTCCATCGGCTCACCGGCCAGTGCGTCGAGCTCCACCACCGAGCCCTGGGCCAGCTGGAGGATGTTCTTGATCGGGATGCGAGTGCGGCCCAACTCCACCGTCAGCTGGACAGGGATGTCCAGGATCATGTTGATGTCGTTGGCGTTGCCCGCGCTCACGCCGGTGGGCGAGAAGTTGGTGAACGAGGCCGGCGACACCTGCTCGGCCGGGGCGGCCACCTCACTGGCCACGTCCGGGCCCTTGGATTCAGCCAGGGCCGCGGCCCAGGCATCGGCCATGTCGTCTTGTTCGGAAGGTGCGGCGTCATTGGGCATTGGTATCTCCCAGCCAGCCCAGGGTGGAGCCGGTCAGCATGCGATCGATCTTGATGGCGTAGTTGCCATCGGAGGTGCCGTAGTGGCAGTCAAAAACAGGAACCCCGTCCACCTTGGCCTGGATCATGGGCTCGAGGTCGAGCTCGATGAAGTCGCCCGGCTTCAGCGCCAGCAGCTGCTCCACCGTGGCCGGGGCAGTGCCCAGCTCGGCCACCAGGTCCACTTCGGCCGACTGGATCTGCTCTTTCAGCAAGGTGATCCAGCGGTGGTCAGGTTCGACCGAGTCGCCCTGCATCGACGAATACAGCACGTCCCGGATGGGCTCCAGCGTCGAGTACGGAATGCAGAAGTGCACCGAGCCCGAGGTGTCGCCGATTTCCAGCGTGAACGAGGTGGCCACCACGATTTCACTCGGCGTGGCGATGTTGGCGAACTGCGGCTGCATCTCCGAGCGCTGGTATTCCAGCTCCAGCGGATAGATGCCGTGCCAGGCCCGCTTGTACTCGGCGATGATGGTCTCGACCAGGCGCTGGATGACGCGCTGCTCGGTGGCCGAGAAATCACGGCCTTCGATGCGGGTGTGGAACTTGCCGGCGCCGCCGAACAGCGAGTCGATGACGGCGAACACGATGCTCGGATCACACACGATCAGGCCCGAGCCGCGCAATGGCCGCACCTGGACGATGTTGAAGTTGGTGGGCACCACGATCTCGCGCAGGAAGGCGCTGTACTTCTGCACCTTGATGCCGCCGATCGAGACTTCCGGGCTCTTGCGGATGAGGTTGAACAGGCCCACGCGGATGTTGCGTGCAAAGCGCTCGCCGATGATTTCCATCGTCGGCATGCGGCCCCGGACGATGCGCTCCTGGCTGGCCAGGTCGTACGTGCGGATACCACCGGTGGGCGCTTCTTCCTGCTCGAGCTTCTGGCTCTCGCCGGTGATGCCCTGCAGCAGGGCATCCACTTCATCCTGGGAAAGAATTTGCTGGTTCATGGGCGGGCACCCTGTGGTCGCTGGATGCGGGCGCTGCCGTTCACTGGATGATGAACGACGAGAACTGCACGGACTTGATCGGCGAGTCGTCGATCGAGTCGTAGTTGCGCTTCTTCTTCTTCGACCCTGGCGGCGGCGGCTCCTCGTCCTCGTCCTCGAGTTCGATGTGCATCGGCTGCACCGCGACGCGCAGGATCTGGCGGGCCAGCTTTTCCTTGCCGTCAGGCTGGGTCATGTCGGCCGAAGTCTTGTGCGAGAGCAGCAGCAGGATGTTGTTGCGGATGGCCGGCATGTAGGCCTTGATGGTGTCGCCCGCCTTGGCGTCTTCCACCTCCAGCGTGATGCCGATCTGCGCATAGCGGTCGGCGTCGCGGTCGGCGAGGTTCACCACGAAGTTCTCGAGCGGCACGAAGGCCGGCAAGCTGTGCTTGTCGTCCTTCTTCTTTTCCTTCTTCTTTTCCTTCTTCTCGACGTGCGCGGTTTCTTCGCCGTCTTCACCGGCGGCCGCCTCTTCGTCAGCGGCCTTCTTCTTCATCATGAAGAACGCACCACCACCCACCAGTGCCAGCACGAGCACGGCGGCAATGATGATGATCATCTTCTTCTTGCCCTTCGGGGGCGCGGCATCACCGGCGGGTGCGGCGGGTGCGGCTGCAGACATGGCGACTCCTTGCGTAAGAGGGATGCCCGCTCGGCCGAGTGCGAACGATTTGGCATCCTGATGCGCTGATTATTGGGAGCCGCCCCCTTGGGCGAAGCCGTGAAAAGCGGGGTAAACCGGGCCACTCTGTGGCCGGATCACCCGGCTTCAGGCGTAGAGGTCGAGCAGGCCCTGGCGCCTCACGGCGGCAGCGGGCACGGCGGGCAGGCCACTGAAGCCGCCCCGCCCGCCCAGGCCGTCCCGGGCGTCGCGGTTGTCAGAGGCGGCACGGGCCTGGGCCGACGACTGGCCCTGGCCCTGCGCGTTCTGCCGGCTCTGGTCGCTCACGCTGCCACCACTCAGCGACAGGCCGACCTCGCCCAGCGCTTCCGCCAGTTGTGATAAGGCCTCACTCAAGGCGGCGCGGGTGCTGGCCACGTCAGCGCCCAGGTCGATCCGGGTCTGGCCGTCGGCCACGGCAATGCGCACTTCAATCGGACCCAGCTCACGCGGATGCAGTTCCAGGCGCGCATGCTCCACGCCGTCCTGCAGCCAGGTGCTGAGCTGCACGCCCAGCGCCTGCGGAAAGGCCGGGTGCTCGGGCGGCATCGGGAGGCTGGCTTCGGCCGTGGGCTTCGGCGTCTCCACGGCCGGCGTGCTGTCGTGCTGGGCGCGGGCAGACGGGTCCACCACGGCGCCGAGGCTGGGCAGGTTGCCGTCGCTGGCGGGCAGGCTCACCGGCTGCTCGTCAGTGCGGGCGCGGCTGGCCTCCGCAGCGGCTTCACCGGCCGCTTCACCTGCGTCGGGCAGGCGGAACACGGGTTTGTCGCGCTGCAGGCTGGTCTCTTCAGTGTCGGCCTGGCCACGGGCTGATTCCAGGCCGGCATCGGCGCGCAAGCCATGTCGGCCGCCCTTGCCGTGTGCGGCGGTGTCTTTCAGCGCGTCCAGCGCGTCGCCCTCGCCTTCGGCGTTGCTGGTGCCGGCCTGCGCGTCAACCGGCGGCAGCTGCAGGCTGCGCCACCAGGCGGGCTGTGCAGTCGCGTCATCGGGTCTGGCGGTGTCGGCGGGCTTGGCGGCGTTGCTGGCGGCCTGCGCGTCCGGATTGATGTCGCTCTCCTTGTCGCCCTGCGCATCATCGGCGCGCGCCTTGGCGCCCTGGCCACTGTCGGCGCGCGCGTCATCGGCGGCGGCGTCGGTGTGGCCCTTGAGCAACTTGGCGAAGCTGGCGGCCTGGGCCGCGTTGTCGGCCCCTTCCTGGCGGCGCGGGCCATGGCGGTGGCCGACGGGCTTGACGGGGGCGATGGGGGAGCTGGCGTCGACGGGCATATCGTGTCCTCGGTACTTCAGGAGGTTCAGTTGGCAGCCAGGCCGCCACGGGCAGCCCGGCCCAGCCGCTGGGCGGCTTCATCGAATGTCTTCTGTTCGCGGCGCTGGGCCACCTGCAGCGCGGCCTGCTGCCGGCGCTCGATCAGGCGACGCACGGTGGCCAGCTTCATCTCGCGGTGGCGCAGCACCTTCAGTGCGGCGGCCACGCGGTCAGCGGTCTGCCGCGCGGTGGCTTGCTGGGTGGTGATGGCCTGGTCCAGCCGCTGCACGAAGCCGTGGTAGCAGCGCACGATCTCGATCGGCGCTGACTTGGCAAATTGCGCCGACCAGCGATTGCGGTATTCCTCGCGGTACTGCACCAACGAATCGGCCTGCTGGCTGGCGTTCTCGGCCGCACGCTGGGCGTCGCGCCAGGCCGCCAGCGCGTCATCCCGCTTGCGGGTCTCGCGCTCGATCAGGATCTGCATGGTGTGCTGGCGGTCCATCGCGGCTCCTCGGTGGTATCAGTGCTCACGCTGACGGGTTCAGCCGCAGCAGCTGCTGGCTGCTGGCGATCAGGCTGGCGCCGTCGTGCATGTCTTGCTGCAGCAAGGCCATCAATGGCGGGTTCACGCGCACGGCGGCGTCCAGCTCCGGGTCAGCGCCGGGCACATAGGCGCCCAGCTGGATCAGGTCGCGGGCGCGGTTGAATTTCGAGAGCCACTGGCGGGCACGCCGGGCGCCTTCGAGGTGCTCACGCGGGGCCACGGCGTTCATCACGCGGGAGATGGATTTCTCCACGTCGATGGCCGGGAAGTGGCCGCTTTCAGCGAGCTCGCGCGAGAGCACGATGTGGCCGTCGAGAATGCCTCGGGCCGCATCGGCGATCGGATCCTGCGGATCGTCGCCTTCAGTCAGCACTGTGTAGAACGCGGTGATCGAGCCCACGCCGTTCAGGCCGTTGCCCGAGCGTTCCACCAGCTGCGGCAGCTTGGCAAAGCAGCTGGGCGGGTAACCCTTGGTGGCGGGCGGCTCACCGATGGCGAGCGCAATTTCACGCTGGGCCATGGCGTAACGGGTGAGCGAATCCATCAGCAGCAGCACATGCTGGCCGCGGTCACGGAAGTGTTCGGCAATGGCGGTGGCGTAGCTGGCGCCCTGCATGCGCACCAGCGGCGGCGCATCAGCGGGCGCGGCCACCACCACGGCGCGCTTCAGGCCCTCGTCGCCGAGGATATCTTCGATGAATTCCTTGACTTCACGGCCCCGCTCACCGATCAGCCCGACGACGATCACGTCGGCGGCGGTGTAGCGCGCCATCATGCCCAGCAGCACCGACTTGCCGACGCCGGTGCCGGCGAACAGGCCCAGTCGCTGGCCACGGCCCACGGTGAGCAGCGCATTGATGGCCCGCACGCCAGTGTCCAGCGGCTGGCGCACGGGGTCGCGGTCCATGGCGTTGATGGCGCGGCGCACCATCGGCTCGTTGTGCACCTGCTCGATCGGGCCGCCACGGTCCATCGGCTGGCCGTGGGCGTCCACCACGCGACCCAGCAGGCCGTCGCCCATCGGCAGGTGCAGGCCGCGGTCTTCGCTGCGGCGCCAGGGGTGGTTGTCAACGCCCAGGCGCGGGGCCACCTGGGCCACCGGCAGCGGCACCACGCGGGCACCGCTGGCCAGGCCATGCAGCTCGCCGGTGGGCATCAGGTAGGCGCGGTCGCCATTGAAGCCCACCACCTCGGCCGTCACCGGCTTGTCGCCCGGCATGTTGACCGAGCACACGGCGCCCACGGGCGCACGCACGCCGGCGGCTTCCAGCACCAGCCCGGTGACGCGCACCAGCGTGCCTTCCATCTCCAGCGGGCGTGGCAGGGCGGCGTAGTGGCGCATGTCCTGCAGGAAACGCGGCCAGCGCTCAGCCGGCGTGACAGGGTTCTCGGCGCGACGCTGGGCGCTCATGGGGCGGCCTCCAGCGTGGTGTCATTCGCAACGTCCGTGGCAACGTCATTCGCAATGGCGTCCACAACGCCGTTCACGAGGTCCGGCGCCACTTCAGGCAAAGCGTCGGGCGCAGCCATCGGCGCCTCCCAGGCCACCGGTGCGTTGAACACGGCTGCGGCCTGCATCCAGCGTTGCTCGATCCGGGCATCCACCCGGCCGAGATCAGATTCCAGCAGGCAACCACCGCGCTCCACCTGCGCATCGGCCAGCAGCAGCACATCACGCGACTTCAAGGCGTCGGCCGCGCCCTGCGCCACCAGCGCCACGTCGTCAGGGTGCAGGCGCATGCGCAGCTGGCGGGCCGACAACATCAGCGCGGCCACGGCGTCCTGCGCCACCTGCGCCACCAGCTCGGGGCGCGTGGCAAGCTCGCTGCGCACCACCTGGCGGGCCAGCATCACGGCGCTGTCCATCAAGGCCTGGGCCATGTCGATTTCAAGTGCAGCCAGGCGAGCCTCGGTGCTGGCCAGCAGCGCGGTCATCTGCGCGCTGGTCTGCTGGGCAAACTGGCGCTTGGCGGCTTCCAGGGCCTCCAGGCCGTCGCGGTGGCCGTCGTGCCAGCCTTGCTGGCGGGCCTCTTGAACGCGGGTCAGCCAGTCGGCCTCGGTCGGGCCGGCGGGCTCGACCACGGGCTCAGGTGCCACCGGCTCGGGCTTGGGCGGGGCCGGGGCGCTCAGGCCGCCTTGCTGGCGCGAAACACCGGCAAAGGCGTCGGGCGTCCAGCTGGCGAAGTCCTGCAGCTCTTCACGCGGAATGAAGCGCGCATAGGCGTTGGCAGCGCGCGGTGTCGTGCCTTGCGGCGGCGGCACCTGGCGCGGGCCGTAGGGTTTAGAGGAAGTCATCCGCGCCTCCGGACGCCAGCACGATCTGACCTTCGTCCACCAGGCGGCGAACGATCTTCAGCATTTCCTTCTGCTCGGCTTCCACTTCAGACACACGCACCGGACCGCGCGATTCCAGGTCTTCGCGCAGCGTTTCGGCGGCACGGCTGGACATGTTGCGGAAGACCTTCTCGCGCAGGTCGGAGGTGGCGCCCTTGAGCGCCAGGATGAGCGAGTCGCTCTGCACTTCCTTCAGCACCGACTGGAAGCCCTTGTCGTCGAGCTTGTTCAGGTCCTCGAAGGTGAACATGTTGTCCATGATCTTCTGGGCCAGGTCGTTGTCGGCTTCGCGGATGTAGTCCAGCGCCGAGGTTTCCACCGACGAGCCCATCATGTTGATGATCTCGGCCGCGGCCTTCACGCCACCCAGCGACGCCTTCTTCAGGCGATCACCACCGGCCAGGATCTTGCTCATCACCTCGTTCAGGTCCTTCAGCGCGGTCGGCTGGATGCCGTCGAGCGTGGCGATGCGGATCAGCACTTCATTGCGCTGGCGCTCGGTGAACAGCTTGAGCACCGACGAGGCCTGGTCCTGGTCCAGGTGCACCAGGATGGCGGCAATGATCTGCGGGTGTTCGTTGCGCAGCAGCTCGGCCACCGAGCCGGCGTCCATCCACTTCAGGCTTTCGATGCCGCTCACATCGCTGCCCTGCAGGATGCGGTCGATCAGCATGTTGGCCTTGTCGTCGCCCAGCGCCTTGCGCAGCACGGCCTTGACGTATTCGTCGGTGTCGGCCACCAGGCTGTGCTGCTCTTTCGCCAGCTCGGTGAACTTGTCGAGCACCTGCTCCACGCGCTCGCGCGGAATGATCTTCATCTTGGCGATGGTTTCGCCCAGCTTCTGCACTTCCTTCGGGCCGAGGTGCTTGAAGACGGAGGCCGCCTCCTCCTCGCCCAGCGACATGAGCAGGATTGCGGCGTTTTCCGCGCCTTCGTCGTCGTTGTTCTTGCCAGCCATGTGGATGCTCGCCTGCTTTGTCTTCGTCTGGATCAGGCCACCGGCTCGCCGGTAACCCACTCACGCATGATGTTGGCCACCGCCACCGGGTTCTCCCGGGCCAGCTTGCGGGCCGCTTCGAGCTTGCTGTTTTCCTGCGGTGCTTCGAGGGCTGGCAGGCCGCCCTCGGCCCCTTCGAGCGCCGGCAGGCCGGTCTCGTCGTCGATCACCGCATTCAATTGCCCGCCCTTGTTCTCGATGGCGGTCAGCTCGGTCTCAGCCGGTGCGGGCGGCGGTGGCGGCGGTGCCAGCGCGCTCATCACCGAAGGCTTGATGACGCCGAAGATCAGGCCCAGGGCCACCAGCGCCAGGGCCAGCGGCACGGCACCGGTGCGCAGCAGATCCAGCAGCCAGGCTTGCTTCCACCAAGGCAGCTCGTCGCCAGCGGCCGGCGGCTCGATCTGGAATGGCGCATTGATGACCTTGACCGAGTCACCACGCTCCTTGTTGTAGCCCACCGCTTCCTGCACCAGGGCGGTCAGCTTCTCCATTTCCTCGGGCGTCAGCGGCACGGTGCTGGTCTTGCCCTTGGGGTCGGTGCTGGTGCGGTGGTTCACCACCAGCGCGGCATTGATGCGGCGCACGTTGCCGGTGGCGTTGCGGGTCACCCGCACGGTCTTGTCGACCTCGTAGTTGGTGACGTTTTCCTTCTTGGCGCCGCCGCCCGAGCCGCCGGTCTGCGCCGGCTGCAGCGGTGCGGCCGCGCCGTTCACCGGAGCCGTGGCAGGCACTGGCGGCTGGTTGGTGGCAGCACCCGGCACGCCGGCCGGCACAGCCTGGCCCGGCAGGGTCGATTCCATCGATTGCTGGCTGCGCACGGCGGCCGGCTCATTGCCCTGGTTGGGGCGGTATTGCTCGGAGGTGGCTTCGCTCTGCGAGAAATCCACATCGGCCACCACGGTGGCGCGCAGGTTGTCGCGGCCCACCACCGGCTCGATGATGTCCTGCACCCGCTTGAGGTAGCTGGCCTCGATCTGGCGCACGTACTGCAGCTGCTGCTCGTCGAGCGACTTGCCGGCGTCTTCACCGGGGCCCGACAGCAACTGGCCGCGCTGGTCGAGCACGCTCACCGATTTGGCATTGAGTTCCGGCACGCTGGACGACACCAGATGCACGATGGCGGCGGCCTGGCCACGGTCCAGCGTGCGGCCGGGGTGCAGCGTCAGCATCACGCTGGCACTGGGCTTTTGCTGTTCACGGAAGAAGCCATTCTGGTTCGGCAGCGCCAGGTGCACACGCGCCTCTTCCACGCCATCGAGCTTGGTGATGGTGCGCACCAGCTCGCCTTCCAGGGCGCGCTGCATGCTCATGCGCTCCTGGCGGTCGGTCTGGCCGAATTTGGCGTTGTCGAGCAGTTCGTTGCCCGCCACCTGGGCCTTGGGCAGGCCGGCTGCGGCCAGCTTCATCTTCACGTCGTACATGCGTTCGGCAGGCACCAGCAAGGCGCCGCCGCCTTCGCTATGCTTGTACGGCACGTTCATCTGGGTCAGCTGCGCAATGATGGCGCCGGCTTCCTTGTCGGGCAGGTTGGCGTAGAGCACCTTCCAGTCGCCCTTGTTGGCCCACAGCACCATCGCCACCACCGTGGCCAGCAAGGCGGCCACCGCCACCCCGAGCTTCATCTTGGAAGCGGGCGGCAAAGCAGTCAGCTTGCCAACCACCGTGGTCGGCGCATCCGCAGGCACAAGCGGAAGAGGGGTAGAAGCAGGAACGACAGCTTGGTCCATGGTCGAGGCAGCAACTCGACCGTGGTTCAGACGGCCGATTGGATAGGAACGCCCTGATTGTTGGACAGCCACCCGCCTGGCCATGGGGTGAGAAGCCCCGCGAACGCCCGGCAGTTCCAACCATCAGGAGCCCCGCTGCTCCCTAAGATGACGACCCATGCATCCCCGACCCTTCGGAGGCGCCCCATGGATCTGAAACTCAAGCCTTTCGACTTCTCCCAAGCTGTTGCGCGCGCCGGCCTTGCCCCGGACGGCACGCCGCTGGCCAAGGCACGCCCGGTCGAGAAAGCCGACTTCCAGAGCGCCATGACGCAGGCCCTGAAGCAGGTCAGCGACAGCCAGCTGGAGTCGTCCCGGCTGCAACGCGAGTTGCAGCTCGACAACCCTTCCGTCAGCCTGGAGCAGACGATGGTGGCGATGCAGAAATCACAGATCGGCTTCCAGGCCGCCCTGTCGGTGCGCAGCCGGCTGGTGCAGGCCTACACCGATGTGATGAACATGCAGGTCTGAGCGCGCTTCGAGCGCCCTGCCCTTGCTCAATCCAGCGACAGCGTGCGCCGGCGCTTCTGGGTCTGGTCGATGTAGAGCTGCAACTGCCGCGTCGCCACCGGCGACAGGTTGCGCAGCTCGCAACCCAGGCGCACACCCTTGGCTTCGGGCTGCAAACCCGTCACGTGGTGCACCACGAGCCCTGAGCGGAAGTCGGTATCGGCGTCCAGTTCCAGCCGCGCGTCGTTGATCAGCCCGCCCGGCTCCAGCATCGGCATGTCGCTGGGCATGAACAAGGCACAGCCGCCCATGCTCACATCCACGACCCGCAATTTCAGCTGCATGTCGGGCATCGACGGATGGCGGAAAGTGGCGGTCGGTGAGCTGCGCTCGATCGTGCGCACCCGGTAGGCATTGCGGCGCTGGAAGCGGTAGACCTCGCGCGGCATCGCGGCCTGCAGCACCGAGGCCTGGCGGCCATGCACCAGCACGCGGTCATGCACGTCGAACTGCACCTTGATCTGGTCGAGGTAACACACCGCGGCGACATCTTCGGCTTCCACCAGGTACTGCACCGACGGCGAGAGCTTGTCGGCCGTGAAGGTGATCTTGCCCTGCTGGGCGTCCACGGCCCAGAGGGTGGAGGTGTAGCCCGAGCCATCCGATCCGCTCAGGTTCACCAGCACCTCACGGTCCTGCACGGTCTTGAGCAAAGCCCGGATCTCGAAAGGATCGTCGACCCGGAACTGCGCGAAGCTGTCACCGGAACCCATGGGATCAAGCGAAGCAGGTTGGGTGTCGGAAAACATCGCCGCGGCCTCCTTCAATGCAAGGTCTTGGACTTGCCTGACATCATCATGTCGAGGTCTTCCAGCCAGGGCTCGGCCAGGTGTCGGATCTCCGCGTCGTTCAGCAAGATACGCTGCATGATGCGCGACTTCACCTTGGTTTCATCCTGTTGCAAGGCCTCGGTGTGGGCGGCGTTCTTGAGCTGAGCGATCAGCACCGCGCAAGCACCCTCGAGCTTGACGACTTCATCCCATTGGCCATTGCGGGCGGCTTCCAGCATGTCTGCACTGGCGCGCTCGATGGCCTCGTAGTAGTTCAGCAAAGTATTGTTCATGGCGCTGGTCCCCAAAGACATCCGAATCCCCGATCAGCTCTTGGTGCCGTTGACTTGGGGGGCGATGTCACGCCAGGCCTGACGCAGCGGCTCGATGAGGCGAACGCACTCGTCCAGCATGCTTTCGTCATTGCGCACATTGGCCAGCGTCAGCCGCAGGCCCACGTATTCGTAGAGTGCGGTCAGGTCTTGCGCCAGGTCGCCGCCGGCCGTCACGTTGAGACTGGCCTTGAGGCCTTCGTCCACGATGCGTGCGGCACGCGACAGGGCCTTGCCCTTGGCTTCGATCTCACCGGTCTGCATGGCACCACGCGCCTGGGCGATGGCGGTCATGTAGCCGTCAAACAGCATTTCGATCAGGCGGTGCGGGCTGGCTGCCTCGACACCGGTCTGGACGCCCACCTGGTGGTAGGCCTGAGCAAAGCTGCCGCCACGGCCGAAGGGGGAGCTGACACTGGGGTGGTTGTACATCTTGGTTCTCGCAAATCAGTGACCGTTGAGAAGTTATCGGCCGCCCCGCCTGCCCACTTGAGCCGACGAAAGAACCTGTTTAACCCCCGGTTTCCCGCTTGAAATCGCTGGAATCAGCGCCTCGGGATGCAAAAAGGGCGCCCGCAGGCGCCCTTGTCGCTGGCCGCGACTGCCGTCACAACAGACTGAGCTGCTGCGACACGTACGAAGACAGATTGCTGAGCTTGGACATGTTGGTGTCCAGCGTCTGGTACTGGGCGCGCAGCCGGGCTTCCACGCTGGTGATCCGCGTTTCCATCTGCGCTTGCCGGTCGTTGTTGCGCTTGACCTGCTCATTGAGCGCGTCTTCACGCTGCTGCAGGCTGCCGTCGACATCG
This sequence comes from Ideonella margarita, assembly GCF_038066635.1. Classification (NCBI taxonomy): domain Bacteria; kingdom Pseudomonadati; phylum Pseudomonadota; class Betaproteobacteria; order Burkholderiales; family Sphaerotilaceae; genus Ideonella; species Ideonella margarita. The sequence continues at coordinate 126,497 of NZ_JBBUTI010000010.1, read as the reverse complement.
AGCACACGCTTGCCCAGGTCACGGAAGCGGTCCATGAACCCCGAGTTGGCGGTGGTGCTGCCGTCGGTGGCCAGCAACTTGCGCAGCTCATCGGGCTTGGCCAGGGCATCCGACAGCTTGGTGGCATCGGTGCCCAGCGTGCCGTCGGCCTTCATCGCGATGCCGATCTCGGACAACCTTGACCAGGTGCTGGAGGCCGATGAGTTCTGGTTCAGCATGCCGCGCAGCTGCCACTGGAAACCGATGGTGGCCTGGTCGCCCTGCAGCACCCCACCCTTCTTGGATGCGGCGTCGTACTTGGTCTGGTCCTTGATGAAGGTGGCCAGCTCGTTGAACGCCTTGACGAAGTCCTCGATGCCGGTCTTGACCGCGCTGTTGTCAGCGGTGATCGTCAATTCCACCGGCGTGGCACTGGCCTTGGCCACGGTGAAAGACAGCCCGTCCGCCACGCCGTCGAAGGTATTGGTCTTCGACTCGACCTGGATGCCGTTGACCATCGCCTTGGCGTTGTTCGACCACTGGTTCAGCGTCATCGTGGTGCTGGCGGTCAGCGGGCTGTAGGCCAGGGCCGACAAGCCGGTGGTGGCGTCGCCGTCATCGGTGGTCTCGGCGGCCGAGATCCGGAAGCCGTTTTCTTCACCGGTGGCCGTTGAGCGCAGCGACAAGCGCGCGCCGGTGGCGTCGTTCACGATGGTGGCCGTGACGCCAGCGCTGGCGGCATTGATCTTGTCGCGGATCTTGCTCAGGCTGGTTTCACCGGCACCGATGGTGATGGTGGTTGGCGAGGCACCGCTCTTGGGCGAGAACTGCGTGGCGGGCGGGCCGTCCCAGGCGCCCAGCTCGATCGTCAGGCTGCCTTCATTCAAGGTGGCGCTTGATGACGCGAAGGCATTCGACGTGACCGTCTGGCTCGACGCCAGCTGGCCCACGGTGACCGAATACCGGCCGGCCACGGCCGCCGAGGTGGCGCTGCCGGTGATGGCGGTGGCGTCCCCGGAGGCAAATGTCTTCTGACCCCACAAGGTGACCGACGACAGGGCGTTGGCCTTGTCGGTCATGGTGGAGGTGAGGCTTTGCAGCTTGCCGATGGACGACAGCTGCGTATTGGTATCGGTGGTGCGCTGCTTGAGCAGATCGATCGGGCGACGCTCCACAGCCAGCAGCGCAGAGATGATCCCCTCGGAATCGAGACCGGAACCCACACCCAGTGAACTGATGGCTGCCATGACTATTTCCTCGCGTCGTCTGTCTGGGTTGTCGGCCTGGTCCGGAAGAACTTGAGGCCTTTCCAGCAAAAATGCCGCCGCCGGCCAACCCCGTCAGGGGATGGCGCCGCGGCGGCCTGATCGCATGCCTGGTCTCGACTTATTGACCCAGCAATCGCAAAACCTGCTGCGGCAACTGGTTGGCCTGGGCCACCATCGCATTGCCGGCCTGCTGCAAGATCTGCGCTCGACTCATGTTCGCCGTTTCCTGCGCGTAGTCGGCATCCATGATCCGGCTGCGCGCCGCCGCCTGGTTCTCCACCGACTGCTGCAGGTTGGAGATGATGGCGTCGAAGCGACTCTGCGTGGCACCGAAGGTGGCTCGCGTGTCGTTGACGGTGTTGATGGCGCCGTCAATGTTGCTGATGACCGTGGCGATGGCGCTGGCATCAGCCGTGGCACCGATCGTGGCGCCGGTGGTGACCGCCGTGATGGTCGTGTCCGAGCCCATGTTGACGGTATCGATCTCGATCACGTCGTCCACGGTGACATTGGCGCCGATCTGGAAGGTCAGCGTCGTCGCGTCGGTGCCCAGAATGTGTTTGCCGTTGAAGCTGGTGCCGCCAAGCACCCGGCTGATTTCCTTCTGCAGCTGGGCGAATTCCTTGTTCAGGGAATCCTTGTCCGAGCTGGAGTTGGTGGCATTGCGGGCCTGGACAGCCAGTTCCCGCATGCGCTGCAGTGAGTCGCCCACCTTGGAGAGGGCGCCTTCTGCGGTTTGCGCCAGCGAGATGCCGTCGTTGGCATTGCGGACTGCCACGTTCATGCCGCGCACTTGCGCGTTCATGCGTTCGGCAATCGCCAGGCCGGCGGCGTCATCCTTGGCGGAATTCACCCGCATCCCCGAAGACAGTCGCTGCATCGAGGTGGCGAGTGACGACTGCGAGGAATTCAGGTTTCGCTGCGCATTGAGCGAAGCGAGGTTCGTGTTAATCGTCTGTGGCATGCGAGCACTCCTCAAGAATCAACCACACCCGGCGAACGTGCCGGACCTTCGAGGCCACGCCGGAACTGCGCGTGGCTTCCAAGCCCGGTACTGGTCACCGTCGAACGTGGCACCTTGCGGCACCGCGCGTCTCGGCAGTGATTCCGGACGACGCCTATCCCAAATGGAGAGGCGTTGGAGTGATTCTGAACAGGGTGCCCCCTGTGCAAAGCAGCGAAATAAAGCAAATTCGCCCGCCATCTTCAATCGATGGCGGGCGAATCAGGCGCTGGTGGCGCCTGGGGGTCAGTCTTACTGCAGGAGACGCAGGACCTGCTGCGGTGCCTGGTTGGCCTGGGCAATCATCGCGGTGCCGGCCTGCTGCAGGATCTGCGCTCGGCTCATGTTCGAGGTTTCCACCGCGAAGTCCGCATCCATGATCCGGCTGCGGGCGGCGGACTGGTTTTCCACCGACTGCTGCAGGTTCGAGATGACCGCCTCGAAGCGGCTCTGGGCGGCACCGAAGTCGGCACGCTGGTCGTTCACGGTGTTGATGGCCGTGTCGATCGCGCTGATCACATCGCCGATGTCGGAGACCGTGGCATTGCCGTCGATCGCCACCCCGGTGGTCACGGCCTTGATGTCCGCGTCCGAGGTCATGTCGGTCGTCTCGATCTGGATGATGTCGTCATCCGTCACGTTGGCGCCGACCTGGAAGGTCATGTTGGTGGCGTCTGCCCCCAGCATGTGCTTGCCGTTGAAGGCCGTGCCACCCAGCACGCGGTTGATTTCCTTCTGCAGCTGACCGAATTCCTTGTTCAGCGAATCGCGGTCCGAGCTGGAGTTGGTGGCATTGCGGGCCTGGACAGACAGCTCACGCATCCGTTGCAGCGAATCACCCACCTTGGCGAGGGCGCCTTCTGCGGTCTGCACCAGCGAGACGCCGTCATTGGCGTTGCGGATGGCCACATTCATGCCCTTGACCTGGGCATTCATGCGTTCGGCGATCGCCAGACCGGCGGCATCGTCCTTGGCCGAGTTGATGCGCATGCCGGAAGACAGGCGTTGCATCGAAGTCGACAGCGAGCTTTGCGACGAGCTCAGGTTGCGTTGAGCGTTCAGCGAAGCGATGTTGGTGTTGATGGTTTGCGGCATGTTGATACTCCTATTACAGGTTCCAAAAGTCTCCGGTTAAAGCACCGGCGTCGTTTCATCGACCAGCGCCAGGTGCTCCTCCGATCGGGTGGAGAGCTGTGCTCGCCGCCTGACCTTTGGCCGTCTCACCGGACCGCAGAACTGTGTAAATCACGTCCTGTTGTGTTGGGTATCGGAAAGCCGCTTTCTCAACTTGAGAACTTTTTTAAAAGAACCTGCAGGCTGAAGGTCCCTTGCGGGTCCTTCAGCCAGGTGCAGTCACGGGGGGTCCTCTGCCAGAGGACGATCCAGGCGACCCACCTATGCGGGTCGCCGCAGTGTCATCGAAGCAATGACAGGACGTTCTGCGGCAACGCGTTCGCCTGGGCGATCATCGCCGTGCCGGCCTGCTGCAGGATCTGCGCTCGGCTCATGTTGGCGGTTTCCTGCGCGAAGTCCGCGTCCATGATCCGGCTGCGGGCGGCGCTCTGGGCTTCCACGCCTTGCTGCAGGCTGGAGATCACCGACTCGAACCGGCTCTGGGCTGCACCGAACTCGGCACGCTGGTCGTTCACCGTGTTGATGGCGGTGTCGATCGCGCTGATCACGTCACCGATGTCCGACACCGTGGCGTCGCCATCGATCGACACGCCGGTGGTCACGGCCTTGATGTCGGCATCAGACGTCATGTCGGTGGTCTTCACCGAGATCATGTCGTCGTCGGTCACGTTGGCGCCCACCTGGAACTGCAGCGTGGTGCCATCGGCGCCCAGCATGTGCTTGCCGTTGAAGCTGGTGCCACCCAGCACGCGGGTCATTTCCTTCTGCAGGGCCGAGAACTCCTTGTTCAGCGAGTCGCGGTCCGAGCTGGAGTTGGTGGCGTTGCGCGCCTGCACCGCCAGCTCACGCATGCGCTGCAGCGAATCGCCGACCTTGGAAAGCGCGCCTTCTGCCGTCTGCACCAGCGACACACCGTCGTTGGCATTGCGGATGGCCACGTTCATGCCCTTGACCTGGGCTTGCATGCGTTCGGCGATCGCCAGACCGGCGGCGTCGTCCTTGGCGGAATTGATCCGCAAGCCCGACGACAGCCGCTGCATCGAGGTCGACAGCGAGCTTTGAGAGGTAGCGAAATTGCGCTGCGCATTCAGCGAAGCAACGTTGGTGTTGATGGTTGCGGGCATTTGAGCTGCTCCTTCACGGGGTGTTGAACTGGACCCGGGTTCGGGCCCGGAGATTGCGCCCCCGTCAAAGTTTTGGGGCCGTACACTGGATTTCGGAGAGGTGATCGCTGAACTTGAGGTTTTTTTTTGCCTCTTTTCCTTCGATCACTTTCGGACGAGCTGGCTTCTTGAGTCGGGCCGGGGCACTTGAGCCCCATGGAAGCCCGCCTCTACCCTGCTTATCGGCCTTTAAGCGCAGAACCTCAGACCTAAAGTTCCGCGCATGCCTGCCGACATCCAGCCCCGCCAAGGCCCGCGCCGCGTGGCGCTGGTGATGATCGTGCGCAACGAAGCCGCACATCTGGGCGCTGCCCTCGCCAGCGCCCGACCCTGGGTGGACGATATGCTGGTGCTCGACACCGGCTCCACCGACGGCACGCCCGAGGTGGCCCGCGCCGCCGGTGCCCGCGTGGCCCACCTGGCCTGGCCGAATGATTTCAGCGCTGCCCGCAATGCAGCCCTGGCGCTGGCCGGCGCCGACTGGCACCTGGTGCTGGACGCCGATGAGCGCCTGACCGAAGGCGGCCCCGCCATTGCCGCGCTGCGCCACACCCCCCCTGACCACGTGGGTTGCGTGCGGGTGGACAGCAGCTACGACCAGGGCGACGCGGTGGCCACTTCGCCCAGCTGGATCAGCCGGGTGCTGCCCGGCCACGTGCGCTACACCGGCCGGGTGCATGAGCAACCGCAGCACCAGCTGCCCGTGGTGCGGCTGCCGGTGCGCATCAGCCACGAGGGCTACCGCCAGCAGGCGCTGCAGGCCAAGGCCGGCCGCAATACCGCGCTGCTGCAGGCCGCGCTGAAAGACGATCCGCACGACGCCTACCTCTGGTACCAACTCGGCAAGGACCACGACGTGTACGAGCGCTACACCGACGCGCTGCACTGCTTCCACCGCGCCGAAGACCTGCTCGAACCCGACCCGGACACCCCGCCCGCCGCCCTGCCCGCCTGGCTGCATGACCTGGATGTGCGCAGCCTGCATGCGCTCAAGCGCTGCGGCCGTCATGCGGAAGGCCTGTGCCGCGCCGAGCAGCAGCTGCAGCGCTGGTCCGAGTCGCCCGACTTTTTCTTCGCCCTGGGCGATCTGCTGCTCGACTGGGCCGCCGACGAGCCTGCCCGCGCCCCTGATCTGCTGCCAATGATCGAAGAAGCCTGGCAGCGCTGCCTGCTGATCGGCGAGCGGCCTGAACTGGAAGGCGCCGTGGCCGGCCGAGGCAGCCACCTTGCCGAACAAAACCTGGCGCTGCTGAGCGCCTGCCTGACTGACAGCGCCCCGGCGCACCCTGAACTGAGCCCCACGCCATGAGCAATGCCACCCTCCAGCGCGCCGAGCGCCACCTGCAAGCCGGCAAGAAGGCCCTGCAGGCCCGCCACTGGCTGCAGGCCTGCTCCGAGTTCGAGCAAGCAGCCAGCCTGCACCCCGGCAACCCGCGGCTTTGGCTGCAACTGGCCGGAGCGCTGGCCAAGGCCGGCTACCCCGAGCGGGCCATCGACCACGCCCAGCGCGCCGTGCGCATGGCCCCGAAAGACGAGATGTCGCGGCGCCTGCTGGCCGAATGCCTGATGAAGATGAACCGGCATGCCGAAGCCGCCCGGGTGCTGGACGAGCAAGACGCCGAAGCCCCGCGCGATTTCGCCTGGCATGACCTGCACGCCACCGCGCTGTTCCAGTGCAAGCGCTTCAACGACGCCATCCAGGCCAGCTTCGCCGCACTCTCCATCAAGATGGACTCGCCGATGGTGCATTACCGGCTGGGCCTGATCTTCAAGGACATGAACATGGCCAAGGAGTCGGTGGAGTGCTTCCGCACCGCCTCCCTGCTGGACACCGGCTCGGTGCGCGCCCTGGCGCTGTCGCTGCTGGTGCATGAAGGCCGCCAGTGCTGCGAATGGAGCCAGATCGAGGACGACACCACGCAGCTGCTGGCCGCACTCGACAGCGCCGACACCAGCACCGGCGAGCAGCTCTCGCCCTTCGCCTTGCTGGCGGTGGACGCCACGCCCGCCCAGCAGCGCCGCATCGGCGAGCTGCGCACCCGCCAGCTCACCCGCCACATCAAGCCCTTCGACAAGCGCGGCGAGCGCCGGCCCGGCCCGATCCGGGTGGCTTACCTGTCAGGCGACTTCCACCACCACGCCACCGCCGTGCTGATGACGCAGATGCTGGAGCAGCGCGACACCAGCCGCTTCGAGGTGCATCTCTTCTCGCACAACGGCGAAGACAGCTCGGCCACCGGTACCCGCGTGCGCGCCGCCTGCGAGCAGTTCCACGACGTGACGCACCTGACGAACGAAGCGATTGCCCGGCGCATGCGCGAGCTCGACATCGACATCGCGGTCGACCTGAAAGGCCACACCCGCAACAGCCGCTTCGATCTGCTGGCCTTCCGCCCGGCTCCGGTGCAGGTGGCATTTCTGGGCTACCCGGCCACCAGCGGTGCTGACTTCCTCGACTACATCGTCGGCGACCCGGTGGTCACCCCCATCGAGCACGCAGGCAATTACACCGAGTGCATCGCCCAGATGCCGAACAGCTACCAGCCCAACGACCGCCACCGCGCCCTGCCCCCGGCGCCCAGCCGCGCTTCACTGGGCCTGCCTGAAGACGCCGTGGTGCTGTGCTGCTTCAACCAGACCTACAAGATCTCGCCGCACATGCTGGACCTGTGGGCCCGCGTGATGGCGGGCGCTCCCAAGGCGGTGCTCTGGCTGCTGGCCTGGAACCCCACGGCCAAGGCCAACCTGAACCGCGAGCTGGTGGCGCGCGGCGTGCCGCCCGAGCGCATCTTCTGGGCCGGCACCAAGCAGATGAATGATCACATCGCCCGGCTGCGCCAGGCTGACCTGTTCCTCGACACCTGGCCCTGCAACGCCCACACCACCGCCAGCGAGGCCCTGTGGGCCGGTGTGCCGGTGCTGACCGTGCCGGGAGCCACCTACGCCTCCCGGGTGGCGGCCAGCCTGGTCACGGCCTGCGGCCTGCCCGACCTGGCAGCGGCCGATGAAGACAGCTACGTGGCCCTGGCCACCGCGCTGGCGAACGAGCCAGAGACGCTCGGCGGCCTGAGCGAGTACCTGGAGCAGCATCGACTGGAGTTGCCGCTGTTCGACTCGGCCCGCTACACGCAAGACTTTGAAGCGATGCTGGTGCGCATGTTCGAGCTTGAGCAGGCGGGTGAGCCGCCCACGGCGTTGCTGGCCTGAGCGCGCGCCCGGCAGACCAGACCGGGCACGGAACTGCCGGAAGCCCTGAGCATCGAAGGGAACGCGGAGAGAATGCCGCAACTCTCAGGGAAGCCGCCGTGAACACCAGCGTCGAGAAACCACACGACCAGACCCCCGCCAAGCCAGCCGAGCCCGGGCGCAACGCCATGTGGGTGCGGGAAGAACTGGTGCAGCTGCTCTCACTCTCGGCCACGCTGGCCGGCCTGTGCATCACCGGCGTGACCCTGATCCAGACCACCAGCAAGGCCTCGATGGCGCAGACGGTGGCCGATGACGTGCTGGCCTCGTCGTCGCTGCTGTTCCTGCTGACCACCTACATCATCTTCTTCGCGCTGCGAACGCGAAAGCCGAAGCTGGCCGAGCGGCTGGAGCGGGTCGCTGACGGCCTCTTCCTGGTCGCCCTGACCGGCATGGTGCTGTGCGGCTTCATCATGGTGTATGCCATCTGGTGATGGCGCCCTGAAGCATCAGGAAGAGCCCCGGGCGACCGGTGCTGATGACGCGACAGGCCCGTCCGCAAACCACGACGACACACTGAACGAACCTGGCACTGCAAACCAACAGCGCCCGTCAGGCAAACAGCGATGAAAAGCGCCGAGTCCGCCTCGCCTTGCGCTTGACACAGGGGGCAGTGCCTCTCTGCAAACTCGGCGATCCCATGGCTCGGGCGAGCCCGACAGACAGTCGACCCGCTCAGACGGGTGCTCGGCCCGGGCGATGTCGACTCCACGCGTCAACGGCACTTCGACCAACGCCTGGCAATGAGTCAGGTGTCCCCAGCCCTGCCGGGCGCATCCGACGACGTGGAGCCCAGGCAAGACCCAGCTTCAAGGCAAGGAGCGCCTCTGCCCGTGCCCAGTCTTCCGGCACATCAATATCGACCACGCTATGCGCTGGCAACACGAAGGTCGAGGCATGTCCATGCACACTCCAGCCACCCAGCCATGTTGCGGTCTCTGCCCAGTAGAACTGACCGGCGTCATAAAAGGCTGGCTCCAGATCCTGGCTGCGGGTCTGCACATGCTCAGGGTAAAGCGGTGCAGTACGGCCATCCGCTTCACGGCGCAGCGCGCGCTGGATGGGTGACTCAAATGCCAGCACCGGAAACGCATAGACGGTAGCGCCGGGCTGCCTTTGCAGCAACGCAAGGCCCTCCTGCAAGGCAGACACACTCAGCAGCGGGACGGCCGGATACAGGCAACACACCTGCCTTACTGTTGAGCCAGCGTCGAGCAATGCCTGCACCGCATGTGCCACCACTGGCACCGTCGGCGCAAGGTCGTCTGCCAGCGCGGCAGGTCGGACAAACGGCACCTCCGCGCCCCATGCGCGGGCCACGGCGGCAATTTCCTCGTCGTCGGTCGAGACAACCACGCGCTCAAACAACCCGCTGTCCCTGGCTAGCGCAATGGCATGAGCCAGCATCGGCCGTCCTGCAAACATGCGAACGTTCTTGCGAGGAATGCGCTTGCTGCCGCCCCGGGCAGGAATGATCGCCACGCGACCGGTTGTAGCGGACTGTGTCATGACTGCCGCCGAAGCAAGGTGAGTTCAGAGTGGAAGCCGTCCACGGTCTTGAACCCGAAAGGCAAGGTCGCGCGTTCCACCACGTCATACCCCGGCAGCATGTCGGGGTAGTCATCCCCCGTCACCGGATCGTCCACCCCGTGGCGCTGGCCAGGGACACGCTTCTGCTTGCCCTCGCGCAGATTGCGCAGCAGCACCCAGCGGGCCTGCAGGCGCATGGCCTGGGCGAGGTAATTGCGGACGATGTGGGGCTCCATTTCCTGGAACGAAATGAAGTTCACGAATAGGTCAACCCGGCCCTGCAGCTGCTCGATCTGCCAGGCTGCAAGCACGGACGCCGGTGGCAGCGTCTCGATGTGCAGGCTGGCCTGCCCATGGGTCTGTGCCCAGCCCGTCACCCGGGACGCACCCAGGGCCTGCTCCAGGTACCACTGGGCGACGAAGCTGGTGGGGGGAATGTCAATGTCGATGTAGCGCCAGTCGGGCATGCCGCTGGCAGCCAGCACCTCGCCGAGCGTGCCGAAGCCACCCCCCACCTCGAGCACAACCCGGGGCAGCTCGGCACCGAGGTGCTTCTTCAGCATCGCCAGTCCAAGCAGGTAATTCATGGACGAGCGGCTGAAACGCCGACCCTCGAAGCTCATCTGGCCCACCGGGCTGCCGGCCTCGCTTTCGCTGAAGGTGTGCAGGTGCGGCAGACGCGTCGGATCGTCGGCGGCCTTGAGCACGCGGTAATCAGCCTGGGCTGCCGATTCACCTGACAGGAACTGCGCCATCGCCAGTTGCGCCTTGGTAGCGCCGGGGTAGTCACGCGCCAGCAAACCGGTCAGCGCCTGCACCTGTTCCGCGGTGAAGCCGCTGACCGGCACACCCCAGGTCGGCACGAAGTAGTTGAGCGGTGTTTCCATCGACCGGAAATGCTCGATGCCGCCAGCGCACAACTCATCCACGATCGTGGCCGAGGCGTCGCGCCAGAACACGGAGGGCTGGTAGATGTCTGGCGCCGTGGCCATGGCTGCGCGCACGGCAGCAAGTTCAGGATAGGCCTTCATGGGTAGTCCCGTGGTGAATTCATTCAGTCCAGCAAAGGCAGAATCTGGCCGGCGGCCACCAGCTGGTTGTCTACCAGCCACTGAACCAGTGGGCCGTCACTGCCGCCCTGGGGGGTGTCAGCACGACACAGCACGGCGTCCACCATCGAGGCCGGCATGGTCAGATGAAAGGTGCTCAACACGCCTGCCACACGCTGCGGCAGCAGGCCGGCCATCAGCAGCACCTCCAGCGGCACGCGCTGCGGCAAGGCGATCACGTCGGCGCCGAGCGCAGCCTGAATGGCCGCATCGTGGTCGCCGTTGGCCGGATGGCCCTTGTAGCCAATCGCCCGCAGGCCGTCAAAGCAGTGGTGCTGGTGCAGCGTGGCGATGGCGCGAAGCTGGCTGTCGCGCAGGCGCAGGTTCCAGGCCTTGTCCCAGGCGCCGGTGCCGGTGAAGAGCACGGCATCTGCAGCGCCGGCCAGCGGCACCAGAGTGTCGGCCACCTCCGGGGTCAGGCCGAACAGCGCGAGGTAATGGTCGCTCTGCGTCTGGGTCAGGCCGGGCAAGCCGTCAAACACCATGGGCTGGATGTGCTGATCAAGCAGGGCGCAAAGCGCTGCGCCCTCGGGTGTGCGCAGCAGTGCTTGTGGATGCAGCCAATGGAAGGTGGTGGGCAGCACCATCGGCCAGGCGTGGCTGTGGGGCAATGTCCAGCTCAGGGGCTGGCCGCTGAAGAGGTGGACCTCCAGTTCACGCGCAGCCACAGCCAGCGCGCTCGACAGATCAGGCCATCGTGCCAGCTCGTCGCGTTGCAGCGGCCCCACCGAGCCGTCGTCATAGAGGTGGAGTCGCACCCGCACCGCGCCACTGCGCAGCGCCGGGGCCAACGCCTGCAGCAGCGGCGCCACACCGCGCCAGGCGTGGTACTGATTGGAATGGATCTCGATGTCGCGGTGGCCCTGCTTGACCAGTGTGCACACCTGACCCACGAAGGCTGAGCTGATGGCGGCCATCTGCGGCAGGTACAGTGCGCCGGTGCCGGCCAGCTGCGCTTCGCTCAAGGGGAGGCGCAGCCAGGTGATGAGCTTGGTGATGGCCGGGTCGTCAGCGCAGCGCACGAAGTCCGCCATCTGGTGCACCAGCGGCAGCGACGTCGAGTCGATGTATAGCTTGAGCAATCGTGCGGACATGGTGCGCCCTTCTGGGTGTTCAGCGTGCCGCCAGCGCAAATCGCATTACGGCCACAGCCTGATGCTGATGTGGGTCAGTGATCGCGAAGTTGAACGGCAGCGAGATCGAAAGCGGCGTTGTGCGGACGGATGTGCGGCGCACATTCACCTCGATGAATGCCGAACCCACTGCATGGATGAGCCAAGCGCGCAGCGCAAGCGGGGACGGAACTGCTGCTGCATCTCGAACTGCTTGAGTTCGTCCCGCGAGAACACCACCAGGCGGCGGACGCCCGGGTAGCGGGCCAGCACCGTCTTGACAAAAGCCTTGCCAAAGGAGCCGGTGCCCCCGGTGATCAAAACGGATTTGTCGTTCAGCATGTGCGTGGCCCTGTTGGATCGTCTGTCAATCCAGTGTGGCCGACGGCCTGCGGAACTAAAGCACGAATATCACCGGTTTAGGGGCGCCTTTTTGCGCCCTGTTCGTCTCAGCCCAAGGCCTTGACGCGCGCCAGCACGTCGGCCTTCAGCTCGGTGGTGGACACCCCTTCCGTGCGCGGCAGGTAGACCACGTCGCACAGGGTCTTGAACTCGTTGAAGCGGTCGGTCCAGTCGCTGCCCATCACCAGGGCGTCCACGCCGAAGGCGCGGATGTCGCGGGGTTTCTGGTTCCAGGCTTCTTCGGCGATGACTTCGTCGACGTAGCGGCAGGCCTTGACCATGGCCACGCGGTCTTCAAACGGCACCACCGACTGCTTGCCCTTGATGGCATTGAACTGGTCGGTGGAGACGGCCACGATCAGGCGGTCGTAACGCTGGCGGATGCGCTCGAACAGGCGCACATGGCCGATGTGGAACAGATCGTAGGTGCCGTAGGTCAGCGCCACGGTGCGATGCTCGGTGGGCTGGCGCGGCACGCTGCCCATGGCCGGGCGGGCGAGCAGGTGGGCAGGCAGGGGCAGGTTCATGGGCACTCTCCTTGGGCGCTGTCCAGCGCCAGGTCCAGCTCTTCCAGCAGCAGGCCGGCGAAGCGTTCGCCGGCACCGCCGTCGACGTGGTCAAACAGCCGGCCGCGCAGCGCGGCCCGGTTCGGGGCAAATTCAGGGCCGTGCGCGTCATACGGCTTGAGCAGGTTCAACAGGCCCGCCACATCGCTGGCCATCGGGCCCGGCTTGGCCTCGAGCTTGTCGTCGAACAGCTGGCGCGACTTGGTGATGTAGTCCTGGTGATCGGGCCGGAACAGCAGAACAGGCCGGTCGAGCAGCAGGTAGTCGAACATCACCGACGAGTAATCGGTGATCAGCACGCTAGCTTCACGCAGCAGCGGGTAAATGTCTGTGCGCGGCGTGACAAAACGTGCCGTGGGCAGCGCCTGCACCAGCTGCGGAATCATCGGTGACTCCACCGGGTGCATGTTGATGATGAGCACATCACCGCGGCGGGCCAGCTGCGCCGCCAGGGTTTCCAGGCCGGCCTCGATGATCCAGCTGCCGCGCTTGGCATTGCGGAAGGTGGGCGCATACAGCACCACGCGCCGGCCGGCGGCGCGGGCGGCGCGAGCTTCTTCCAGCACCACCATGTCCACGTTCAGCAGGTCGGCGGCATCGGGCTCGCGCAGCAGCACGTCGTTGCGCGGGTAGCCGATGGGCGCATAGCGTTCGAAGCCGAACCAGCGGCGGAACTCGCCCTCCTGGCTGCCCGAGGTGCCCACCATGCGGGTGAACGGGCCGCAGGTGGCCAGCACCCGGGCGAACTGCGGCGTCATGTTCTTGAGCGGCGCGAGGTTGCGCAGGCCGATCTCCTTGATGGAAATGCCGTGCCAGAGCTGCACATGGCGCGCCCCGGCCAGCAGCGAAGCGGCGTAGGGGTTGGGGTTGAGCAGGTGGTCGCAGGTCACCACCACCGCCGCGCTCAGCGCCGCCGTGATGTGCTCAGGCCCCCAGTCCGAAGCCTTGAGCGGAAAGCAGGCCTCGCCCAGGCCGTTGACGGCCTCCACCTGCTGGTTGGTTTGCGGCAGGAACCAGGTCTGGATGCCGGCGGCGCGGGCCTTTGCCCGGAACGCCAGCCAGGCGTATTTCACGTTGCAGCCGAAGTAGCTGGTACCCACGAACACCACGCTGCGGGTCTTTTGATGGAAGCGCGAGGTGGTGGCGAGATCCGTGCAGGCGGCCGCCAGGCGGCTCTGCTGCTCCAGCGCCGCCACGCGGGCGGTGAGTGCAGCCAGGCCGGCGGCGTCGGTTTCCTCTTCCGGGTTCACCTGGGTTTGCAGGCCCACCACGGCGTCCACCAGGCTTTCGATCGCCTGGCTCATCTGGCCGCCAAAGGCCTCCACCGCGTCCAGACGCTCGGAGAGCAGCGTCAGGTCGGTGGCGGTGTCCAGCACGGGAGCATCTTGGAGGTTCATGGCGGCGTCGGGCGCTGTGGGTACAGCAGGGCTTTTTTGCGTCTTGTCATGGTCGCAAAGCCGCCGCACACCCAAGCCCTGAAAAGCAGCCGGGCGGCCCGTCTGTTCGCACTGTCAGGCGCTGGGCGGCCCTGCTGACGCCCGGCAGATCGGCGCTGACACCGGCTTGCCTGACACGCCGTGTAGGAATTTGTCTGACACGGCTCACAGAAAACAAGGGACTCAAGCTTGAGAAGTAAACCGATGTTGCTGCCCAGTTCAGATCCTTAAAGTTCATCTCACGCCAACACCGAATCACACCCCAGGAGAAGCACCATGGAAACCACCCAAATCCTCGCCGAGATCCGCGAAGCCAACCTCTCCTACCTGATGCTGGCCCAGAGCCTCATCCGCGTTGACCGCGAACAAGCCCTGTTCCGCCTGGGCGTCTCGGAAGAGACCGCGAACCTGCTGAACACGCTGACCCCGGCGCAGATGATGAAGATCGCCACGGGCAACACCCTGCTCTGCCGCTTCCGCATGGACGACGACCTGGTCTGGGGCCTGCTGACCAGCCACGGCAAGTCCTCGGCCAACGACAGCGTCTCGCGACTGCACGCTTCCATCCTGATGGCCGGCCGCCATCAAGAAGCCGCCTGACCCCCGGTCAGACCGCTTCAGACACCAGCCAACACACATAGAAACAGGACGGAGAGAACACCATGGCCCGCACCAAGAGCATCCTGACCGAAGCCCGCCAGATCGAACGCGCCGTGACGCTGATTCAGCTGGGCGCCCGCTTGCAAGTGCTGGAATCGGAGACCGATCTGTCGTATGAGCGCCTGCTGCGCCTGTACAAGGAAGTCTCCGGCCGCAGCCCCTCCAAAGGCCAGCTGCCGTTCTCTACCGACTGGTTCATGACCTGGCAGCCGAACATCCATGCCAGCCTGTTCCTGAACATCCACGAGTACCTGAACAAGACGTCGGAGCTCGAGGAAATCGACACCGTCATCAAGGCCTACCAGCTCTACCTGGAGCAGACCGCTGCCCAGGGCCTGGAGCCGATGTTGTCGGTGACCCGCGCCTGGCGTCTGGTGAAGTTCGTGGACAACGGCATGCTGACCATGACCAAGTGCACCAAGTGCAGCGGCCACTACGTGACCCACCCGCATGAAATGGCCCGCCACTTCGTGTGCGGCCTGTGCAACCCGCCGGCACGTGCCGGCAAGGGCCGCCAGGCTGGTGCCCTGCAACTGCCGAATGCGGCTGAACGCCTGGTGGGCACCACCGGCCTGGCCGAAGCCCTGTGATTTTTTTGGCGGACCGTTGAACTTTGAGGTTTGGAGGGCATCTACCCTCTCAAGCCGGGGTTGAACGGGCCGACAACCTGTTGAGATCTCCGGATCCAGAGTTTTTGTTCATGCTTGTCTCCTCCTAGCACACCCCTGTGCTTTCAGGCGGGCTCTTGCGAGAGTCCGCCTTTTTTCTTTCTGGCGCTGCACTCCGCAGTCGCCGCCGTCCAGCAACGGCAAACCGGTGAGCGCCCCGCTTTTCCGGCGACCAAACCACTCAAGACCGCGTCAAAGTGCACCGATATGCCCAACAAGGGCTCGTGCAGTTCGGTTTTGCTTGTGCCGCACCCCAACCGTTAGCTGGAACTCCTCACCATGTTTGTCATCATCGGCTGGCTGCTTGCCATCGGTTGCATCTTCGGCGTGTACATCGCCCACGGCGGCAACATCGGCGTGATCCTGCACGCCTTGCCGTTCGAAATGCTCACCATCTTCGGTGGCGCCATCGGCGCCATGGTGGCCAACAACCAGCCCAAGGTGCTGAAGGCCACGATGAAGGGCCTGGGCGCCTGCTTCAAGGGCAGCAAGTACTCCAAGGCCCGCGCCATGGACCTGCTGGCCCTGCTGTATGAAATCCTGCAGAAGGCGCGCAAGGAAGGCCTGATGTCGATTGAAAAGGACGTCGAGGACCCGCACAGCTCGCCGCTGTTCCAGAAATTCCCGGTGGTGGGCAACGACCACCACGTCACCGAATTCGTCACCGACTACCTGCGCATGATGGTCTCGGGCAACCTGAATGCCCACGAGATCGAATCGCTGATGGACACCGAACTCGAAACCCACCACCACGAGGCCCACGGCGCCGCCGCCGCCATTGCCCGACTGGCCGGCGCCCTGCCCGCCTTCGGCATCGTGGCCGCCGTGCTGGGTGTGGTGAACACCATGGGCTCGGTGGGCCAGCCCCCGGCCGTGCTGGGCGGCATGATCGGCTCGGCCCTGGTGGGTACCTTCCTGGGCATTCTGCTGGCCTACGGCTTTGCGGAACCGCTGGCCGGCCTGCTGGAGCAGAAGATCGACGAGGACGGCAAGGAGCTGCAATGCATCAAGACCACGCTGCTGGCGTCGATGCAGGGCTATGCCCCGCAGGTCGCCATTGAGTTCGGCCGCAAGGTGCTTTATTCCACCGAGCGCCCGACCTTCGCCGAGCTCGAAGCCCACGTGAAGAAGAAGTAAGCAGGAGCGCAGACGTGGCTGGCGACGCAAAAAAGCTCCAACCGATCATCGTCAAGAAGGTCAAGAAGGGCGGCCATGGTGCCCATGGCGGCGCCTGGAAGATCGCGTATGCCGACTTCGTGACCGCCATGATGGCCTTCTTCCTGCTGATGTGGCTGCTGGGCTCGACGACCGAGGGCGACAAGAAGGGCATTGCCGACTATTTCGGCTCGCCGCTGAAGATCGCCATGCAGGGCGGCTCCGGTGCCGGTGATGCCTCCTCGGTCATCAAGGGCGGTGGTGAAGACCTCACCCGCAGCGGTGGCCAGGTCAAGCACGGCGATGTGGAGGCCCCGCCCCGCACCCTGAACCTCGCGGCCCTGAAGGCCGAGCAGCGACGAGCCGAGGCCTCGCGGCTGCAGGAGCTGAAAGGCTCGATCGAGGAGAAGCTCGGTGCGTCGGAAAAGCTCAAGGCGATGAGCTCGCAGCTGCGGCTCGACATGACCCGCGATGGCCTGCGCATCCAGATCGTCGATGACAAGAACCGACCGATGTTCGACTCGGGCAGCGCGGTGGTGAAACCCTACATGCGCGACCTGCTGCAGGCCATCGGCGAGGTGCTGGCCGAGGTGCCCAACCTGCTCACGCTGGAGGGCCACACCGACGCACAACCGTTTCCGGGGGGCGACCGCGGCTACAGCAACTGGGAGCTCTCGGCCGACCGGGCGAATGCCTCCAGGCGCGAGCTGATGCTGGGCGGCCTGGCCGAGAACCGCATGCTGCGGGTGCAGGGCCTGGCCTTCAGCCAGCCCTTCAACAAGGAAGACCCGACCCACCCCAGCAACCGGCGCATCAGCATCATCGTGATGAACCGTGAAGCCGAAGACCGTGTATTTCGCACGGCACCCGACACGATCGAGGACGTGACCGACACCCCGTCCCCCTCAACTTCCCCCACCAGCGTCCGATAACGCCTCAAGACCTTCCGAGGACAGCCATGAGCAACCCTAGTGACCTGAAATTTCTTGTCGTTGACGACTTCTCCACCATGCGACGCATCGTGCGTGGCCTGCTCAAGGAGATGGGCTGCAACAACTGCGAGGAGGCCGAAGACGGCCAAGTCGCGCTGAACATGTTGAAGGGCGCGAAGTTCGACTTCGTCGTCAGCGACATCAACATGCCCAACATGAACGGCTTCGATCTGCTCAAGGCCATCAAGGCCGACGACACGCTCAAGCACCTGCCGGTGCTGATGGTGACGGCCGAGGCCCGCAAGGAAGACATCGTGCTGGCCGCCCAGAGCGGTGCTGCCGGCTACATCGTCAAGCCGTTCACCAAGGCCACCCTGGAAGAAAAAGTCCAGAAGATTATGCAAAAGCTGTCCGCCACGGCGTGACGCGAACCAGGGAGCAATGGCCATGAAAATGGAAGACCTGTCGACCCTGACGCCGTCAGAACCGCTGATGGTGGCACCGGAAGTGTTCCAGCAACTGGGCAGCATCACGCGCCTGTTGCACGACACCATGCAGCAGCTCGGCGTGATGCCCAAGCTGCAGAACGCTGCCGACGGCCTGCCCGACGCACGCAGCCGCCTGAACTACATCGCCACCAAGACGGCCGACGCCGCCAACAAGGTGCTGAACTCTGTGGACTCGGCCAAGGCCGACCACCAGCACATCAGCAACGCCACCCGTGAGCTGGCCGCAGCCCTGGTGGCCGACCCGGTGCGCGCCGTGGCATCGGGCAAGGTGATGAACTTCGTGCAGGACGTGGAGCAGACCACCGCCCGCATCGACAACCACCTGACCGACATCATGATGGCCCAGGACTTCCACGACCTCACCGGCCAGGTGGTGGCCAAGGTGGTGACCCTGGCGAATGATCTGGAAGACAGCCTGGTGAAGCTGCTGGTGCAGGTGATTCCGCCGGAGCAGCGCGACAAGGTCGAGGCTTCCGTGCTGCAAGGCCCGGTGGTGAATGCCGAAGGTCGCACCGACGTGGTCAGCAACCAGGGCGAGGTCGACGACTTGTTGGCCAGCCTGGGTTTCTGAGGACCCCAAGGACACTGTCGCCATGCCGGTTGCAACAGACACCAACGCGGAGCTGGACTCCAGCCTGCAATGGCTGCTGCCCAACCAGCACGGTGACCCGGTGACCTGCCTGCAACGCATCCGCATGATCTGCCTGGGCAACCCCGACCTGTTCAGCACCCTGCTGACGGTGGTGGCCACCCACCAGGGCGTGCCCCGGGAGCGACTCGCTGCCGCGGTGCAACAGTTCAGGCCGGACTTGCGCAGCTTCAGTCAGGAGGACGTGGTCAGTTTGTTCAACGGTTTGTGGAATGGCGGCCGCTCAGGCTTCGATTCGGTACTGCGCACCCGCAAGAGCGGCGAACGCAAGGCCTCCGCCATGCCCTTCCTCCGTCCGGACTGACCCCGCCTTCAATGCCTTCAACCCGATCGAACCCACAGGCCCAGCATGTTTGCCGATCCGGAACCCTCCACCATTGAAGCCAAGGCTTTGCCCAGCAGTTGGGTGAAACCTGAGCTGCGTCATGTCGTGCGCGAAATGCCCGATGCCTGCGAACGGCTCGAGTACGTCGGCAAGATGACCGAAAAGGCAGCCAACCGTGTGCTGGCCCTGATCGACGATGCCAAGCCCGCCTGCGACGAAGTGCGCAGCCGTGGCCAGGAGATCGCCGAAGCCATGACGCGGCTGGCCGACTCCCCCGACTTCGACGCTGCCCGCGCCCGTGTGCTGATGCGCATGTGCGCCGAGTTCGCGACGCGCGCCGCCACCTTCGCCGACAAGCAGAACAGCGTGTTGACCGAAGTGATGATGGCCCAGGACTTCCAGGACTTGTCGGGCCAGGTCATCAACAAGGTGATGGCCATCCTGTGGCGCGCCGAGGAAGAGCTGCGTCACGTGCTGGATGACGGCGCCTTGCCCGAAGTCGCACCGGCCCAGGCCACCGGCCAGACCGAAGAGCTCAAGGGCGTGCAAGTGCCTGACCGCGCCATGCAGCAGGACGACGTCGACGACCTGCTGGCGTCGATGGGGTTCTAGCGCCGCGGTTGCGACTGCCGTCGCCAAAACCGGCAATCCGGCGTTCAGTCCGGCATCTGCCACGCTTATCAAGGCCCGCCGCGTGCGGGCCTTGTCACAATCTGCGCCATGACTTTGTTCTGGCCTCTCCCTGCCTTGCTCACCTGGGCCACCTCTTGGCTCGCCTTTCTGCTCTTGCTGGGCCTGGGGCTGCCGGGCTGGCTAGCGTTCGTGGCGGCACTGAGTTGTGCGGCCGCCGTGGCCCTGCGCGCCCGAAGCCGCGGCCAGAGCCGCTGGCGCAGCGGCGTGATCCTGGCGGGGTTTCCGCTGAGCGTGCTGCTGCTGGGCACCGCCCTGCCCGCCTGGGTGTGGCTGCTGCCACTGGCCGCGCTGCTGGCCCTGTACCCGCTGGGCAGCTGGCGCGACGCACCGCTGTTTCCCACCCCCTCCCGGGCGCTGCTGGGCCTGGCCAAGACCACGGGCCTGCCAGCAACAGCCCGCATCGCCGATGCCGGCTGCGGCCTGGGTGCCGGGCTGGTGGAATTGCATGGCGAGTTCCCCGACGGGCAACTCACGGGCTGGGAATGGAGCTGGCCCCTGACGCTGGCCTGCCGGCTGCGCTGCCGGTTTGCCCGGGTGCGGCGGGCCGACATCTGGGCGGCCGACTGGTCGACACAGGATCTGGTGTATCTGTTCCAGCGGCCGGAGAGCATGCCGCGCGCCGTGGCCAAGGCCGCCGTTGAACTTCCGCCCGGGGCCTGGCTGGTCAGTCTGGAATTTGAAGCGCCGGAGCTGCTGCCTCAGGCCACCTTGAACAACGTGGAAGGCAAGCCGGTGTGGTTGTACCGGGCACCTTTTTCGAGGCGGTGATTCAGGCAGTGATGCTGGACATCAAGCCCGCCCTGCAGCGCCTCACTCGCCCACCAGTCCGCTGCGGATGGCGTAGACGGTGAGCTCGGAGTTGTTGGCCAGGCTGAGCTTTTCCAGCACGCGGGCGCGGTAGACGCTCACCGTCTTCGGCGACAGCGTCAGCTCGGTGGCGATGTCCGACAGGCGCTTGCCCGACGCGATCATCACCAGCGTCTGCAACTCGCGGTCGGAGAGCTTCTCGTGCGGGTTCTCCACCTCGGGCGTGGTCAGGCTTTCGACCAGCATCTGCGCAATCTCGGGCGTGACGTACTTGCGGCCCTGGGCCACCGTGCGCACCGCCTGCACCAGCAGCTGCGGGTCACCGCCCTTGTTCACATAACCGAAGGCGCCGGCCCGCAAGGCGCGGATGGCGTACTGGTCTTCCGGGTACATGCTGACGACCAGCACCTTCACCGGCGAGCCTTCGTCCTTCAGCACATGCAGCACGTCCAGGCCACTGCGGCCGGGCATGTTGATGTCGAGCACCAGCACATCGGGCACCTGGGCGCGCAGCAGCGTGCGCAGCTCGCCGTAATCGGCAGCCTCGCCGATCACCTCGATGTCGGCGGCGTCGGACAGCGTGTCGCGGATGCCCCGACGGATCAGGGCGTGGTCGTCACAGATGATGACCCGAGTCATAGATTTCCCCAAGCAGAAGGATCGTGCGGCGCGTCGGCGTCATCGTCCATCGACAGGCCGGCAGCAGGATCCAAGGGAATGGAGAGTATCAGGGTCGTGCCGGTGGGCGCGCTGGAAAGGTCAACCCAGCCGCCCACGGTGGACGCGCGCTCATGCAGGCCGCGGATGCCGAAGCTGCGCGCCTTGGCCAGATCGGCATCACACAGGCCCACGCCGTTGTCACTCACCTCCAGCGAGAGCACCCCTTGCGCCAGCGAAAGATCAATGCCCACCCGCGTGGCCTGGGCGTGCTTGCTGATGTTGGTCAGCGCCTCCTGCGCGGCCCGGTAGGCCACCAGCGGCACACCGGCCGGCAGCTGCGGGCTGTCGTGGCTGGTGCGGAAGGAGCAGGCGATGCCGGTGCGGCGCTCGAAGCGGTTGGTCATCCACTGCAGCGCGGCCACCAGGCCTTGATCGAGGATGGCCGGGCGCAGGTTGTGCATGATGCGCTGGCTGGCTTCCAGGGCATGCGTCACGGTTTCGGCGGCACTTTCAATGCGCAAGCGCAGCTCGGGCGAGATGCCGGGCTGGCGGCCCATCCAGGCCAGGTCGAACTTGACGGCCGACAAGGAGCCGCCGACGTCGTCGTGAATTTCGCGGGCGATCGCCGTGCGCTCCATCTCGACGCTGGTCTGCAAGTGCTGGGCAAGCTCTGACAAGCGCTGGCGCGAGGCCGCCAGCTCGCGGTCGGCCTGTTGCCGGGCGCGCAGGCTGTCGTGGGCCTCGATGGCGTGCTGCACCGCCGGTGCCAGGCGCGCCAGGTTGCCCTTGAGCAGGTAGTCGCTGGCGCCGTCCCGCATGGCCTGCACGGCCACGTCTTCGCCAATTTCACCTGACACCAGCACGAAGGGCAGCTGCAGGCCGCCACCGCGCACGATGTCGAGGGCGCGCAGGCCAGAGAAGCCCGGCACATTGAAATCGGACACGATCAGGTCCCAGTCTTCGTCCAGCGCGGCGCGGAATTCACCTTCCGTGTCCACGCGCCGGGTGTCAATCTGCATGCCGCTGCGGCGCAGATGGGCCATCGCGAGCTCATGGTCCAGCTCCGAATCTTCAAGGTGGAGCACGCGCAGCACGCGATCGGCAGACAGGGCTTTCATGCGTTTGAGTATCGCCGAGCCGGATCCAGCCTCACAGCCCCCCTGAAACAGGAAATAGGCCCGAAATCCCGCCATGATCGGGTCAACTAAGGGCGCCTTCGTGCCGAAAAATCCCTGACAACTTCCCGCGGATCGTCCGCGATGGGTCGTATCAGGGCTGGCAGCAGTTCTGGTCGGGCCTCGGGAAGGGACAAACACTTGTGCCTTGGAGCAACGATGCCCACTACCGACGCGAATGTGCCGGACCCTGGCGGCCAGCTGCCACTGCTGATGGCGGCTGATCTGCAAGATCACCTCATGGTGGCCGGCCACGATCTGGAACGCCTCCAGCGTCTTCTGGATGACGCCAGCGAAACGCTGTCCGGCCACTTCTATGGTGCCAGCCACCAGCTCAACGAGGTGCTGAGGACAGCTGCCAGCGTGGCCGCCGCCGATGACGGCGCCATGCATGACGCCATGCAGAAACTCGCCGGGGCCATCACGGCCCTGCAGTTCCATGACATGGCGACCCAGCTGATCACCCACACCCAGAAGCGCCTTCGCAACTGCGTGGATCGCATCGCCCGTGACGCCATGGGTGACGAGGACGACGACGGCAGCGCCATCGTCGAGGAAGGCCCCGGCCGTCCGAACCCCGTTACCCAGGACGAAATGGACGCAGGGTCCATCGACCTGTTCTAAGTCCCGCCCAGTCTCAAACACCCCGCCCCCCAGATTTCCGGAGCAAAGCAATGCACTCGATCCTCGCCGTTGACGATTCGCCCTCGATGCGCCAAATGGTCGCCTTCACCCTCAAGAACGCCGGCTTCAACGTGGTTGAAGCCGTCGACGGGCAAGACGCCTGGGAGAAGGCCAACCAGCGCGACTTCAACCTGGTGCTGACCGACCAGAACATGCCCCGCATGGACGGCATCAGCCTGACCAAGAAGCTGCGCGAGAACCCCAAGTTCAAGGCCACGCCGATCCTGATCCTGACCACCGAGTCCAGCGACCAGATGAAGCAGGCCGGCCGCGCCGCAGGTGCCACCGGCTGGCTCGTCAAGCCGTTCGACCCGGCCAAGCTGATCGAAGTGATCGGCAAGGTCATCCGCTGATCCCGCTGGCGCACCGACTTTTCCGGCACCGACCGCAACGAATCAGGAGTTCACAGACATGGGCGAAACGACGCAAAACAACAGCAACGTCGGTGACGGCATCGATCTGAGCCAGTTCTACCAGGTCTTCTTTGAAGAAGCCGGCGAGAACCTTGAGCAGATGGAGCAGAAGCTCCTCGAGCTGGACATCGAAGCTGCCGACGACGAAGAGCTGAACGCCATCTTCCGTTGCGCGCACTCGGTCAAGGGCGGTGCTGCCACCTTCGGTTTCTCCGATGTGGCCGAGCTGACGCACCAGATGGAAACGCTGCTCGACAAGCTGCGCCGCCACGAACTGCAGCCCACCTCCGCGATGGTGGATGTGCTGCTGAGCGCCGGCGATGCACTGAAGAGCCTGCTGGCCCGCCACCAGGGCTCCGGCGGTGCGGCCCTCGACACCTCCGAGCTGGTGGCGCACATCCGTGCCCTGGCCGAAGGTGCACCGCCGCCCGTGCCTGCTGCGCCTGCCAGCGCCGCCGCGCCTGTGGCCAAGGCAGCTGCGCCCGCCCCGGCTCCGGCCGCGGCGCCGGCCCTGCCCGCCGGCACCCGCCTGCTGGAGCTGACGGTGGGCCCGCTGGAGCGCCCGGAGCAGGCCGACAGCCTGGCCGAGCTGTTCCAGGAAATCACCAACCTCGGCACGATCGAACCGCTGGACGCGGGCAAGTCGGCCGACGGCATGCGCCGCTTCAAGATCGTGACGGCGTCGAGCGACAACGACCTGCTCGATCTGTTCACCTTCCACGTGGCGCGCGAACAGATGAAGCTGGCGCCGCTCGGCCCGGGCTACGGCTTCCACAAGGATGCACCGGGTGCCCCGGTCGAATCAGTGGCCGAAGCCAAGGACCTGGGTTACGGCTTCTTTGAAGACGCCCCCGGCCTGCCGACCGAAGGCACCGCAGTGGCACCGGTCGTGATCGATGCGGCTCCCGAACCGGTGGCCGTCGTGGCTGCACCGGTGGCTCCGAAGGCCGCACCGAAGGTCGAGAAGGCTGCCACCCAGGGTCTGGATTCCAGCACCTTGCGCGTGTCGGTGGAAAAGGTCGACCAGCTGATCAACCTGGTCGGTGAGCTTGTCATTACCCAAGCCATGCTGGCGCAGAACAGCCGCAGCGTGGACGCCCAGATCAACCAGCAACTGCTGTCTGGCCTGGCCGATCTGGAACGCAACACCCGTGACCTGCAGGAAGCGGTCATGTCGATCCGGATGATTCCGATGTCGATGGTGTTCAACCGCTTCCCGCGGATGCTGCGCGACCTGGCTGCCAAGCTGGGCAAGCGCGTCGAGCTGGTGACCCAGGGCGAAGCGACCGAGCTGGACAAGGGCCTGGTGGAAAAGATCACCGACCCGCTGACCCACCTGGTGCGCAACTCCTGCGACCACGGCATCGAGCAGCCGTCCGATCGTCTGGCCAAGGGCAAGCCGGAACACGGCACTGTCACGCTGGTCGCATCGCACCAGGGCGGCTCCATCGTGATCGAGGTGCGTGACGACGGCCGCGGCCTGAACCGCGGCAAGCTGCTGTCGAAGGCCCGCGAACGCGGCATCGACGCGCCCGACACCATGACCGACCAGGAGGTCTACGGCCTGATCTTCGCGCCGGGCTTCTCCACCGCTGACGCCGTGACCGACGTGTCGGGCCGAGGCGTGGGCATGGACGTGGTGAAGAAGAACATCACGTCGCTGGGTGGCACGGTTGAAATCGATTCGGCCGAGGGTTACGGCATGAGCGTGCGGGTGCGCCTGCCGCTGACGCTGGCCATCATGGACGGCATGAGCATCGGCGTGGGCGACGAGGTCTACATCCTCCCGCTGTCGTCGGTGGTCGAGTCCTTCCAGATCTCGCCGGAGATGGTCAAGACCATCGGCGGCTCGGGCCGCGTGGTGGAAGTGCGCGACGAATTCATGCCGGTGATCGACCTGGAAAAGGTCTTCCAGGTGCCGCGATTCGACTTCGAGAAGTCCTCCAACATCATGGTGGTGGTCGAGGCCGAAGGTGGCCGCGTCGCCCTGCTGGTGGACGAGCTGCTCGGCCAGCAACAGGTGGTGGTGAAGAACCTCGAAGCCAACTACCGAAAGGTCAACGACGTGTCGGGCGCCACCATCATGGGCGACGGCCGCGTGGCCCTGATTCTCGACATCGGCACGCTGGTGCGCCGGTCGCGCCATTGATGCGCGCCCTCTCCCGCACGCATCGACCCACCTTTTCCTGAAGCAGTACTCCCCATGGCATTCAAAGACATTCCTGTAGGCAAGCGACTCGCCATCGGCTTCGGCTCCGTGCTGGGGCTGATGGGCCTGATGAGCGTGGCCGCCTTCATCCGGTTGCATGAGGTGGACAGCCTGAATGCAGAGGTGCAGGCGAGCGAGCATCAAGCCACGCTCGCCGACCAATGGAACGGACAGACCCAGGTCAATCTGGCCCGCGCACTGGCCATTGCCAAGTCGGGTGGCAATGCCGACCTGCAGGCCCATGTGGATCCGCTGATCAAGGAAACCAGCGCCCGCATTTCGGCCCTGCAGAAGGAGCTGGAAGCCACCCGCCTGAACGACAACGAGCGTGAACAACTGGCGGTCATCGCCACGGCTCGCAAGACTTACGTCGACATCCGCACGGTGATCTTCAAGGGCATCAAGGAACAGGACGCTACCGTGGCCGCCCGTGTGGACGCCGAGATGCTGCCTGCAGCCCAGGCCTATCTGAGCGCCATGGACAAGCTGTCAACGATCCTGGACGAGGAAGCCGCCACGCTGGCCGCCAAGGGACACGCCATGCTGGAGCTGACGCGCAAGCTGCTGGTGGCCAGTGCTGCCCTGGCCATCGCGCTGGGTGCCTTCATCGCCTGGTCACTGACCCGCTCGATCACGGTGCCGATGCGCCGCGTGATCGACACCGCCCAGCACATCGCCGAAGGTGATTTGTCGACCGAGGTGCGGGTGAGCCGCGATGACGAAATCGGCCAGCTGCAGCGCGCCATGCTGAAGATGCGCGACAACCTGCACGGCATGGTGTCGGGCATCCGCTCATCAACTGACGGCATCACCACCGCCAGCAGCGAGATCGCGATCGGCTCGCAGGACCTGAGCGCACGCACCGAACAGACCGCATCGAACCTGCAGGAGGCTGCCTCGTCGATGGAGCAGCTCACCGGCACGGTGCGCCAGACCGCCGACTCGGCCCGCACCGCCAACCAGCTCGCTGCCACCGCTGCCGAGGCTGCCCGCAAGGGTGGCGACGTGGTGGGTGAGGTGGTGAGCAACATGGAAGGCATCGCCACCGCCAGCCGCAAGATCGCCGACATCATCGGCGTGATCGACGGCATCGCCTTCCAGACGAACATCCTGGCGCTGAACGCCGCGGTGGAAGCCGCCCGCGCCGGCGAACAAGGTCGCGGCTTTGCCGTGGTGGCCGCCGAAGTGCGCAGCCTGGCCCAGCGCAGCGCCTCGGCTGCCCGTGAAATCAAGACCCTGATCGGCGCCAGCGTCGAGCAGGTGGAGTCGGGCTCGCGCCTGGTGGAAACAGCCGGTCAGTCGATGACCGACATCGTGGGCAGCGTGCAGCGCGTCTCCGACATCATCGGCGAGATCTCGGCCGCAGCCGCCGAGCAGAGCGACGGCATCGCGCAGGTGAATGGCGCTGTCACGCAGCTCGACCAGATGACGCAGCAGAACGCCGCGCTGGTGGAAGAAAGTGCAGCCGCCGCAGAAAGCCTGAAGGACCAGGCCCAGCGCCTGGCGCAGGTGGTGAGCCGCTTCGAGCTGGGCAGCGGCCCGGCCGGCAGCCCGGTCAGCCCATCGCCTGCACGGAGCACTCACACGCCCGGCAAGGTGTCGGCCCCCGCCTTGGCCAAGCCCGCAACGCCCAAGCCTGCCGCCAGCCCGCGCCCGGTTGCCGCCGCCAGGCCGGCCCCTGCCCCGGCACCTCGTCCGGCCGTGGCGGAAACCGCCGGCAGCGATGCCGACTGGGAAACCTTCTGATTCCAACAAGGGCGGACCCACCGTCACGCCGCAGGGAGCACCTTTCATGAGCTTCACGATGAAGTCGATGCGTCAATTCTCGATCAGGCTGCGCATGCAGGGCGCCATCCTGATGGTGCTCGGTCTGTTCGGCCTGGTGGGCCTGACCGCCGTATTCGGCGGCCGGCACATGCAGGAGCTGAACGAGAACTTCATGTCGCACTCGATCAAGGAGATCCACAACGTCGGGGCCATCCGTGAAGGTCTGGGCGAGGTACGACGCCACGAGAAGGACATGGTCATCAACTACGAGGACGGCGTGGCCGTGCTCAAGCACCGCGAAAGCTGGAACGCCGCGATCGGACGCACCGAGGCGGCGCTGAGCGGCCTGCTCGAAGGCGAGGAAGACGAAGACAACCCGATCGCCCGCGACTCGCTCAAGGCCCTGGCTGCCTACAAGACCGACACCGAGAAGGTGCTGGTCAGCATCCAGGACGGCGCCTATGACAACGCCCGCGGCGCCGACAAGATGCTGCAGCGCGCCAAGGAGCATGTGCACACGGTGGAAGCCAATGTCGGCAAGATCGCCGAGATCGTGGACAACGAAGCCGCCGAAACCCAGGCCGCGTTCAACGCCCAGATGAGGCAGACCGGCTTTGCCTTCGTGGCTGTGCTGGGTCTGGTGATGATGGTGGTGATTCCGCTGACGCTGCTGAACTCGCGCTCCATCACCGCGCCGATCGAGCAGGCCCGTGCCGTGGCCCTGGCGATCGCCGAGGGCGACCTGACCCACAAGATCACCGTCGAAGGCAAGGACGAAACCGCCGAGCTGCTCAATGCGCTGGCCAGCATGCAAGGCTCACTGGCTGGCCTGGTGGGCGAAGTGCGCCGCGCCTCCGAAAGCATCCATGTGGCCTCGAACGAAGTGGCCTCGGGCAACCAGGACCTGAGCAGCCGCACTGAGCAGGCCGCCAGCAGCCTGGAAGAAACCGCCAGCTCGATGGAAGAGTTGACCGGCACGGTGCGCGAAAGCGCCCATTCGGCCCAGCAGGCCTCAGGCCTGGCCACGTCCGCCTCCGATGTCGCTCGCCGTGGTGGCGAGGTGGTGGCGCAGGTGGTCACCACGATGGACCAGATCAACCATGCCTCGCGCAAGATCGGCGACATCATCAGCGTGATCGACGGCATCGCCTTCCAGACCAACATCCTGGCGCTGAACGCTGCCGTTGAAGCCGCCCGCGCCGGTGAGCAAGGCCGCGGCTTTGCCGTGGTGGCCGGCGAGGTGCGCAGCCTGGCAGGCCGGTCAGCCGAAGCTGCCCGCGAAATCAAGACCCTGATCAATGCCTCGGTCGAGCGCGTCGACAACGGCACGCGCCTGGTGCAGGACGCCGGCCAGACGATGAACGAGATCGTGGACTCGGTGCAGCGTGTGACCGACATCGTCGGCGCCATCACCGTGTCGGCCTCGGAGCAGAGCACCGGCATCGGCCAGGTCAACAGCGCCGTGAACCACCTCGACCAGATGACGCAGCAGAACGCCGCGCTGGTGGAGCAGAGCGCCGCTGCGGCAGAAAGCCTGAAGGACCAGGCACAGCGCCTGAACGCGCTGGTGGCTCGCTTCCGTCTGGATGACCGTGCACCGGTGGCCAGCGCCGCCCCCGCACACACCCCGGCAGCGGCAGGTTTTGCATCGACCGCGCCAGCAAGCAAGGCGCCCGCAACGGCGCCCGCGCCCGCCAAGACCGCCCCCTTGGCCTCTGCCAGCCCGAAGGCACCAGCGGCCTCCCCGGCTCCGCGCCCACCCGCCTCCGTGCCCACCCTGACCAACGTGGCCAGCGCCAAACCGGCGGTGGCTGCCCACAGTGACGACGACTGGGAAACCTTCTGATCGTCTGCCTGCCTCTGTTGACCGTCGACACCCCCTTTTCGACCAGGAGTTCCCCATGCGCTCAATGATCCGACTGACCCTCCTGACCAGCTGCCTGCTGGCCGCCAGCCCTGCCCTGATGGCTGCCGCCGGTGGTGCCACCGAAGCGGACGCCACGGGCATGGTGAAAAAGGGCGTGGCCTTCATCAAGGCCAATGGCAAGGACAAGGGCTACGCCGAAATCACCAGCAAGACGGGCCAGTTCCGCCACGAAGACCTGTACCTCGTGGTGTACGGCCTGGACGGCGTGGTGCATGCCCACGGTGCCAACGAGAAGATGGTGGGCAAGAACCTGATCGACCTGAAGGACGTGGACGGCAAGGCCTTCGTGCGCGAGCGCGTGGACATGGCCAAGACCAAGGCCTCGTTCTGGCAAGACTACAAGTTCACCAACCCGGAGAACAAGAAGGTCGAGCCCAAGGCCATGTACTGCGAGAAGCTGGACGACACGGTCGTCTGCGGCGGCATCTACAAGTAAGCCCCGCCGCACCGCGCACACCCACCAGATCTCCAGGAGTTCTCGATGAAGCTCTCGACCAAGTTGCTGCTGCCACCGGTGGCCATTGCCTTGGTGGCCCTCAGCGGCGGGGGCATCAACATGGCCTTCATGGACCGCGAAGCCAGCCAGACGGCGGAGACGCACGGTGCTGACATCGACCAGCTGCGCACCATCACCAGCGTGCAGGCCCAGATGGGCCAGATGCATGCCTTCGTCTACCGCACCATCACGCTGGTGGGCTCGATGGATGATGCGGCGATCAAGGCCGCTCGCGCCGACCTGGCCAAGCAAGGCGAAGGCATCCAGCGCGTGGTGGCGGGTGTCATCGACGGCGGTGAGCACGGCGATGCGATGAAGCAGAAGGCCGGCGAGCTCGGCCAGCACCTGAAGACCTACATCAAGAACGCGGACGAGGCGCTGGACCTGTCCTCGGTCGACCCGAATACCGGCGTGGCGGCCATGCAGGGCGCCAACGCCGCCTTCAACACCGCCGGCCTGACGCTGAACGGCCTGGTGGACAACATCGAGACGGCCTCGCGCGCCTCCAGCGCCGAGTCGGCCCGCCGCAATCACCAGACCGGCATCGTGCTGGGCCTGGTGAGCCTGCTGATGACCGCCGTGGCCGTGGCCGTGGCGGCCATGCTGCAGCGCAAGATGATGACCGACCTGCGAGCCGCCACCGATGTGGCCGCCGAAGTGGCGAAGGGCAATCTGGCGGTGACGGTGCAGCAGGACCGCGACGACGAGATCGGCGCGCTGCAACGCTCCATCGCCCACATGGTGACGCAGCTGGGCGACTCGCTCGGCACCGTGCGCCAGGTGGCCCGCACCATCGGTGACGCCGGCAATGAAATCGCCAGCGGCAACCAGGACCTGAGCAGCCGCACCGAGCAGGCCGCCAGCAGCCTGCAGCAAACCGCCAGCTCGATGGAAGAGCTGACCGCCACCGTGCGCCTCAGCGCCCAAGCCGCCACCGAAGCCAACACCCTGGCCCGCACGGCCTCGGAAGTGGCCCAGCGCGGCGGTGCCGCGGTCGGCCAGGTGGTGACGACGATGGACGAGATCAACCTCGCCTCGCGCCGCATCAGCGACATCATCAGCGTGATTGATGGCATCGCTTTCCAGACCAACATCCTCGCCCTGAACGCCGCGGTGGAAGCCGCGCGTGCGGGTGAGCAGGGCCGCGGTTTCGCCGTGGTGGCCGGTGAAGTGCGCAGCCTGGCAGGCCGCTCGGCCGCCGCTGCCCGCGAGATCAAGACCCTCATCAACGTGTCGGTTGAAAAGGTCGACAACGGCGCCCGCCAGGTGAGCGAAGCCGGCGCCACGATGAACGAGATCGTCAGCTCGGTCGAGCGTGTGACCCACATCATCAACGAGATCACCGTCTCGGCGAACGAGCAGAGCCAGGGCATCGGCCAGGTCAACAGCGCCGTCGGGCACCTCGACCAGATGACGCAGCAGAACGCCGCGCTGGTGGAACAGAGTGCCGCCGCAGCTGAAAGCCTGAAGGACCAGGCCCAGCGCCTGGGCGAGGTGGTAAGCCGTTTCCGTTTTGGCGATGACGCTGCCCCGGCCCCTTCGGCCAGCCCGCGCAAGGCGGCATCGGCTGCGGCCCACCGGCCGGTGTCATCCGCATCTGCGTCATCGTCCGGCAGCAGCGCACCGGTTGCACCGCCCAGGCCCGTGGCACTGCGCCAGCTCGCCAGCCAGCAATCTGCCAAGGCCGCGAGTGCACCCGCGTCCAGGCCCACCCCTTCACCCGCCCCCTCTCCCGTGACCTCTGCGGCCGCTGACGCCGACTGGGAAACGTTCTGATCGGCCCTTCTCAAAGCAGTATTCAGGCCTCACACCATGAACTCTTTCCTGCGCAATTTCAGTATCCGGCAGCGCCTGCTGGGCAGCATGCTGGTACTCAGCATCCTGGTCATCGCGCTCGGCGTGTGGGCGGCTGTCGCCTTCAAATCGAGCCAGGCCCGCAGTGAAGCCTTGCTGGCCAAGCAGACCGCCCTGTCGGCCGAAAGCAGCGAGCTGAGCAGCGCGCTGGAGCGCGTGCAGCGGCTGGAGCAGTCAGTGCTGCTGACCGCCAACAACGCGGTGGAAGCCGGCGACCACCTAACCGCCTGGACCAAGGAAACCACCAAGCTGCGCGCCCTGCTGCAAGCCAACCTGAGCGAAGAAGTGCGTCAGGGCGTGATGGCCGAAGGCATGGCCGGCTTCGACACCTACGCCAAGGAAGTGGCCCCCGTGCTGCAACAGGTGGTGGACGCCAAGATGGACGCCAGCGCCGGCTTTGCCTATGCCAGCCGCAACTGGCCCGAGATTGAGAAGACCCGTGCCGGCTTCGCCACCTGGCTGGGCAACACCCGCGAGACCATGGCCGCCGAGCAGGCCGAGGCCAAGAGCCAGGAAGCCGCCCAGTCGCTGTTCCGGCTGATCGCGGTGTCGACCATGCTGATCGCCTTTTCCGCGCTGAACTGGGCCATCGTCAAATCGATCGCCCGGCCGCTGGACGATGCCAGCGCCGCTGCCGGCCGCATCGCCAAGGGTGATCTGTCAGAAGCCGTGCCGAACACCGGGCGTGACGAGGTGTCGCGCTTCGTCGACCGGCTGAATGACATGCAGAACGCGCTGCGGGAAGTGGTGAGCCAGGTGCGCAACAGCGCCGACAGCATCCGCACCGCCAGCGACGAGGTGGCCACCGGCAACCTCGACCTGAGCCAGCGCACCGAACACACGGCCAGCAACCTGCAGCAAACCGCCGCCTCGATGGAAGAGCTGACGGGCACCGTGCGCCACAGCGCCGACTCGGCTGCCCAGGCCAGCCAGATGGCCGCCTCGGCCACGGCCGTGGCCCAGCGTGGTGGGCAGGCGGTGACGCAGGTGGTGCAGACGATGGACGCCATCAATTCCGCCTCACGCAAGATTGCCGACATCACCGGCGTGATTGACGGCATTGCCTTCCAGACCAACATCCTGGCCCTGAACGCCGCCGTTGAAGCCGCCCGCGCCGGCGAGCAAGGCCGCGGCTTTGCCGTGGTGGCCGGCGAGGTGCGCACCCTGGCGCAACGCTCGGCCGAAGCCGCCCGCGAAATCAAGAGCCTGATCGGCGCCAGCGTCGAGCAGGTGGAGAGCGGCACCCGGCAGGTGGCCGAAGCCGGCACCACGATGAGCGACATCGTCAGCTCGGTGCGCCGGGTGGACGACATCATCCAGGAAAT
Organism: Ideonella margarita; assembly: GCF_038066635.1. Lineage (NCBI taxonomy): Bacteria > Pseudomonadati > Pseudomonadota > Betaproteobacteria > Burkholderiales > Sphaerotilaceae > Ideonella > Ideonella margarita. The sequence continues at coordinate 93,641 of NZ_JBBUTI010000010.1, read as the reverse complement.
CTCCACCGCCACCACCGAGCAGAGCAAGGGCATCAACGAAGTGGGCGTGGCCGTGAGCCAGCTCGACCAGATGACGCAGCAGAACGCCGCGCTGGTGGAGGAGTCCGCCGCGGCTGCCGAGAGCCTGAAGCTGCAGGCGCGCCAGCTGGCGGAGGTGGTGGCCACCTTCCGGCTGTCAGCCCATGACGCTCCGCTGCTGACCCACTGACGCGCCGACCCTGGCTGGCACTCGCCCCCCTGAAACCACGAAGACTGCACTGCAGCCGGAGACACACCCCATGAACCTCAGACTCGCCGGTCGGCTCTGGACGCCGACCCTGATCCTGATCACGATGATGGCCGTGATGGCCGGCGCTGCCGCCGTGCGCACCAAGGGCCTGATCGAGGTGGCCGGAGCTGCGCAGCGTGACCAGCAAACCCGCCTGGCCGTGGCCTACCAGTGGCAAGGCCAGCTGGAAGCCCAGGCTCTGCGCCTGGCCGCCAACCCGGACCATCCGGAGCTGGCCCAGGGCGCCGCCGGCATGAAGGAGCTGCATGAGCGCATGGGCAAGCTGGTGGATTCCAGCGAAGAGCGCCAGCTGCTGGCCCAGCTGGCCGATCCGCTGAAGACCGCCGCCGCCGTGGCCGCACAGCGCACCGCCGTGACCGCGCTGGTGAAGAATGAAGAAGCCAAGGCCGCCCAGCTGCATGAAAAGACCAGCGCCGAGCGCATGCGCACGGTGTGGGGCGTGTCGGGCGTGATGGGCATCGTGGCCATCGTGCTGGCCATCATCGCCTCGTTCCAGGTGCGCACCATCTGCCGCCCGCTGGGTGAATTGGCCGAAGCGGCGCGCCGTGTGGGCGAAGGCGACTTGACCGTGGCACTGGACACCAACCGCCCCGACGAGATCGGCGACGTGATGCGCTCGGTGGTCACCATGCGCGACGGCCTGCGACAGATCGTTGGCCAGGTGCAGGAATCGGTGGATTCGATCCATGTGGCCAGCCGTGAAGTCTCGGCCGGCAACCTCGACCTGAGCCAGCGCACCGAACGTGCCGCCAGCAATCTGCAGCGGACGGCTTCGGGCATGCAGGAGCTGTCGGGCACGATGCACCACAGCGCCAGCTCGGCCGTGCAGGCTGATCAGCTCGCCAGCAGCGCCTCCAGCGTGGCACAGCGCGGCGGTGATGCGATGTCGCAGGTGATGTCGACGATGGACGCCATCAACGCCAGCTCCCGAAAGATCAGCGACATCATCGGCGTCATCGACGGCATTGCTTTCCAGACCAACATCCTGGCCCTGAACGCCGCCGTGGAAGCGGCCCGCGCCGGTGAGCAAGGCCGCGGCTTTGCCGTGGTGGCGGGTGAGGTGCGCACGCTGGCCGGCCGCTCGGCCGAGGCCGCGCGCGAGATCAAGACCCTGATCAATGCCTCCGTCGAGAAGGTGGACAGCGGTGCCCGCCAGGTGGCGGATGCCAGCACCACGATGACGGAAATCGTGCAATCGGTGCAGCGCGTGTCGCAGATGATCCGCGAGATCACGGCCGACACGGCCAGCCAGAGCCAGGGCATCGGCGACCTGCATGACGCAGTGAACGAGCTCGACCAGATGACGCAGCAGAACGCCGCGCTGGTGGAGCAGAGCGCCGCCGCCGCCGAGAGCCTGAATGACCAGGCCGCGCGACTGAATGGCGTGGTGAGCACCTTCCGCTTGCACAGCAGCCATCGACAAACTGAAACCGACCGCTCAAGCCCCCTGGCTTTGAGCCGATAACCCGTTCAACCCGGCACGATATTGCCCACCTTCACCCTCAGGAAACCGCCATGGACATGATGACCGAAGCCAGCCAAGTGGCCCGCCACGAAGCCGAACGCGCCATGCAGGGCGCCAAGAAGCGCGCCGCTGCCGCTGCCACCAGCCACGGTGAATTTCTGACCTTCCGCCTCGGCGGCGAGGAATACGGCATCGACATCCTGCGCGTGCAGGAAATCCGCTCCTACGAGCAGCCGACCCGCATCGCAAATTCGCCCGACTTTCTCAAGGGCGTGGTGAATCTGCGCGGCGTGATCGTGCCGATCATCGACCTGCGGGTGAAGCTGAACTGCGACACCGCCGAATTCAACGACTTCACCGTCGTCATCGTGCTGAACATCAAGGGCCGGGTGGTGGGCGCCGTGGTGGACGCGGTGTCGGACGTGCTGGAGCTGAACAGCGACACCGTCAAGCCGGCCCCGGCGATGAACGCCCAGGTCGACATGTCGTTCATCACCGGCATTGCCAACGTGGGTGAGCGCATGCTGATCCTGATGGACATCCAGGCCCTGATGAGCGCCTCCGACATGGGCCTGATCGACAGCGCCCAAAGCTGATACCAGTCGCCCCCAAACAAAAAGCCGCAGGCGTGATGCCTGCGGCTTTTTGCTTTTGGGGTGTTGCCCCGGGCTGTCCGGCTTACTGCGACGCCTGCCGCAGCGTCACCATCACCGGGCGGCGCAGCACGTCACGCAGGCTCCACCAGCCCGCCCCCAGCGCCAGCAATGCGCCGGCCAGCGTGCCCGCCACGGGCACCCACCAGGCGGCGGTCCAGCTGAACTCAAACACGAAGCGCGCCAGCGCCCAGCCCACGGCCATCGCCGCGCTGGTGGCCAGAAAGCCGGCCAGTGCGCCCACGCCCAGCAACTCGGCCTGCTGCACGCGTGAGAGCAGGCGGCTGCCTGCACCGCAGGCGCGCATCACGGCGTAGTCACGCGCCCGGGTGTCGCGGGTGGCGCTGACGGCCGCAAACAGCACCGCCAGGCCCGCCGCCACCGTGAAGGCGAACAGCGTTTCAACCGCCTTCACCACCTGGTCGAGGATGCCCTGCACCTGCGCCAGCGAGGCCGACACATCCACGTTCGTGATGTTCGGGAATTTCGCGGTGAGCCGGTTGTCGAAGCCCGCATCACCCACCGGTGCGCGGTAGGCCGCGAGGAAGGTGGCGGGCAGCGTGGGCATCTCAGCCACCGGGTACAGCACGAAGAAGTTGGCCCGCATCGAGCCCCAGTCCACCTTGCGGATGCTGGTGATGCGCGTGGTGTGGATCTGCCCGCCGATGTCAAACGCCAGCTCGTCTCCCAGCGCCACGCCGAGGTTCGTGGCCAGGCCCTGCTCGATGCTCAGGCCCTGCGCATCACCGCTGCCCCACTCGCCCGCCACCAGCCTGTTGTGGGCCGGCATCTCGGCGCTGTGGCTGAGGTTGAGTTCGCGGTCGATGCTGCGGCGCGCGCCTTCGTTGTCGGCATAACGCGGCCCCACGGCCTCGCCGTTGATGGTGATGAGCCGGCCGCGGATCATCGGGAACCAGTCGTAGCCATCGGCCACCCCGGCCGATGCCAGCGTGGCGCGGAAGTCTGCTGCCTGGTCGGGCTGCACATTGATGACAAAGCGGTTCGGTGCGTCCGGCGGTGTGGCCTGGCGCCAGCTGCTGATGAGGTCGGTACGCAGCAGCACCAGCAGCGCGAGCGCCATCAGGCCCACCGCCAGCGACGACACCTGCAGCACCGCAAACGCCGGGCGGGCCGCCACCTGCCGCGTGGCCAGCACCAGCCAGTTCGGCACCCGGCTCTCGGGCATCCAGCGACCCAGGCCCATCACCACCAGCGCGGCCAGCGCGGCAAAAACGGCAATGGCCGCAGCAAAACCGCCGACCGAGATCAAGCCCATCGTCAGGTCTTGCGCCACCGTCAGCAGCAGCGCCGCGAAGGCCACGCCACCCATCAGCCACACGCCCAAGGAAGCCGCGCGCACCTGGCCCAAGTCACGGCGAATGACGCGCAGCGGTGGCACGCGGGCCAGCTGCAACACCGGCGGCAGGCCAAAGCCCAGCAGCAGCGTCAGGCCGGTGGCCAGGCCGTACAGCGCAGGCTTCAAGCCGGGGGCCGGCAGCGAGGCGGGCACAAACGCGCCCAGCAGCTCGATGAACACGGTGTGCAGCGCCAGGCCGCCCAGCACGCCGCCCACGCTGGCCAGCAGCCCGAGCAGCAGGAATTCCAGCAGGAAGACCGTGGCGATGCGGCGCTGTGACAGGCCCAGCACCCGCAACATGGCGCAGTCGTCCAGGTGGCGCTGGGCGAAATCGCGCGCGGCAATCGCCACGGCCACAGCCGCCAGCAAGGCCGCCAGCAGCGCCACCAGGTTCAGGAATTTCTGCGCGCGGTCCAGCGTCTGGCGCATTTCGGGGCGGCCGGCTTCCAGCGATTCCACGCGCATGCCGCGGTGGTCATCGGTGCGGATGGCGGCGCGGGCCCACTCGGTCAGCGGCTTGACGCCAGCCTCACGGCCGATCGGCGCGGCCACGGCCAGGCGGTAACTCACGCGGCTGGCCGGTTGCACCAGGCCGGTGGCGGCGAGGTCGGCCTCGTTCAGCATCACGCGGGGGGCGAAGCTGAGAAAGCCGGCGCCGCGGTCGGGCTCGATCACGATGAGGCGGGCCACGCGCAGGCGGGCATCGCCCAGCAGCAGCTCGTCGCCCATGCGCAGGCTCAGGGCGTCCAGCAGCGCCACGTCAACAAACACCTCGCCACGCGCCGGGCGCAGCGCCACGGCTTCGTCGGGGCCGGTGGGGGCCGAGCGCAGCGTCAGCTGCCCGCGCAAGGGGTAACTGGCACCCACTGATTTCACGGCCACCAGCTTGGCGGCGCCGCCGCGCTCATCGGGCGCCCGCGCCATGCTGGGGAAGGACGCCGTCAGGCTGGTCTGCATGCCGGCCGTCTGGGCCTGCTGGATGAACACCTCGGGCACCGGGTGGTCGCTCTGCACCACCAGGTCACCACCCAGCAGCTGGGCCGCGTCGCGCGTCAAGCCGCCTTGCAGCCGGTCGGCAAAAAAGCCCACCGCGGTCAGTGCGGTGACGGCCAGCACGATGGCCACCAGCACCAGGCGCAATTCGCCGGCCCGGAAATCGAGCCAGGTCTGGGAGGCCGCCAGCCGCCAAACCGACCAGGGTTGCAGGGGGGCGGCGGCAGGAACTGGGGGATGTGAAGCAGAAGCCATGTCTGCAACGCTACACGCTTTCGGATACACGGCGCAGACGGCGGTGAATGCTGCATGCAAGACATCCGAACGCCGCCGCCCTGCCCCGCTGCTGAAATACAGGTCATGAACACGCACCACACCGCTTTTCCACCGCTCTATGTCTCTCACGGCTCGCCCATGACGGCGCTGGAGCCGGGGGCAGCGGGCGCCTTCTGGCAACGCCTCGGCCCGGCCCTGCAGGCCCGCTTCGGCACGCCCAAGGCCATCCTGGCCGTCTCGGCCCACTCGCTCACCCGTGAGCCAGTGCTGCTGGGCGCCGCCCGCCACGAAGCCGTGTATGACTTCGGCGGCTTCCCGGACGCGCTCTACCAGCTGCGCTACGACGTGGACGGCGCCCCGGCGCTGGCCCAGCGCGTGGCCGGCCTGCTGCGCGACGCCGGCCTGCCCATCCACCTGAGCCCCGAAGGCGGCCTGGACCACGGCATCTGGACGCCGCTGCGCTCGATGTTCCCGGGCGCCAACGTGCCCGTGCTGCCTCTGGCCTGGCCGCCGGGCTGGGCGCCTGAGCGCCTGCAGGCGCTGGGCGCGGCCCTGGCGCCGCTGGCGGCTGAAGGCGTGCTGATTCTGGGCTCGGGCTCGATCACCCACAACCTGCGGCTGTTTGCCGCGGGCCGGGGCGAGATCGACCAGCCCGAATACCCGGAAAGCGCCGCCTTCCGCCAGTGGTTCCAGCAACACACCGAGGCGGGCGACCATGCCCAGCTCGCCACCTGGCGCACCCAGGCCCCGCACGCCGTGCACATGCACCCGACCGACGAGCACCTGCTGCCCTTCTTCGTGGCGGCCGGCGCCGGCGGGTTGAGCCACCCGGGCCTGCGCCTGCATGAGAGCGTGACCTACGGCCACCTCGGCATGGATGCGTATGCCTTCGGCCCTGGTGCTGCCGAGCTGCAGGCGGCATTGGCCTGACAGGCCCTGCGGCACCGGGCGGTTTTGGTAGGCTCAGCGCATGGACCTGAGCCCCGCCCGCAAGACCCTGCACACCCCGCACCTGCTGCTGCAGGCCGGCCATGACGGCCTCGCGGGCGCGCTGCTTGATTTCCAGCAACGCAACCAGGCGCACTTCGCCCGCTGGGACCCGCCCACCCCGCCCGGCTTCTACACGGAAGCCGTGCAGGCTGAGCGCCTGCGCACCGCGCTGAAAGCCTTTGGCGAAGGCCAGGGCTTTCGCTGGTGGATCAGCCCGGTGGAGGCCCCCGACCAGATCATCGGCACGGTGAACTTCAGTCAGGTCGCGCGAGGTGCCTTCCACAGCGCGGTGCTGGGCTACGCCATCGACCGCGACTGGCAGGGCCGGGGCCTGATGCACGAGGCCCTCGTGGCCGCCCTCGCTGAGGCCTTCAGCCCGCGCGTCAACCTGCACCGCGTTCAGGCCGCCTTCCGGCCGGAAAACCTGCGCAGCGGCGCCTTGCTGCAACGCCTGGGCTTTCGCCCCATCGGCCTCTCGCCTGACTACCTCTTCATCGACGGCGCCTGGCGTGACCACCAGCTCTGCGCGCTGCTGAACCCGGCGTTCCACACGCCGTCAGGCTGGTAAGCACCCCGGGCAAAACCCGCACGTCAGCACCGCCGCAACCCCGGCGGCACCGTTCTTGCTGAGCACTTTGGATGACCGCGCACCTGCTGGAAACCCGAGGTCGCCCTGCACCGGGACAGGGCGTTTTCGGACGTACGATGCGCGGCATTGCCGCACCCTGGCACCCGAACTCGACGGCACAACTGTCCTGGAGGAACCCGATGACTGCATCCTGGCCCAAAGCCACTCACCGCTCTGCACTGGCCCTGGCCGCCCTCGCCCTGTGCGCAGGCGCTGCCGGCGCAAAGACCCTCGTGTATTGCTCCGAGGGCTCACCCGAGAACTTCACCCCGGCCCTCAACACCACAGGCACCAGCTTCGATGCCGCCCGCCCGGTGTATGACCGCCTGACGCACTTCACCCGCGGCAGCACCCAGGTCGAACCCGGCCTGGCCGAGAGCTGGAGCATGTCGCCTGACGGCAAGGTCTACACCTTAAAGCTGCGCAAGGGCGTGAAGTTCCACACCATCAAAGACTTCACCCCGACGCGCGACTTCAACGCCGACGACGTGGTGTTCAGCTTCGAGCGCCAGTGGAAGGCCGATCACCCCTACGCCAAGGTCTCGGGCGGCAAGTACGACTATTTCGCCGACATGGGCCTGAAGGACGACCTCGAAGCCGTCGAGAAGGTCGACCCCTACACCGTGCGCATCGTGCTGAAGAAGCCGAACGTGACCATGCTGCCGAACCTGGCCATGGACTTCGCCGCCATCCACTCGGCTGAATACGCCGACGCACTGACCAAGGCCGGCAAGCAGGGCCAGTTCGACCAGGCCCCGGTGGGCACCGGCCCGTTCAGCTTTGTCACCTACCAGAAGGACGCCGTCATCCGCTACAAGGCCAACAAGGCCTACTGGGGTGAAAAGGCGATGGTGGATGACCTGGTCTTCGCCATCACGCCGGACGCCACCGCGCGTTACGCCAAGCTCAAGGCCGGCGAATGCCACCTGACCGGCTACCCGCGCCCGGCCGATCTGCCCGAGATGCAGAAGGACAAGTCGCTGCGCGTGACCAGCCTGCCCGGCCTGAACATCGCCTACTGGGCCTTCAACACCCAGAAGGCCCCGATGGACAAGAAGGAAGTCCGCCAGGCCTTCACCATGGCCATCGACAAGGCGGCCATCCTGAAGGACGTGTACCTGGGCGCCGGCACCGCCGCCAAGAACCTGATTCCGCCGACCCTGTGGGGCTACAACGACAAGGTCGCCGAGTGGCCGCATGACCCGGAAAAGGCCAAGGCCCTGCTGGTCAAGGCCGGCGTGAAGACGCCGATCGAGGTGGACCTCTGGTACATGCCGGTGCAGCGTCCGTACAACCCGAATGCCAAGCGCATCGCCGAGATGATGCAGGCCGACCTGGCCAAGATCGGCGTCACCGCCAAGCTGGTCACCTTCGAGTGGGGCGAGTACCGCAAGCGCCTGCAGCAAGGTGAACACCAGACCGGCATGCTGGGCTGGAACGGCGACAACGGCGACCCCGACAACTTCTTCTTCCTGCACGGCTGCGACGCGGCCCGTGCCGGTGGCCAGAACCTCTCGAAGTGGTGCAACAAGCCCTATGACGAGAAGCTCGAGAAGGCCCGCACGCTCACCGACAACAAGGCCCGCGCCAAGTTGTACGAGGAGATGCAGCTGATCGAACGTGACGAAGCGCCGGACTTCAAGATCGCCCACTCGGTGGTTTACGAAGTGATGCGCCAGGAAGTCACCGGCTACAAGCAAAGCCCCTTCAACTCGCACCAGTTCAACGGCGTGTCCTTGAAGTGATCGCGAGCGGCCGGCCCACCCGGGCTGGCCGGTGCCCGCCGCTGCGGCTTGCTGCCGCCGGCGGCGCTGTTCCTTTTCTCCACCTCACCTGCAGTTCCCCATGATCCACCCTTTGCGCTCTCTGGTGCGCTGCTGCCTGCTTGGCGGCGTTGCGCTGTTGTCTGCCTGCCAGCCGTCGGTGCCTGAAGTCATCAAGATCGGTGTGGCGCAGCCGCTGTCCGGTCCGCTGAAGGCGCTGGGGCAGGACATGCTGGACGGCGCGCAGATGGCGGTCAACGACATCAATCGCGAGGGCCTGCGGATCGACGGCAAGACGGTCAAGTTCGAGATCGTGGCGGAAGACGACAAGGCCGATGCCGAAGCCGGCAAGGCCGCGGCCCAGAAGCTGTTGGATGCCGGCGTGGTGGCGGTCATCGGCCACCTGAACTCGGGCGTCAGCATGGCGGCCGCACCGATCTACGCCAGCAAGATGATTCCGCAGCTGGCCATCTCCACCAAGCCCGAATACACCCGCCTGGGCCTGCCCACCACCTTCCGCCTGGTGGCCAGCGATGCGCTGCAATCGAAGGCCGTGGGCTCGTTCGCCGCGCAGCTGCCGGGCGAGCAGGTGTATGCCGTGGTCGACGACAACACGCCTTACGGCAAGGGCCTGGCTGAATCGGCTGCCGAGCAGCTCAAGGCCAAGGGCCGCAGCGTGAAGCTGCGCGCTTCGCTCGATGACAAGACCACCCAGTTCGCCAAGCTCGTGGCCGACATGAAGGCCGCGCAGGCCACCGTGCTCGTCACCACGCTGGCTGACTTCCAGGTGATTGCCCTGACCGACCAGCTGCTGGCCGCCGGTGTGCACAACCTCAGCATCGTGGGTGGCGACACCATCAAGACCGAAGGCCTGCTGAAGATCAACCCGGCCATCGGCCAGATCTACGCCACTTCGCCCATCGTGGCGGCCAGCGAATTCAACGGCGGCAAGAACTTCCTCGGCGCTTTCCGCACCGCCCACAAGCATGAGCCGATCTACGCGGCCCACTATGCCTACGACGCGGTCTATGTGCTGGCTGCGGCAGTGCGCCAGGCCCGCAGCGTGGAAGGTGCCAAGCTGGTGACGGCGCTCAAGTCGGTTGACCCGCTGGCGCCGGTGACGAGCAGCATGCGCTTTGCCGACGACGGCGAGCAGCGCTACGGCGTGGTCAGCGTCTACCAGGTCACCAAGGGTGAATGGTTCCTGCTCAACCGCAGCGACGTCTGGTAATCACACGGACCACTTGCCATGTTCCTGTTCCTGTTGCGCCGGCTGGCGCTGACCATTCCCACCTTCATCGCCCTGATGTTCGTCACCTTCGTGGCGATCCGCATGGTGCCGGGCGACCCGGTGGAGGTGCGCGTCGGTGAGCGCGGCATTTCGCCCGAACGGCTGGCGCAGTTCCGCCACGAGCTGGGCCTGGACCAGCCTGTGTGGAAGCAGTTCCTCGACTACGCGGGCCAGCTGGTGCAGGGCGATTTCGGCACCTCGCTGGCCACCAACCAGAAGGTGCTGACCGAGTTCGCGACGCTCTTCCCGGCCACGCTGGAGCTGAGCTTCTTCGCGATGCTGTTTGCTGCCCTGGTGGGCCTCCCCGCAGGTGCGATTGCAGCCGCCCGGCGCGGCACGCTGTTCGACCAGACGCTGATGGGCCTGAGCGTGACCGGCTACTCCATGCCGATCTTCTGGTGGGGCCTGCTGCTCATCATGTTCGTCGGTGAGCGCTGGGGGCTGACGCCGGTGTCTGGCCGCATCGACCTGATCAATTTCTACTTCGAGCCGGTCACCGGTTTCATGGTGATCGACGCGTGGCTGAGTGAGCAGCCCGGCGCCGTGCTCGACGCGCTGCACCACCTGGTGCTGCCGGCCGTGGTGCTGGGCACCGTGCCGCTGGCGGTGATTGCCCGCATGACGCGCTCGGCGATGCTCGAAGTGCTGAGCGAAGACTATGTGCGCACCGCCCGCGCCAAGGGCCTGTCGACCTGGCGGGTGGTGGGCCTGCATGCGCTGCGCAACGCCATGATTCCGGTGGCCACCGTCATCGGCCTGCAGGTGGGCGCCCTGATGGCGGGCGCCGTGCTGACCGAAACCATCTTCTCCTGGCCGGGCATCGGCAAGTGGCTGATCGAATCCATCTCCCGCCGTGATTACCCCGCCCTGCAAGGCGGCGTGATGCTGGTGTCGCTGGTGGTGATGTTCGTGAACCTGCTGGTCGATGTCACCTACGGCCTGATCAACCCGCGGATCCGTCATGGGTGAAATGCATCCCCTGCGCGCCTTCTGGGCCGCCTTCAAGGAAAACAAGGGTGCCGTCGCAGGCTTGGCCCTGCTGGTGATCGTTGCCTTGCTGGCGATCTTCGCCGACGTGGTCGCGCCGTATTCGCCGAACGAGCAGTTCCGTGACGCCGTGCGTGCCGCGCCGGCCTGGGCCGAAGGTGGCTCCAGCCGCTTCCTGCTCGGCACCGACAGCCTGGGCCGCGACATGCTTTCGCGCCTGATCCACGGCGCCCGCATCTCGCTGTTCATCGGCACCGCCGTGATGAGCGTGTCGTTTGTCATCGGCGTGGCGCTGGGCCTGGCCTGTGCCTCGCTCGGCACCGCCGTTGACGTGGCCATCACCCGCGTGATGGATCTGATCATGGCCGTGCCCAGCCTGGTGCTGGCCATCCTGGTGGTGGCGGTGCTTGGCCCGAGCCTGGCCAACACCATCATCGCGGTGACCATCGTGTACCTGCCGCGTTACGTGCGGCTGCTGCGGGCCTCGGCCCTGACCGAGCTGCAGAAGGACTATGTGACGGCCGCGCGCGTGGCCGGTGTCGGCAAGTTCCGCCTGATGATGTTCACCGTGCTGCCGAACTGCCTGGCCCCGCTGATCGTGCAAGCCGCGCTAGGTGTGTCAGACGCCATTCTGGAAGCCGCCGCGCTGGGCTTCCTCGGCCTGGGCGCGCAGCCGCCCACCGCCGAGTGGGGCACGATGCTGGCCGACGCCCGCGAATTCATCCGCTCCGACCCCTGGCTGGTGACGATGCCCGGCCTGGCGATCCTGATCACCGTGGTGGCCATCAACCTGGCGGGTGACGGCCTGCGTGATGCCCTTGACCCGAAGATGCGGAGGTCCTGAGCATGAGCACGACTCCCTTGCTTGACATCGAAGGCCTGTGCGTGAGCTTCGCCACCCGGGGTGGCAGCTTCAAGGCCGTGGACGGCGTGAACCTGAAGGTCGCGCCGAATGAAGTGCTGGCCATCGTCGGCGAATCGGGCTCCGGCAAATCGGTGGCCATGCTGGCCATCATGGGCCTGCTGCCCTGGACGGCCACCATCACTGCCAAGCGCATGATGTTCGACGGCCAGGACCTGCTGACCATGCCGGCCAAGCAACGCCGCACGCTCATCGGCAAAGACGTGGCGATGGTGTTCCAGGAGCCGATGAGCTCACTGAACCCCTGCTTCACCGTGGGCTGGCAGATCAACGAGGCGCTGGCCGCCCACACCACGCTCGACCGCGCGCAGCGCAAGGCGCGCGTGGTCGAGTTGCTGGAGCTGGTCGGCATTCCAGACCCGGTGCGGCGCGTCTCGGCCTTCCCGCACCAGCTTTCCGGCGGCATGAGCCAGCGCGTGATGATCGCGATGGCGCTGGCCTGCAAGCCGCGCCTGCTGATTGCCGACGAGCCCACCACTGCGCTGGATGTGACCATCCAGGCGCAGATCATGGACCTGCTGCAGACGCTGCGCCGCGACACCGGCATGGCCCTGGTGCTCATCACCCATGACCTGGGTGTGGTGGCCGAATGCGCTGACCGCGTGGTGGTGCAATACGCCGGCCGCGCGGTGGAACAGCAAGCCGCGGCAACGCTGTTCAGTCAGCCGCATCACCCTTACACCGCCTCGCTGCTGTCGGCCCTGCCAGAGCGCGCCGTGGGCGGCCGCCTGACGGCCATCGACGGTCTGGTGCCCGGCCAGTTTGACCGCCCCGCCGGCTGCCTGTTTGCACCGCGCTGCCACCTGGCCACGGCCAGGTGCCACAACGAGGTGCCGGTGGCTGCCGGCCCCGCGCTGGGCGAGGCCCTGTGCCACACGCCGATCATCAACGCGGCCCCCTTGATGGAGATGCCGGCATGAGCGCCGTGGTGACCGACCCCAACACCCACCCGATCACGCCCGATGCCGGCGAGCCCGTGCTGCGGGCCGTGAACCTGCAGCGGCGCTACGCCGTGGCGCGCAGCCTGTTCAAGGCCGGCGCCACCGTGAAGGCGCTCGACGGCGTGTCGTTCAACGTGTCCGCCGGCCGCACGCTGGCGGTGGTGGGTGAATCCGGCTGTGGCAAGTCCACGCTGGCGCGCCTGCTCACGATGATCGAGACGCCCAGCGACGGCCAGTTGCTGATCGACGGCGTCGACGTGGCCACGGCCGATGAAGCCGCCCGCCGCACGCTGCGCCGGCAGATCCAGATCGTCTTCCAGAACCCGTATGGCTCGCTGAACCCGCGGCAGACCGTGGGCAAGGCCTTGATGGAGCCGCTGCTGGTGAATGGCATCGGCGCTGACCACGCGGAGCGCGAGGCCATGGCCCGCGCCATGCTGGCCCGCGTCGGCCTGCGGCCGGAGCACTTCGAGCGTTACCCGCACATGTTTTCGGGCGGGCAGCGCCAGCGCATCGCCATCGCACGGGCCTTGATGCTCAAGCCGCGCGTGCTGGTGCTCGACGAGCCGGTGTCAGCGCTGGATGTGTCGATCCGCGCACAGGTGCTGAACCTGCTGGCGGATCTGCAGGCCGAGCTGAACGTGGCCTATGTGTTCATCTCGCACGACCTCGGCGTGGTGCGCCATGTGGCCGACGACGTGATGGTGATGTACCTGGGCCGTTGCGTGGAACAGGGCCCGCGTGACGCGGTGTTCGACCAGCCGCGCCACCCCTACACGCAGGCGCTGCTCTCGGCCACGCCGACGGTGGACCCGGCCCTGCGCCGCCCGCGCATCCTGCTGAAGGGTGAGCTGCCCTCGCCCATCAACCGGCCGACCGGCTGCGCCTTCCGCACCCGTTGCCCGCAGGCCATGCCGGCATGTGCAGAGCAGTCGCCCGAGCTGGTGCAGCGCGGGCCGCAGGCGGTGGCCTGCATCGCGGTGACCAGCTGAACGACAGCGCCCGGCGCTTCAGCCGCCGGCGCGCTTGATCGTCCAGCCGCGACCGGCGAGTTTCTGCAGCAGCAGGGCGACGTGATCGCCTTGCACCTCGATCACGCCGTCTTTCACGGTACCGCCGCTGCCGCAGGCGGTTTTCAGCTCTTTGGCCAGGGCGGCCAGGGCGGCGTCGTCCAGCGGCAAGCCGCGCACCACGCTCACGGCCTTGCCGCCGCGGCCCTTGGTCTCGCGTGATACGCGCACCACGCCGTCACCGGCCGCGCGTGCGGCGGCGGCCTGCAGCGCCTTGCATTGGCAATCGGCAATCGGCGCCCGGCAATCGGGGCAGGTGCGGCCAATGTCGGTGGAATAAACCAGGCTTGAGAGGCCCGCCAGGCCGGACAAACCAGTGTTTCGTTGTGAGGGCATGTTCAAGTGTGCCGGGACTGCGGCTAAGCTTGCGGCCCATGATTGCCGCTCTCTGGATTGTCACTGCGATTGCCCTGCTGCTCTGGTCTGCCCTGGCAGCGGGTTTGTGGGCCCTGCTCAGCGTCGACCCCGCCTGGGTGGCCGAACTGCACACCCGCATGGCCGACACCAGGCTGGGCGATTTGCTGGACGTGTGGCTGGGCGGCTGGGACGAGTGGCTGGCCTGGGCGATCGAGCTGTCGCAGGGGCTGCTGCGCAGCCTGCAGGGCTGGCTGGTGTGGATCCTCGGCGCGGTGTGGGGCCTGGGCACGCTGGTGGTGCTGGGCATCACCGGCCTGCTGCACCTGGCCATCCGCGAGAGCCAGCCCAAGCCTTTGTCATCATGATCGGGCATCGGCCTTGCTAGCCTTGGCCGCATGCAATCTGATTCCACCTCCCATTCACGGCGCCGCCCCTCGCGCGCCCCGGCCCCGTCGCGCTGGCCGGGTTATGTGACGGCCGCCTTGATCGCTGCCAGTGCGGTGCTGGTGCTGGCTGCCGCCCCTGCGGAAGCGGGCAGCGCCGCAAAGGCCAACACCAACACTGCCGCCACGACCGTCAACAAGCGCTGCCTCAGCGAATGCACGCCCCGCATCGGCATCGTCTCGGCCTTCGGCGCCGAGGCCGACCTGCTGCTGGCCCGGCTGAAGCAGCGCAAGGACTGGCGCATTCAAGGCAAGCTCGTCAGCACCGGCGTGCTGGAAGGCCACCGCGTGGCGGTGACGCTCTCCGGCGTGAGCATGGTGAACGCCACGCTGGCCACGCAGCAGCTGCTTGACCACTTCCACATCCGCCGCCTCGTGATGAGCGGCATTGCCGGTGGCGTGAACCCCGCGCACCACGTGGGCGACGTGACCGTGCCCGATCGCTGGGCCATGCCGATGGAGGTGTACTGGAGCCACGACAACCAGCTGCCCGCGCCCTGCGGCAAGCCGGGCGACGGCAGCTGCCTGGGCCTGCACTTCGCCAAGCCCGACGGCCGCGACGTGCCCGCCTTCAGCCTGAAGGGCGACGCCGGCAGCAGCGTGCCCACGGGCCTGTTCATGCGTGAGAACCATGTGCTGAACGCCGCCAATGCACCGGCCGGTGAATTCCGCTTCGACTACCCGGTGGACGCCGCCATGCTGGCCACCGCCCGCACCCTGCAGCCCACCTTGCAGCGCTGCGGCCCGAAGGCCCGCCAGACGGACGGCACGCTGGACGAGCGCCAGTGCGTGCGCCAGACGCCCAAGCTGCATGTGGGCGGCCGCGGCGTTTCGGCCACGGTGTTTCTGGCCAATCCGCAGTACCGCCAGTACCTGTTCGAGCACCTGCAGGCGCAGACCTTCGAGATGGAAACCGCGGCGCTCGCCCATGTGGCCTATGCCAACCAGGTGCCCTACATCGCCTTCCGCAGCTTGAGCGACCTGGCCGGCGCCGAAGCCTTTGATGCCGACGTGGGCGCGCTGTTCACCAGCGGCCTGGCCGAGCACAACGAAGCCGAGGTATGCCTGAGCTTTCTGCGCGCCTGGCGCGACACGGCCACGGCGGTGCGGCGCTGATGCGGTGCCGACACGTAGCCGAGCCAAGCCCATCAGCCCGTTGCGCCCTGCCCCCACCTTCCTCCATCTCGTTCATGCCCAACCCAACAACCCCCACCACCCACCGCACCGCCCTGGCCCTGGCCACCTGCCTGCTGGCCGCTGGCACTGCCCATGCGGCCACTGAAGCGCCCCGCCCTGTCAAGGTGCTGATCGTCAGCATGTTCGGCCCCGAAGCCGAACCGTGGATCAAGCCCTTCGCGCTGAACGAAAACATCACCGTGCCCGGCCTGTCGCCCGACTACCCGGCCCTGCGCTGCAACACCGACGACGTGTGCCTGCTGACCACCGGCATGGGCCACGCCAATGCGGCGGCCAGCACGCTGGCCACGCTGCTGGATGCGCGCTTCGACTTCCGCCAGAGCTATGTGCTGATCGCCGGCATTGCCGGCATCGACCCCCAACGCGGCACGCTGGGCAGCGCCACCTGGGCCCGCTGGCTGGTGGACAGCGGCATTGCCCACGAGCTGGACGCCCGCGAAATGCCCGCCGGCTGGCGCACCGGCTACTACGGCATCCTCACCAAAGGCCCGGGTGAAAAGCCCAAGCTGGAATACCGCACCGAAGTGGCTCGGGTGGACGAAGCCCTGCTGCAGAAGGCACTGGCCGTCACGCGCGGCGTCAGCCTGAACGACAGCCCCGAAGCCAAGGCCTACCGCGCCCGCTACAAGGAAGCCGCTGCCCGCGCTGCGCCCAGCGTGACGCAGTGCGACACCCTCGGCGGCGACACCTGGTGGCACGGCCACAAGCTGGGCCAGCACGCCCGCGACTGGACCCGCCTGATGACCGACAACCAGGGCACCTACTGCACCACCCAGCAAGAAGACAACGCCACGCGCAATGCGCTGGAGCGTGCCGCCGCGGCCGGCAAGGCCGACCTGAAGCGCCTGGCCGTGCTGCGCACCGCGTCGAACTTCGACCGACCGTATCCGGGGCAGACGGCGCATGCGTCATTGACGGCTTCCACCACCGGCGCCACCGGCGGCTTCATGCCCGCCACGCAGAACCTCGCGCTCGTTGGTGGTGCACTGGTGCGTGACATCGTTGCCAACTGGGGGCAGTGGCGCAACGGCGTGCCCGCTCCCTGAGCATGAAACGCACCGCAGCGCGGCGATAGCCGGGCATGCGGGTTGCACTGTCAGTGCATTCATTCACTGACAGGGAAGACCCACATGTCTCGACCACTTCGCCGCGCCCAGCGCGACCTCGCTCACCCCATCGTCCGCGCTCTGCCACTCGCCGTGGCACTGGCCTGGGTGCCGGCACTCAGCCAGGCCCAGGAAGCAGCACCGGCTGAAGCCGGCAAGCTCAGCACCGTGACGGTGACCGCCGAGCGCCGCACTGAAAACATCAAGGACGTGCCCATCAGCGTGTCCAGCCTGAAGGGCGAAGCACTGGACGTGCTGAACGCCAGCGGCGAAGACCTGCGCATGCTGGCCGGCCGCGTGCCGAGCCTGAACATCGAATCGTCGTTCGGCCGCGCCTTTCCGCGCTTCTACATCCGCGGCTACGGCAACACCGACTTCCACCTGAACGCCTCGCAGCCCGTCTCGCTCATCCTCGACGACGTGGTGCAGGAGAACCCCGTCCTCAAGGGCTTCCCGATCTTCGACACGGCCGCCGTGGAAGTGCTGGCCGGCCCGCAAGGCACGCTGTTCGGCCGCAACACGCCGGCAGGCCTGGTGAAGTTTGAATCGGTGAAGCCGGGCAAGACCTTCGGCGGCTACGCCAGCGTCAGCGCCGGCACCTACGGCACCATCAACCTGGAAGGCGCCGTCAACCTGCCGATCAACACCGACTGGCAAGCCCGCGTGTCGGCCCAGGCCCAGCACCGCGACAACTGGGTGACCAATGCATCACCCGCCGGCCTGCAGACCAAGTTCCTTGAAGGCTATGACGACAACGCCGTGCGCGCCCAGCTGCTGTATGGCGCCGGCACCGCCTTCAGCGCGCTGTTCAATGTGCATGCCCGTGACCTGGACGGCAGCGCCCGCCTGTTCCGCGCCAACATCCTGAAAGCCGGCACGAACGACTTCATCGACGGCTTCGACCCGAAGGTGGTGCAGTTCGATGGCAAGAACGAACAGCAGATCCGCACCAAGGGCGCCAACGCGCACCTGACCTGGAAGTTCGACGGCGTGACGCTGCACAGCATCACCGGTCTGGAAACCGTGCGCTCCTTCAGCCGCGGTGACGTGGACGGCGGTTACGGCGCGGCCTTCCTGCCCACCGGCGGCGGCCCGGGCCTGATCCCCTTCCCGTCTGAAACCGCTGACGGCATGAGCGGCCACAGCCAGTGGACGCAAGAGCTGCGCGCGGAGTCGGCCATCACCGGCCCGCTGAGCTGGCAAGCCGGCGTCTACCTGTTCCGCGAGAAGTACACCATCGACAGCAGCAGCTATGACTCGCTCGGTGGTGGTGCCCTGACCGGCGTGACCCACACCCACCAGCGCAACAACGCCTGGGCCGTGTTCGGCTCGGTGAACTACGCGCTGCGCCCGGACCTGACCCTGCGCGGCGGCCTGCGCTACACCCACGACGCCAAGCGCCTGAGTACCGACCCCGATGCCTCGCTCAACACCACCAACGGCTTGAGCGCCGACACCAGCGACGGCAAGGTGACCGGCGACGTGGCCGCCACCTGGAAGCTCGACAAGGACGTGAACCTGTATGCCCGCGTGGCCACCGGTGTGCGCGGCTCCAGCATCCAGCCGGCCTCGGCCTTCGGCCCGCAATCGAGCGCCGGCCCGGAAACCAGCACCTCGTACGAAGTGGGCGTGAAGGCCGATCTGTTCGAGCGCCGCGCGCGCATGACGGCCAACCTCTTCCACTACGACGTGAAGAACCAGCAGCTGTCGGCCGTGGGTGGCAACAGCAACGTCACCACCCTGGTCAGCGCCAAGAAGGCCAGCGGTGAAGGCGCCGAGTTCACGCTCGAGGCCTACCTGACGCCCAACCTGTTGCTGGGCCTGAACGGCAGCCTGAACTTCACGAAGATCAAGGACCCCGACCTGACTGTCTTCGGCTGCGCGCAGTGCACCGTGACCGACCCGGCCGGCACCACCGCAGGCACCTTCCACATCGACGGCAACAGCCTGCCGCAGGCGCCGCGCCAGGTGGCCAACGTGAACCTGCGCTACGGCATGCCCACGGCCGACGGCGAGCTGTACGTCTACACGGACTGGACCTACCGCAGCAAGATCAACTTCTTCCTGTATGACTCGGTGGAATTCACCGGCAAGTCGCTCACCACGGGCGGCCTGCGCGTCGGCTACATCTGGGGCAATGGCAAGTACGAAGTGGCTGCCTATGGCCGCAACATCACCAACCAGGTTCGTGCCACGGGTGGCATCGACTTCAACAATCTGACCGCCTTCATCAACGAACCGCGCATGTGGGGCGCGCAGTTCAAGGCGACGTTCTGAGGTTGAAACGGCGGGCGGCCTTCACAGGCAGCCCGCCGCATTTTGCTGGTTGAACCCGCTCAGGCCGTGATGGCCTGCGCAAAGGCCTGGTCGAGCGATGCCGTCCAGGCCTTTTTCATGGCGTCATCCACGAAGCTGGCTTCGAAGCTGTTGGCGGCCAGGGTGTAGGCCTCGGCAGCGCCCAGTTGCGGCAGTGCATTGAAGGTGGCCAGGAAGTTGGCGTTCATGTAGCCGCCGAAGTAGGCCGGGTCGTCGGAGTTGACCGTGGCGCACAGGCCGGCAGCCAACAGCGCGGGCAGCTGGTGCTCGGCCATGTCGCCGTACACGCACAGCTTCACGTTCGACAGCGGGCACACGGTGAGCGGCATGCGGCTGGCGGCCAGGCGATGCATCAGCTCGGCGCTTTCAATGCTGCGCACGCCGTGGTCAATGCGTTGCACGTGCAGCACGTCGAGCGCGCTTTCGATGTAGGCCGGCGGGCCTTCTTCGCCGGCATGGGCCACCAGCTTCAGGCCCAGCTCGCGGCACTTGGCAAACACGCGGGCGAACTTCTCGGGCGGGTGGCCGCGCTCGGAGCTGTCCAGACCCACGCCGATGAAGTGTTCACGGAAGGGCAAGGCGGCTTCGAGGGTGTCAAAGGCTTCGGCTTCGCTCAGGTGGCGCAGGAAGCACAGGATGAGCGCGCTGCTCACGCCCAGCTTGGCTTGTGCATCGGCACAGGCCCGTGCAAGGCCGTGGATGACGGTGGCCATCGGCACGTTGCGCGCGGTGTGGGTTTGCGGATCGAAGAACAGCTCGGCGTGCACCACGTTGTCGGCCTTGGCGCGCTCGAAGTAGGCCCAGGCCATGTCGTAGAAATCCTGCTCGTGCAGCAGCACGCTGGCGCCCGCGTAGTAGATGTCGAGGAAGCTCTGCAGGTCAGTGAAGGCGTAGGCCGCGCGCAGCGCCTCGACACTGGCGTAGGGCAGCGCCACGCCATTGCGCTGGGCCAGCGCGAAGATCAACTCAGGCTCCAGCGAGCCTTCGATGTGGATGTGCAGCTCGGCCTTGGGCATGGCGCACAGCAGGGCCGGCAGCGCGGCGCGCGGAATGCGGCTGAAATCAGGGGTGTGGGCAGAGGTGGTCATCAGCAGGTTCCGAATTGAAGAGAGATCAGGCGCAGGTAACGCCGGTAGGCGGCCGAGCTGCGGTCGGCCGACGAGTGCACTTCGCGTGCCACGGTGTCTGTCAAAGGCAGGCGGCGGGGTTGTTGAGACTCCAGCACCGGCTGGTCTTGCGTGAAGATGGTGTGCTGGAAGGCCCGCAGCTCGTCGTCAGCCGCCGCACCGGGCGGCACGGCGAGGCGGAACCACACGCGCGAGCGCTCTTCATCGACCGGGCAGATGAACAAGGCGATGGACTCGCGCCAGTCTTGCTGGCCCTGCGGCTGCTTCGAAAGCACCGCCGCACCGGGCGCAGGCACTGCGTAGTCATAAGCCACCCAGGCGCCGCCGCTGGCCGCGACATTGCTTTGCGGCTGCCAGGCCTGGCAGCCCGTGGCGTGCACGCCGTGCTGGGCGCTCACCTGCACGTCATAGGCGGGCACCTCGGTGTGCTGCGCATCCCCCAGCCAGCCTTCGTGCACGAAGCTGAAGTGGGCCATGTCGAGGAAGTTCTCGATGATGCGCGGCGCGCTGGTGGCCACGTCATAGGCCACGGTGTTGAGCTTGTGCAGGCGGTGGTCAGCCTCGGCCGGAAAGGCCGGCAGGTGCGGCTCACCACCATCGGGCCGCAGCCACAGCAGGCCGTGGGCAGGCGTGAGCGCCACCGTGTTCAGGCCATGCGTGGCCGGGGGCACAAAGCCGGGCACGGCCGGCACCTGGGTGCAGCGGCCGTCCGCCGCAAAACGCCAGCCGTGGTACGGGCACTGCAGCTCACCCTGGCACACGCGGCCGAGCGACAGGCGCGTGCCGCGGTGCGGGCAGCGGTCAGGTGCTGCGTGCGGGGTGCCGTGGGCATCTCGCCAGAGCACCCAGTCTTCGCTCAGCAGGCGCACGGCCAGAGGCTGCTCACGCAGGTCTTCCACGGCAGCCACGGGGTGGCTGAAAGAGGCGGCAACGGCGCAGGCAGGCATGGCCGTATTTTGCCTGCTGCGGGGCGCAAGGCTGTGTTGTGGCGCCTGTGTTGCGGTGCGGGCGGTTTACTTCGACCAGCCCCGGCATTTGTCAGTGGCCAGGGCGATGGGGATGGTGAAGATCGCGATCAACGAGCCCCCCGCGGCCATGCAGCCCGGCTTGACGGCCTGGGCGACACCCGCCTCCAGCTTTTCGCGCTCGGTGACGGGCGCATCGCCCGCGTAGGCGCCGCTGGCCTCGGCCATCTGCTGGAAGCGGCTCTTGCTGGCCTGGTTGGCGGCGCGGATCACGCTGGCATCTAGCCGCAGTGCTGGCGCGCTGGCGGATGAGGCGGCCGGCATGGCGGCGGCTGTGGTGATGGGGGCGGTGTTGGCACCGGGCGTTTGAGGCCCATCGGGCACGGGGGCTGCGGTGATGGCTTGCGGTGCTGTGGGCGTGGTGCTGCTTGCACGCTTTGGTTTGGCGCTGGCAGGTGCGGCCGCGGCTGTTGGCGGTGCCGGCGCGGGCTTGTTGTCAGCGTCAGCTGGCGAAGTAGGCGCCACAGGCAAAGCCGCTGCCAATTGCAGCCACACCATCACGGCGGGTTCTGCTTCACCCACCAGCACCACCTGCGTCAGCGTGCCCAGCCAGAACGGCGACAGCAGCAGCAAGGTCACCAACACAGCAGCAAGACGCGCCAGCCAGCGGGTGGTGTGGGTGCTGGCGTTTGCAGCGGGCCAGGCAGGGCGAGGTGCGGCAGCCACCTGTGGCATCAAAGGCATGGGCAAATGCGCACGGTGCGCCGAAGCGGAGACTGTGCGTGGAGCCCCCAAGGCCGATGAAGGTTCCCACCGACAGCGCCCAGCAAGGGCATCACCTTAGGGGCAAGGCGCTTCAGGCGCTGCTTGAGGGCCAGCGGTGGCCCAGCACGGTACTCAGCGGGTAGGCCCACTCGCGCACGGTGCCTTGCTGGTTGCCGCCCAGCAGCCAGACGTGTTCATCGTCATGGCGCACATAAAAGCCCACATGGCCTTGCCAGCTGTTCGGGTCTTCACGCCACAGCACCGTGATGCAGCCGGGCCGTGGCGCCTCCAGCGGCTCACCCCAGGCCAGCCATGAACGGGCCAGCGCACTGGCCGTGCCCTGCACGCCGGCCTGGCCCAGACACCAGTGCACGAAGGTGGAGCACCAGTTGCACTTGTCGTCATAGCCGTGGATGGAGGTGCCGTGGTGGTACGCGGTGATGCGCGGGTTGCAGCTGCCCGGCCCGTGGGGCACCACCCCCAGCTCAGCCCGCGCCGCATGCAGCCAGGGCGTGTGGCGATCAGCCGGGTGCAGCACGCCGTCGTTGGTGGGCACATCACCCAGCTCGAACGGGTTCACGCCCTCCAGGCAGCCCACGTTGTAGCCATATTGCTGCGGGTTGGAGCGGCGCTGGTGGTGGGTGTAGATGCCGCACACGCCGCAGAAAAAGTGACGCGCCGTGTGGGTGTTGAAGCGGTACTCACGCAGCACGTCAGCGCCCTGCTCCACCGTGATGCCGTCAAGCGGCACCGAGGCCACGATGGCCCCACGGCGGCGGCACATCGAGCAATCGCAGCGCCGCGCATCCTGAATGCCCTCAGGCAAGCTCAAGCGCAGCACCACCGCGCCGCAATGGCAGCTCAGGCGGTGGCTGGGATGAATGGGCGTGGCGCCCACCAGGCGCACTGAACGTGGCGCATGTACGTTGCTCATCAAGCCTCCGGTGAATCGGTGTCGATCCGGCCCAGAACCAACTCTGAGCGGGCAGCAGCCGCCAGGGCGGCGTAGCGGGCGCGGAAAGCGTCCAGTGCGTCCTGCTCCATCTCTTCCAGGTCCATCAGCGCGTTGTGCGCGCCGTGGGTGGCGCGAATGAGCTCATCGAGCTTCACCTGAATGGCTTCGGTGTCGCGGTTCTGGGTGTTCTGGATCAGGAACACCATCAGGAACGTGACGATGGTGGTGCCGGTGTTGATGACCAGCTGCCAGGTATCACTGAAGTGGAACAACGGGCCGGTGATGAGCCACAACGCGATGACCGCCACCGCCAAGGTGAAGGCCGGTGGGCGACCGCACAACTGCGCCGTGACCTTGGCGAAGCGGGAGTAGGCATTGGAGGGGCGCATGGGGTGGCCACGCGCGCGGGCGGCGGGGCTGGGGTGGTGGGCAGGATGTGAGTGTGCACCGGGAGTGCAGCAGCTGACTGACCCGCCGGAGCTCACCCGTGGGGTGGCGCGCTGCAACTTCACCCCTCGCGCTGCACCACATGCCGGAAATGGGGCAACGGCTGCAGCAGCGAGGTGCGCAGGAACGATGGGCGCACGTCCAGGTTGGCGAGGCTGGCGTCGAGCGGAAACCACTTGAACTCAAGCGCGCGGGCTCCCTCCACACCGGCGTGGGTGCGGGCAGTGTCGAGCATGGGCGAATCCTCAAGGAAGCTGGCCTGGAAGTAGAAGCCAATCTCGTGATGCGGCTGGCCGCGCGCGGTGAAGAAGTTCTCTACGACGTAGGTGAGCGGCCCGCACACCACCTCTTGCCCAAGCTCCTCGCGCATCTCGCGCACCACCGTGGTGGCGGCGTCTTCGCCGGGCTCAACACGACCGCCCGGCAAAGACCAGAAGTCATCGCCTTCGAGGCGGTGCAGCAGCACGGCGCCTTGGGAGATAAAGATGGCTGCGGCCCGGACTTGGAAGAAGTGGGTGCCGAGTTGGGTAGCGATCATGGGTCAGCGATGGGTGATGGGTGCGAGGGCTCTACCTGGCCAGCTGGATCAATCAGCTCACGCTGCGACTTCGACGAACCAAGCGACAGCGAATCGCCCGGGCAACCGATCTGAGCGCCAAACTCCTCTATGGCATATGCATGCGACTGAATCACCACCACTTGCTCGGCATGAACAAGCCAATGATGTACAGGCCCCAAAAGGCGTACTTGGTGCGTGTATTGAACAGTTCATATACCCGCTCATTGTCTCGACGGTCGTAATGGTCAAGTATGTGCGCTACCAAGTTGGCAACACCAACCAGAATGGCGACGACCAGAACCCACGCGCCAGGGCCTTGAATGTGGGAACCACCCCCGCGTTTCGCTGGAATGTAGACCTGCCCAGCGTACACGCCATAGGCCGCGTCCGCGATGCCAAAAACAATGAAGACGAGGTACCCAATTCGTTCATTTAGAGGAACTTCATTCGGCGCGAATGGTTTTGGCGGATCCTGGTATACAGGCACCCAGGAGCTGCCGGCACCGAAGTCCGCTTTGCAACTCGGACAAAGCTTCGCTTTTTCAGCCAGCTGAAAATCACAATTCGGGCAGACAAACATCTCAGGCGCCAGATAGAAATTTGATGAGTCGGAAAATAGTCGCCATGCCCGCGAGGCTTGAAACTTTGGCGTTGAGGCGCGGCATTTGACTCAAACAACACGTTGCGGTCAACGTCCAGCTCAAACTGGGTCGCACATATCCCCCGCACACCCGAGCAATAAAAAAAGCCACCGCGCCCTTACGGCCGGTGGCTTTTTCGCATATCAGCCTATTCAGCTGATATCAGCACCCATCACTTGTCGCCAGGCACCTTGCCTTCAACGCCCTTGACGTAGAACTTCACGCCGCCCAGGAAGGCGTCGTCAGCAACCACGTCCTTGGCCAGCACTTCCTTGCCGGCGTTGTCGACGATCGGGCCCTTCCAGATGGAGAAGCTGCCGTCCTTCAGGCCGGCCTTGATGGCTTCAACCTTGGCCTTGGTTTCTGCGGGCACGTCGTCGGCCATCGAAACCAGGTCGATGGCGCCTTCCTTCACGCCCCACCAGCTTTGGCCGGTGGCCCACTTGCCTTCCAGGGCGTCCTTGGTGGCCTTGATGTAGTACGGGCCCCAGTTGATGACGGCGGAAGCCAGGTGGGCCTTCGGGCCGTAGGCGGTCATGTCGCTGTCCCAGCCGAAGGCGCGCTTGCCCTTTTCCTGGGCGGTCTTCAGCACGGCCGGCGAGTCGGTGTTCTGCATCAGCACGTCAGCGCCGCCGTTGATCAGGGCGGTAGCGGCTTCGGTTTCCTTGGGCGGGTTGAACCATTCGTTGACCCAGACCACCTTGGTCTTGATCTTCGGGTTCACGCTTTGCGCGCCCAGGGTGAAGCTGTTGATGTTGCGGATGACTTCAGGAATTGGGATCGAGCCGACCACGCCCAGCGTGTTGGACTTGGTCATTGCGCCTGCGATCACGCCAGCCATGTAGGCACCTTCGTAGGTGCGGCTGTCGTAGGTGCGCATGTTCTCGGCCGTCTTGTAGCCGGTGGCATGTTCGAACTTGATGTCCTTGGAGTCAGCGGCCACCTTCAGCATCGGCTCCATGTAGCCGAACGTGGTGCCGAAGATCAGCTTGTTGCCCTGGCCGATCATGTCGCGGAACACGCGCTCGGCGTCAGCGGCTTCAGGCACCTTCTCCACGAAGGTGGTGACGATCTTGTCGCCGAATTCCTTTTCCAGCGCCTTGCGGGCGTTGTCGTGCGCGAAGGTCCAGCCGCCGTCGCCCACCGGGCCGACGTAGGCAAAAGCGATCTTCAGCGGCTCGGTCTTGGCCACGGCAGCAGATGCGGGCTCGGAGGCAGCGGCCGGGGCGGCAGCAGCTTCTTCCTTCTTGCCGCAGCCCACCAGGGCGGCGGTGGCGGCCAGGGTGGTCCAGCCGGCCAGTTTCAGCAGGCGACGTTTTTGGAACAGCGATTTGTCGTTCATGAGCTCTCCGGTGGGTAAAAAGGGGGAAGGTCAGTCATTGAGGCGGGGCACCCCAGCGCGCACGATTATGGTGCGAACACGGCACCCCTGGGGAGACGGGAATCAACTGCCGGGGAAGAAGGGCTTGCCCAACGACGCCGGCATATTGACGCGGATCCAGGTGGGGTTGCGTGAAATCAGCACCAGCACCACGATGGTGGCCACGTACGGCAACATCGTCAGCCACTGGCTTGCAATTTCCACGCCCTCACCTTGCAGGTGGAACTGGAGCATCGTCACGCCCCCGAACAGGTAAGCACCCAGCAATACACGTGCCGGGCGCCAGGTGGCAAACGTGGTGAGCGCCAAGGCGATCCAGCCCTTGCCGGCCACCATGCCCTCCACCCACAGCGGCGTGTACACCACAGACAGGTAGGCGCCCGCCACGCCGCACAGCGCGCCGCCCGCCACCACGGCAGCCAGGCGAATGCGCCGCACCGGGTAGCCCAGCGCATGGGCCGATTCGGGCGATTCGCCCACCGCGCGCAGCACCAGGCCCGCACGTGAGCGGTACAGGAACCAGGCCAGCGCCAGCGCCATCAGCATCGCGCCGTAAACCAGCGGGTGCTGCTTGAACAGCGCCGGGCCGACGAGCGGAATGTCCGCCAGGCCGGGGATCTCGAACTTCATGCGGTCGCCCAGGCGCTCTTGCGTGTAGCGAATACCGACGAAGGCCGAGAAGCCGGTGCCGAACAAGCTCAGCGCCAGGCCGGTGGCGTACTGGTTGGTGTTCAGCCAGATCACCAGCACGCCGAACACGGCAGCCAGCGCGGCGCCAGCGGCAGCGCCCGCGGCAAAGGCCAGCACGTCGCTGCCCGTGCCCACGGCGGTGGCAAAGCCGGCGATCGCGGCCACCAGCATCAGGCCCTCGGCACCGAGGTTGATGATGCCGGCGCGTTCGTTGATGAGCAGCCCCAGGCCCGCAATGGCCAGCACGGTGCCGGCGTTCAGGGTGGCTGCCAGCAGCAAGGCAAGTTGGTCCATCAGCGGGCTCCCTTCGCGCTGCCCGAGCTCAGGCGGATTCGGTAGTGGATGAGGGTGTCGCAGGCCAGCAGCGCAAACAGCAGCAGGCCCTGGAACACGCCGGTCAAGGCCTTGGGCAGGCCGAGGCGCGATTGCGCCAGTTCACCGCCGATGTAGAACATGCTCATCAGCACCGCCGAGAACACGATGCCCACAGGATGCAGGCGGCCCACGAACGCCACGATGATGGCCGCGAAGCCATAGCCCACCGGCACATACGGCGTGAGCTGGCCCAGCGGACCGGCAGCTTCCAGCGCACCAGCCAGGCCGGCCATGCCACCCGACACCAGCAGCGCCGTCCACAGCGAAGCGCGCGACGAGAAGCCCGCATAGCGCGCAGCCGCCGGGGCCAGCCCGCCCACCTGCAGTGCAAAGCCCTTGTAGGTGCGGAACATGAAGGCCCACAGGCCCGCCACACCCAGCAGCGCCACGAACACGCCGGCATTCATGCGCAGGCCATCAATCAGGCGCGGAATCTTCGTCACCGCATCGAACGTGATGGTCTGCGGAAAGTTGTAGCCCTTCGGGTCTTTCCAGGGGCCGTAAACCAGATAGCCCAGCAACTGATCAGCCACGTAAACCATCATCAGGCTGACCAGAATTTCGCTGGCACTGAAGCGGTCTCGCAGCAGCGCCACGATGCCCGCCCACACCATGCCGCCCAGCACACCGGCCACCAGCACGGCCAGCACAATCCAGCGGCCGGTGCCCGGCCCGGCCTGCATGGCCACCCAGCCTGCCGCCAGCGCGCCGACCACGAACTGGCCTTCGGCCCCGATGTTCCACACGTTCGAGCGGAAGCACACCGCCAGGCCCAGCGCAATCAGCACCAGCGGCACGGCCTTCACGCTCAGCTCAGACAGCGCGTAGGCGTTCTTCACCGGCTCATAGAAGAACACCTGCAGGCCCTTGACGGGGTCTTTGCCCAGCGCCACGAACAGCACCACGCCAATCAGCACGGTGATCAACAAGGCCAGCAGCGGCGAGGCGATGGACATCACCTGCGAGGGCTGCGGACGGGTTTCAAGCTTCAGCACGCGGGGCTCCCTCGGTGACAGCATTCGGGGTCGGCACGGAGGTGGCCGGCGTTTCCCACAGGCCCGACATCCACGCGCCGATCTTCTCGACGGTGGCCTCGGCCGTGGGCAGGCTCGGCGAGAGCCGGCCCTGGGCAATCACGAGCAGGCGGTCGCTCAGCTCGAACAGCTCATCCAGCTCTTCGCTGACCACCAGCACCGCGCAGCCCGCGTCGCGCAGCTTCAGCAGCTCGCCACGGATTTGCGCCGCAGCGCCCACGTCCACACCCCAGGTGGGCTGGGAAATGATGAGCAGCTTCGGTTTGGCGTCGATCTCGCGGCCGACGATGAACTTCTGCAGATTGCCGCCCGACAGGCTGCGCGCAGCCGCATCCGGCCCGCCCGCCTTGACCTTGAAGCGGTCAATCAGATCAGCCGCCAGCGCACGCGTGCCGGCCAGGTTCAGCCAGCCGCCCGCGCCCACATTGCCGGTACGGGTGAGCAAGGTGTTCTGCGCCAGTGACAAGGTGGGCACGGCACCGCGGCCCAGGCGTTCTTCAGGCACGAAGTGCAGGCCCAGGGCGCGGCGCTTGCGCGGGCTGGCCTGGGCGATGTCAGAGCCGAACAGCGTGACGCTGCCGGCCTTGGCGCGCGGGTCTTCGCCCGACAGCGCCGCCATCAGCTCTTGCTGACCGTTGCCCGACACACCAGCCACGCCAACAATCTCACCGGCGCGCACCTGCAGGCTCATGCCCTTCAGCGTCACGCCGAACGGGTCTTGCTGGGGCAGATCAAGCTGCTTCACGTCCAGCACCACGGCACCGGTGGTGGCGGCGCGCTGCGCCAGGGCCGGCGGCTCGGCGCCGATCATCAGGCGAGACAGGCTCGCGTTGCTTTCCTTGGACGGATCCACCTCGCCCGTCACCTTGCCGCCGCGCAACACGGTGCAGTGGTGGCACAGCGCCCGGATCTCGTCGAGCTTGTGGCTGATGTAGAGGATGGCGCAGCCTTCGGCGCTGAGCTGGCGCAGCGTGACAAACAGCTTGTCGACGGCCTGCGGCGTGAGCACCGAGGTGGGCTCATCCAGGATGAGCAGCTGCGGCTTGGTCAGCAGCGCGCGAACAATTTCCACCCGCTGGCGCTCACCCACGCTCAGCGTGTGCACCGGGCGGAGCGGGTCCACCGGCAGGCCGTAGCCTTCGGCCACTTCGGTGATGCGGCGCGTCACCTCGGCCAGCGGCAATGATTTGTCCAGGCCCAGCCACACGTTCTCAGCGGCGGTGAGCGTGTCGAACAGCGAGAAGTGCTGGTAGACCATGCTGATGCCCAGCTGGCGCGCCTGCGCCGGGCTGGCCACCTGCACCCGTTCGCCGTTCCAGAGCATCTCGCCGGCGTCAGGCTTGGTGGCGCCGTAGATGATCTTCATCAGCGTGGATTTGCCGGCGCCGTTTTCGCCCAGCACGGCATGGATCTGCCCCGGCGCCACGGTGAGGTTCACGGCGTCGTTGGCGCGCACGGCCGGGTACTGCTTGGTGATGCCGGTCAGGGCCAGGCGAGGCGGTGCGGTCATGGCGTGTGGGCGGGTTGGTGTTCTCAGGCTGTGAAAGGGGTGGCAGGTCGCTGGTAACGCAGCTCGCCAGCCACCACGGTGGCCACCACATGGCGCTCGTCGCCCAGCGTGAGCCACGCGAAGATCGCATCATGCAAGTCGCGGGCCACGGCCTGGCGACGTTGCTGCACGGGGTCGGCGGCCAAGTCCCAAATCACGAGGTCGGCGAGTGTACCGGCGTTGAAGCTGCCAATTTCGTGAGCCAACCCCAGTGCGTTGGCGCCGCCGAGCGTGGCAGCATGCAGCAAGGCCCACGCGGTGATGCGGCGCCCGGCCATGGCCTGCACCTTGTAGCCGTCGGCCAGGGTGCGCAGCATCGACAGGCTGGTGCCGCCGCCCACGTCGCAACCCATGCTCACGGCGGTGCCGGCCGCCTGCGCCGCCGGCCAGTCAAACAGGCCGCTGCCGAGGAACAGGTTCGACGATGGGCAGTGCGACAGGGCCGCGCCGCTGTCAGCCAGCAGCTGGCGGTCGGCATCATCGAGCCAGATGCCGTGGGCCAGCATGGCGCGTGGCCCCAGCAGGCCGAAGTGGCGGTACACATCCAGGTAGCTGCGGGCCTGCGGGAAGAGCTGCGCCACCCAGGCCACCTCGTCGGTGTTCTCGGCCACGTGGGTCTGCATGTAGAGGCCCTCGTGGCGGGCCATCAGCTCACCGGCCATGGCCAGCTGGGCGTCCGTCGAGGTGGGTGCAAAGCGCGGCGTCACGGCATAGGCCAGCCGGCCCCGGCCGTGCCACTGGGCGATCAGCGCTTCGCAGTCGGCGCGGGCGCCGGTCACGTCGTCGCGCAGGTAATCGGGCGCGTGGCGGTCCATCAGCACCTTGCCGGTGATCAGCCGCATGCCGCGCGCCTGGGCGGCCGTGAACAGCGCGTCCACCGACACCTTGTGCACCGTCGGGAACACCATCGCCGTGGTGGTGCCGCTGGCCAGCAGGCCGTCGAGGAACAGGTTGGAGATCATGGCCGCATGCGCGGCATCAGCCATGCGCGATTCAGCCGGGAAGGTGTGGGTTTCCAGCCAATCGAGCAGCGCCGTGCCCCAGGCGCCCAGTACGTCAATCTGGGCGCTGTGCACGTGGGTATCCACAAAGCCGGGCAGGATGAGCCGGCCGGGGTGGCGCTGCTTCTGCCAGTCGTCACCGGGCTCATCGGCTTGCACAGCCACCACGCGGCCGTCGCGGGCCAGCAGCCAGTGATCAGGGCGCCAGCGCACGGCGGCGTCGGCCGGGTCACCCAGGGCGGGCAGCCCGGTGAAATCAAGGAAGTTGCCGTAGATGGCGATCTGGCTCATGCGGACACCTCGGGGCCGTCCACCAGTTCACGGGCGGTGCTGCGCACCTGCTCGCGCAGCCAGCGCTGGGCGGGCGAATCATGGGCGCGGTCGTGCCAGAGCTGGTAGTAGGCCATCGCAGGGAAGCTGACCGGGCAGCGCACGATGCGCACCGGCAGCTTGCCCACCTGCCGCAGGCAGAACTGGCGGCCGGTGGTGAGCACCAGCCGGCTGCCCGCCACCATCATCGGCGCCAGGCTGAAGTGGGCGGTGCGCACGGCGATGCGGCGCTTCAGGCCCTGCAGCGCCAGGAAATCATCGATCACGCCCTGCGCGCCTGGGTGCAGCGGCGTGGGGGCGAGGTGGTCGCTGTCGAGGTAGCGCTCGGCCGTCCAGCTGCGCGGGCGCAGCACGGCGGGGTGGTCTTCGGCCACCAGGCACACCACGTCGTCGGTGATGAGCCGCCCGAGGTGCAGCTCTTCCGGCGGTTGCAGCCAGTTGCCGATGACGAGGTCGAGCTCGCCCTGGGCCAGCTTGGCGCGGTAATCGGAATCAGCGCTGAGCGGGTGCAGCGACACCTTCACGCGCGGCGCCAGGCGCTGCAGGCGCGACACCAGTGCAGGCAGGAACAGCGGGTCGAGGTAATCGCTGGCGGCCAGGTTCAGGGTGAGGCTGGCGGTGGCGGCATCAAACCCGCGGCCACTGCGGGCGGCGCCAAACAGCACGTCGGCTTCACGCATCAGCCGCTCGGCCGGGGCCAGCAGGGCCAGCGCGGCGTCGGTGGGTGCCATGCCGGCGCCGGCGCGCACCAGCAGCGCATCGCCCGTCAAGCCACGCAGGCGCTTGAGCTGGGCGCTCACCAGCGGCTGGGTGCTGCCCAGCTTCAGGGCGGCGCGGGACACACTGCGTTCAGCAATCACGGTATGCAGGACCTTCACGAGATGGAGGTCGATGTTCGCGAAATCCGGGGCCCGCGTCATACGGCATGGAATATGCTGGTCATTGCCTATATCGTATACACAATTTCACGCCACGGAGTACCGTTGCGCCCATGCACGAAGACCTGCCCACGCGCCCGGTGCGCTTCATCTTCCGCGGACAAACCACGGCGGTGGCCACGCCTGACCCCACCCGCAGCGTGCTGCAGTGGCTGCGCGAAGACGCCCGCGCCTGCGGCACCAAAGAGGGTTGTGCCGAGGGCGATTGCGGTGCGTGCACCGTCATCGTGGCCGAGCTGGCTGACACCCTGCCCGAAGGCCACAGCGCGGTGGTGAGAGACGGCGTGGCTCTGCGGCCGGTGAACAGCTGCATCCGCTTCCTGCCCACGCTGCACGGCAAGGCGCTGCTGACCGTGGAAGACCTGGCCCAGCCCGATGGCACGCTGCACCCGGCACAGCAGGCGCTGGTGAACTGCCACGGCTCGCAGTGCGGCTTCTGCACCCCCGGTTTCGTGATGAGCCTGGCCGTGAGCCATGAGCGCCAGCAGGTGCAGGGCCGCTGCGCCAGCCGCACCGAGCTGGCCGATGACCTGGCCGGCAACCTGTGCCGCTGCACCGGCTACCGCCCGATTCTGGATGCCGCCGAACAGATGCACACCCTGCCCGGCCCGGGCTTGCCACTGACGGGCCTGCGTGAGCAGTTGCTGGCCTTGCGGGCATCGATGCTCGCAGGAGCAACCGCCACCACATCGGCCCCCGTTCATCGCTATCACGCCCCCACCCAGCTCGCAGAGCTCGCGCAACTGCGACAAGCCTTGCCCGACGCCCGCCTGCTGGCTGGCGGCACCGACATCGGCCTGTGGGTGACCAAACAGTTCCGTGACCTGGGTACCGTGATCTGGCTGGGCGACGTGGCCGAGCTGCGGCGCATCACCCACACGCCTGACCGGCGCCTGCACATCGGCGCAGCGGTGACGCTGGAAGATGCCTGGCAAGTGCTGGTGCGCCACTGGCCCACCTTGAGCGAAATGGCCCGCCGCTTTGCCGGCCCGCCCGTGCGCCACGCCGGCACGCTGGTGGGCAACCTGGCCAATGGCTCACCGATCGGCGACAGCGCCCCGGTGCTGATGGCCCTGGGCGCCACGCTGCACCTGCAATGCGGCAGCACCGAGCGCAGCTTGCCGCTAGAGAGTTTCTACCTCGGCTACATGAAAAACGCGCTGCAGCCGGGCGAGTTCGTCAGCGGTGTCAGCGTGGCCCTGCCCGCCCATGCGCAGCAGCAAGGCTGGGTGCACCGCGCCTGGAAGATCAGCAAGCGCTTTGACTGCGACATCTCCGCCCTCAGCGCGGGCTTGGGCCTGAAACTCGACGGCGAGACCATCGTGGACGCGCGTCTGGCCTTCGGCGGCATGGACGCCGTCGTGCGCCGCGCCGCCGGTGCCGAAGCCGCCCTGCGTGGCCAACCCTGGCACGAGGCCACGATGCGCGCCGCCAGCCAGGCGCTGCTGACCGACTTCACGCCCTTGAGCGATCTGCGCGCCACCGCCGCCTACCGCCAGCGCGCCGCCGCCGGCCTGCTGCACCGGCTGTGGCTGGAAACCCGGCTGCACGATCCCCTGCCCGCCAGCGCCACCCGCGCCGCGCCGGTGCTTTGACGAGGCCCGCCATGTTCTCCTCCGCAACAGCCTCCACAACCCCGTCGGCCCCCACCGTCGGCGCCTCGCTGCCGCATGAATCCGCCCTGCTGCAT
Source organism: Ideonella margarita (assembly GCF_038066635.1). Classification (NCBI taxonomy): domain Bacteria; kingdom Pseudomonadati; phylum Pseudomonadota; class Betaproteobacteria; order Burkholderiales; family Sphaerotilaceae; genus Ideonella; species Ideonella margarita. The sequence goes on along the minus strand of NZ_JBBUTI010000010.1, from coordinate 60,150 downwards.
GTGGCCGGCCGCGCCCACTACACCGACGACATCCCCGAGCCCGTGGGCACGCTGCATGCCGCACTCGGCCTGTCGCCCGTGGCCCATGGCCGCCTGACCGGCATCGACCTCGACTTGCTGCGCGCCCAACCCGGCGTGGTGGCGGTGTTCACCGCGGCCGACATCCCGGGCCCCAACGACTGCGGCCCGATCATTCACGACGACCCCATCCTGGCGGACGGCGTGCTGCGCTACCTGGGCCAGCCGGTGTTCGTGGTGGTGGCGCGTGAGCGTGAGCAGGCCCGCCGCGCTGCGGCCCTGGCCAAGTCGGCCATTCAATTTGAAGCCTTGAAGCCCGTGCTTTGCCTGCGCGACGCGCACAAGGCCGGCGACTGGGTGCTGCCGCCCATGCACCTGGCGCGCAGCCAGCAGCCCGGTGATGCCGCCTTGGGCGTAGCGCAAGCCATGGCCACGGCACCGCACCGGCTGCAAGGCAGCTTCAGCGTGGGCGGGCAGGAGCAGTTCTATTTGGAAGGCCAGATCTCGTTCGCGCTGCCGCAAGACGACGGCGGCCTGCACATCCATTGCTCCACCCAGCACCCGAGCGAAATGCAGGCCCTGGTGGCACATGCCCTGAAGCTGGCCAACCACCAGGTGCAGGTGAGCTGCCGGCGCATGGGCGGCGGCTTTGGCGGCAAGGAATCGCAATCGGCCCTGTTTGCCTGCGCGGCGGCATTGGCCGCCCGGCGCCTGGGTGTGCCGGTGAAGCTGCGCCTGGACCGCGACGACGACTTCCTCATCACCGGTCGGCGCCACGGCTTCGAGTTCGACTGGGCCGTGGGATTTGACGACGCCGGCCACCTGCTGGCGCTTGAGGTAAGCCTGCTGGGCGACGCCGGCCACAGCGCTGATTTGTCCGCGCCCGTGCTGACCCGCGCCATCTGCCACGTCGACAACGCCTACTGGCTGCCCGAGGTGTCGATGCACGGCTACCTGCCGCGCACCAACCGCCAGAGCAACACCGCCTTCCGCGGCTTCGGCGGCCCGCAAGGCGCGCTGATCACCGAGATCGTGATCGACCACGTCGCCCGCGCGCTGCAACTCGACACTCTCGCGGTTCGCCGCGCCAACTGGTACGGCACCCAAAGCCACAACACCACGCCCTATGGCCAGGTGGTGACCGACAACGTCATCGAGCCCCTGACGTATGAGCTGGCCAGCAGCAGCGACTACGCCCGGCGCCGCAGCGCCATCGCGCAGTTCAATGCCACCAGCCCGGTGCTGAAGAAGGGCCTGGCGCTGACGCCGGTGAAGTTCGGCATCTCGTTCAACGTGAACCACTTCAACCAGGCCGGCGCACTGGTGCATGTGTACCTCGACGGCTCGGTGCTGGTGAACCACGGCGGCACCGAAATGGGCCAGGGCCTGAACACCAAGGTGGCGCAGGTGGTGGCCCACGAGCTGGGTTTGCCCATGGCCCGGGTGCGCTGCAGCGCCACCGACACCAGCAAGGTGGCCAACACCTCGGCCACCGCCGCCTCCACCGGGGCCGACCTGAACGGCAAGGCCGCGCAGAACGCCGCCCGGCAGATCAAGGACCGGCTGGCGGCGCACCTGGCGGCGCAGTGGCAAGTGCCCGCGCAAGACCTGCGTTTTGAAGGCGGCCAGGTAGTGGCCCCAGACGGCCGGCAGATCGGCTTTGAGGCGTTGGTGTCGCAGGCCTATGTGGCCCGGGTGCAGCTGTGGAGCGACGGCTTTTACGCCACGCCCGGCCTGCACTGGGACCGCCAGACCCTCACCGGCCGGCCGTTTTATTACTTCGCCTACGGCGCGGCCTGCGCCGAGGTGTTGCTCGACACCCTGACCGGCGAATGGCAGCTGGCCCGGGCAGATTTGCTGCACGACGTGGGCCGGTCGCTCAACCCGGCCATCGACATCGGACAGATCGAAGGCGGCTTCGTGCAGGGCATGGGCTGGCTGACCACCGAAGAGCTGGTGTGGCACCCAACCAGCGGCAAGCTGCTGAGCCACGCGCCATCAACCTACAAGATCCCGACAGCGAACGACGTGCCGGCAGCCCTGCACACCCGGCTGTTCAACAACGCCAATGTGGAAGACAGCATCCACCGCAGCAAGGCCGTGGGCGAGCCCCCGCTGCTGCTGGGCTTTGCCGTGCTGCTGGCCCTGCGCGATGCGGTGGCCGCCTGCGGCCCGGCCGGCGCCCAGCCACCATTGAGCGCCCCCGCCACGCCCGAAGCGCTGCTGCGCGCCGTGGACGCCGTGCGCGCACCGTGATGCACAGCCTCATCGGCCATCGCAACGCCGACCGGGCCGGGCACCTGCAGGCGGCTGAGGCCACGCTGGCCGTGGCCCGCCACTGGGTGGCCACCGGTGAGCCGGCGATGCTGGTGCGGGTCGGCCAGACCAAGGGCTCGGTGCCGCGCGAAACCGGCACCTGCATGCTGGTGAGTGCGCAGCATGTGGCCGGCACCATCGGCGGTGGCCACCTGGAGCAGCAGGCCATCGCCCGTGCCCGAGAGCAGCTGGCGCGCGGGCACGACACCCACCCTTCCGCCTGGCCCGTGGCGCTCGGCCCGTCGCTGGGCCAGTGCTGTGGTGGCGCCCTGACACTGCACTTCGAGCCGCTGGACGACACCCGCCTGCGCAGCTGGACGGCACCGGCCCCGCGCTTCACGCTGCAGCTGCACGGTGCTGGCCATGTGGGCCGCGCGGTGGTGCAACTGCTCGGCCAGGTGCCCTGCCAGGTGGAATGGATCGATGAGCGCGAGAGCGAATTCCCCGCCGGCCCGCTGCCCGAACACATCCGTCGGGTGTGCGTGGAACCGGTTGAGGCCGAGGTGCCGCTGGCAGCGCCGGGCACCTTCTATCTGGTGCTGACCCACAACCACGACCTCGACCTGCGCCTGGCCCACGCCATCCTCAAGCGCCAGGACGCGGGTTGGTTCGGCCTGATCGGCTCAGCCACCAAGCGCGCCCGGTTTGAACACCGCCTGCAGGAGCGCGGCATCCCGGCCGATGCCCTGGCGCGCATGCATTGCCCGATCGGTTTGCCGGGCATCGACGGGAAGGAGCCGGGGGTGATCGCGGTGTCCGTCGTCGCCCAAATGCTGCAAGCGCATAAGTTAAGTCAAAAAATGTTTTAGGGGTGCAAATAGCGGGTCGCTTATGCGATTCTCGTTGCAGCGACAATGTTTCAGCCGCCCACTTCGGGCGGTTTTTGCTGTTTCCCCGGGAGTTACCTGATGCAGATGGATGGCCTGACCGCCCTCGCCGGCTTGATCGTCGGCGTGTTGGTGGGTGTGACCGGCGTTGGCGGTGGCTCCCTGATGACCCCGATCCTGGTGCTGATGTTCGGCTGGGCCCCCCAAACCGCGGTGGGCACCGACTTGCTGTATGCGGCCATCACCAAGGTGTTCGGCACCGCCGTGCACCACAACCACGGCACCGTGGACTGGCAAGTGGTGCGCCGGCTGGCGCTGGGCAGCCTGCCCGCCGCGGCCTTGACGCTGGCGTGGATGCACTACTCGGAAGCCGCCCGCGTGAAGGACGGTTTCATCATCAGCGCCGTGGGCGTGATGCTGCTGATCACCGCGCTGGGCATCTTCCTGAAGGACTGGCTGCACGGCCTGGGCAAGCACCTGCGCGTCACCAACACCGAGAAGTTCAAGCACCTGCAACCCCCGCTGACGGTGGTGACCGGCATGGTGTTGGGCGTGCTGGTCACGCTCACCTCCATCGGCGCCGGCGCCCTGGGCACCGTGCTGCTGCTGTACCTCTACCCGCTGCGGCTGAATGCCAGCAAGCTGGTCGGCACCGACCTGGCCCACGCCATTCCGCTGACGCTGATCGCAGGCCTGGGCCACCTGACGCTGGGCAACGTGAACTTCACGCTGCTGCTCAACCTGCTGATCGGCTCGGTGCCGGGCGTGTTGGTGGGCGCCGTCATCAGCACCCGCGCGCCGCTGGCCCTGATCCGCTACGCCATCGGCGCCGTGCTGGCGGCCGTGGCGCTGAAGATGCTCACCCTGTGAAGGCCTGAGGATTCAACCGTTCGCCAGGCGTTCCAGCGCCGGCACGTCCAGCACGTGCACGGTGTAGCCCGCCACCTGGATCACGCCCTGGCTGGTGAAGCTGCGCATCAGACGTGACAGCGTTTCCGGCGTGATCGCCAGCTGCGACGCGATGTCGCGCTTGCGCAGCGGCAACTGCACCATGGCCTGCGCCGCGCTGGGGCCGTCGGGCACACAGTGTTCACGCAGCCAGGCGGCCAGCCGGGCTGGTGCGTCCTTGTGCATCAGATCCTGGGTGCTGCCCGCCAGCAGGCGCACCTCGCGGGCCAGCGTCAGAATCAAGCGCCGGGCCAGGCCGTGCTGGCGCTCCAGCAGCACCTGCAGCACGTCACGCGGCAACTCCAGCACCGTGGCCGTACTCAGTGCGCGCGCATCCTGCGGCGGCGCTTCGCCCAGCCAGGCAGCAGCCACATCCAGCCAGGCCGGGCCGTGCAGGTGGCGCTCGGTTCTGAACGTACCCACGGATTGCCGAACGCCCAGCGCCACGTCGCCTTCGAGCACCGCCACCAGCGCGGTGGCGCGCTCACTGCGGCTGAACAAGGCGGTGCCGGGGCTGACGCGGCGGGCGCGGGCCAGCTCGTTCAGCGTGGCGCATTCGGCCGCCGTCACGGCGGGGCCGCCAAACAGGCCGCCCCAGCCCACGGCATCGGGCAGCAGCGGCGCCATCACCGCGTCGCCGGGCAGCGCGGTGATCAGCACCGCCCGCGACGATGCACGCAAGCGCGTCAGCGGGGCGCGTTCGGGCGGGGTTCCGGTGGCGGTGTGGAGGTGGGCAACTGGGTCCATGGTCGGCGGTCGGTCTCGTTGTGGGGGCACTGTTGCCCAGCACCGGCGCCGGTGTGTTGCGCCAGATCAAGACCGGCCGCAGGCTGGGCACCCGGCAGCGCCACAATCAGACATGGCTCAACTTCCGCTCCCTCGCAGCGCCTCGGCCCCAGCGCTGCACGCCGGCCCCGCCGCGGGCACCGAGGCCCCGTTCGAGTTGCTGGCCGCCTGCCACGAGCGCCTGCAGCGCAGCCTGGGGCTGCTGCAGCGGCTGCTCAACCATGTCGCCCAACTGCCGGGGCAGATGCCTGATGAGCAAGCCACCCGCGCCGCGGTGGATGTGATGCGCTACTTCGACGTGGCTGCGCCGCTGCACCATGAAGACGAAGAGCGCCACATCATTCCGGCCCTGCAGGCCAGCGATGACCCACAGCTGATGGCAGCGGCGCAGCAGATGCTGGCCGATCACGCGCAGTTCCGGGCGGTGTGGCTCACGCTGCGAGCCGGGCTGGCCGACTTGGCTGCGAGCCGTTCACCGGCCGGGATGGCGGCATTGATGGCAACGAGCGACGCGTTCATCACGCTGCACCACAGCCACCTGGGCCTGGAAGACGGGCTGGTGTTTCCAGCCGCTCAAACCCGGCTGACGGCCGCAGAGCTGGCGGTGATGAGCACCGACATGGGCCGGCGCCGCGGCCTGGGCTGAGCACCGGCCGTCAGCGCGGCCTCAAGCCTCTCCGTCAGCGCCGCCGTTGTTCAGGCCGTGCTTGCGGATCTTGTCGTTCAGCGTGGTCTTGGGAATGCGCAGGGCCTGGGCGCTGCGGGCGATGTTGCCGCCCTGACGCCGCAACTCTTCGCGGATCAGGCTGCGCTCGAAGTCGTCCACCGTTTCGGCCAATGACAAGCCAGCCGGCGCGGGGGCTGCGGCCACCGCATCACCCAGCACATCGTTGCGCACGCCCAGCACCAGGCAGTCGGCCACGTTGCGCAGCTCGCGCACATTGCCGGGCCAGTGGTGGGTCATCAAGGCGCGCAGCTGCATGGTGGACACGGTGGGTTGCGGCAGGCCGTAGCGGCTGGCGGCCAGCAGCAGGAAGTGCTCGAGCAGCATCGGAATGTCTTCGCGGCGCTCACGCAGCGGCGGCAAGTCAATCGTCACCACGTTGAGGCGGTAATACAGGTCGCTGCGGAAGGTGTTCTGGTGTGCGCGCTGCAGCAGGTCGTCCTTGGTGGCGGCCACCACGCGGCAATCCACCGGCACACGCTGGTTCGAGCCCAGGCGCTCGATGACCCGGTCCTGCAGCACCCGCAGCAGCTTCACCTGCACGCCCATCGGCATGCTTTCCACTTCATCCAGGAACAGCGTGCCACCGTGGGCGTGTTCAATCTTGCCGATGCGGCGCTTCTGCGCGCCGGTGAAGGCGCCGGCCTCGTGGCCGAAAAGTTCGCTGTCGAGCAGGTTGTCGGGCAGGCCGCCGCAGTTCAGCGCCACCAGCGGCGCCTGGCGCCGGCCCGACAGCTCATGCAGCGCCTGCGCCACCACTTCCTTGCCAGTGCCGGTTTCACCGCGAATCAACACGTCGACCGACGACGACGCCACCCGGCTCACCAGCTGCCGCACCGCTTCCATCTGCGGCGAGCGCCCGACCAGCTTGCCGGCCACGCCTTCCTTCAGCGCCAGGGCCTGGCGCAGGCTGGCCACTTCCAGCGTCAGGCCGCGCTTTTCCATGGCCCGGCGCACCACTTCCACCAGCACCTCTGGCGAAAACGGCTTGGGGATGAAGTCATAGGCGCCGCTGCGCATGGCTTCCACGGCCAGCGTCACGTCGCCGTGGCCGGTGATCATGATGACCGGCAGGTCGGGGTCGAGCTCCTGGCAGCGGCGCACCAGCGACAGGCCGTCCGCCTTGGGCAGGCGCATGTCGGTCACCACCACACCGGCAAAGCCCGGCGTGATGAGCTTCAGGGCGGCCTCGGCCGATTCAACGGCATCCACCCGCAGGCCAGACAGCTGCAGCGCCTGCACGCAACCCAGCTGCATGTGCAGGTCGTCTTCCACCAGCAGCACGGACAACTCGAGACTCATGATGGGGTGTGTTCCTGTGGGTCTTGCGATCGAGGCGCGGCGGGCAGGCGCAGCACGAAGCAGGCGCCGCCTTCCGGTGCATTGCGGGCGTCCAGCTCACCGCCGGCTTCGCGGGCGATGTCGCGTGAAATGGCCAGGCCCAGGCCCAGGCCAACACCCGCTTCCTTGGTGCTGAAGAAGGGCTCGAACAAGCGCTCGAGCACGTCGGTGGCGAGGCCGGGGCCGGTGTCGCGCACGGTGATCACCACGCGCGGGGCAGCGGTTTCATCGGCGGTTTCATCGCCGGGTTCGGGCAGGTCGGGTCCGGCGTTCAAATGCAGCTCGCGCGGATGGCCTTCAGGCAGGGCGGCCATGGCATCGGCGGCATTGCCAATGAGGTTGATCAACACCTGCTCCAACCGGTTCGGGTCACACCAGGCCAGCGTCTGGCCGGGCTGCAGGTGGTTGTGCACCTGCACGCCGCCCTTGCGCAGGCGCTGGTCATACAGGAACAGCGCATTGCCCATGGCCACGGCGGTGTCGGTGCTGGCCGGTTGCGCGGCCGACTTGCGGGCGAAACCCTTGAGCGGCTGGATGATGCCGCCCATCTGGTCAGCCAGCCGGGTCAGGATGTTCAGGTTGCCCTGCACGGCGTTCATGTCGCCGCGGCGCATGAACTCCAGCGCATTGCCCGAGAGCGTGCGGATGGCGCCCAGCGGCTGCGTCAACTCATGCGTGATGCCGGTGGCCAGCTGGCCCAGCGCGGCCATCTTGCCGGCATGCACCAGCTCGTCCTGCGCGCGGCGCAGCGTGAGCTCGGCCTGCTCGCGCTCGGCCACTTCCTTGCGCAGCCGGTTGTTGGCTTCGCTCAGGGCACCGGTGCGCCGGGTCACCTTGTTTTCAAGTTCGGTATTAGCCTGCTCCAGCCAGCGCTTGGCCTGCAGCTTCTGGCTGAGGATGCGGCGCCGCTGGTTCACGAAGAGCGCCAGCAGCAGCAGGAAGCCGGTGGTCACGGCCGCCAGCAGGCTGTGCAGCACCGCCTGCTGACGCACGCGCTGCAGGTCGGTGAACATCATCAATCGCCAGTCCATGCCGTTCAGCGTGCGGCCCAGCACCAGCATGCCGCGGCTGGCCGGTCGTGGCCGCGCGCTGTTGGCATTCAAGCCATTGGGCAAGACGCCCTCGACGATCTGGCTGTCTTCATCGATGCGCAAATCCACCTGCAGCGGAAAGCGCCCCAGCCGCTGCTGGTTGTACATGCGGGTCAGCTGCAAATCGACGCGGCGCTCCAGCGGCAAATCGGCCAGCGTGGTGTAGCGCCATTCGGGCTGCGAAGACAGGATGACCACCTGGTTCGAATCGGCCAGCAGCGCCGGTGCGCCCAGCATGGCCCAAGCCTGGTTGATGGGCTCCAGGCTGATCTTGATGGTGGCCACGCCCGCCACCCGCGCGCCATCATGGATGGGGTGCGAGACGTAATAACCGGGCTGGCTGTCTTGCGTGCCGATGGCGAAATGCCGCCCTACCCGGCCCGACAACGCTTCAAGAAAAAACGGCCGGTAGGCCAGGTCTTCACCGACCATCGACGCGTCACTGGCCGCCAACACCGTGCCGCGCTCGTTCATCACGAACACCGACAGGCTGCCCAGGTGGGCATTCAGACGCCGCAGGTACAGGCTGGCGGCAGCCACGCGCTCGGCCTGCCCCGGCTGGCGCAGCAGGGCCACCACGTCCTGGTTGAGCTGCACCGTGGCCGGCACATGCTCCAGGCGCTTGATCATGCCCTCGACGGCCGAGGCAAACAGGTCCAGCTGGTGGTTGGATTCCGCCCGCAGCGCGTCGGTGCCCTGGCGCTCGCTGGCGCCGAAGCCGGCCCAGCCCGCGGCGAGCACCAAAGACAAAGCGGCCGCAGCCAGAAGCAGCGGCCGCAGCATCAGCCGCCATGGCCTTCGAGGCCATGACATGCTGGGCGGGTCTTGCGGTCCGAACAACGGCAGGTTCAGTGCTGCAGGATCTTCGAGAGGAATTCCTTGGCGCGCGGTGCACGGGCATCCGGGTTGCCGAAGAATTCGTCCTTCTTGCAGTCTTCAACGATCTTGCCGGCGTCCATGAAGATCACGCGGTTGCTGACCTTCTTGGCGAAGCCCATTTCGTGCGTCACGCACATCATGGTCATGCCTTCGTTGGCCAGCTGCACCATCACGTCCAGCACTTCGCCCACCATTTCGGGGTCGAGGGCCGAGGTGGGTTCGTCGAACAGCATCACGATGGGGTCCATCGACAGCGCACGGGCGATCGCCACGCGCTGCTGCTGACCACCGGAGAGCTGGCCGGGGAACTTGTCCTTGTGCGCGCTCAGGCCGACGCGGTCCAGCATCTTCAGGCCGCGGGTCTTGGCTTCGTCGGCATTGCGGCCGAGCACCTTGATCTGGGCCAGCGTCAGGTTCTCGGTCACCGACAGGTGCGGGAACAGCTCGAAATGCTGGAACACCATGCCCACGCGGCTGCGCAGCTTGGGCAGGTCCGTCTTGGGGTCGGAGATGCTGATGCCGTCGACCACGATGTCGCCCTTCTGGAAGGGCTCGAGCGCGTTGACGGTCTTGATCAGGGTCGACTTGCCCGAGCCCGACGGGCCGCACACCACCACCACTTCACCCTTCTGGATGTTGGTGGTGCAGTCGGTCAGCACCTGGAAATTGCCGTACCACTTGGAAACGTTCTTGATGTCGATCATGGCGTTTTTGTCCTGCTGCTCTCAGCGGATGATGGCGATTTTCTTCTGCAGACGACGCACCAGCATCGACAGCGAGAAGCAGATGATGAAGTACACCACAGCGGCGACCAGGGTGGTCTCGACCGGGCGGTTGAAGTTCTTGCCTGCGACCTCGAAGCCCTTGAGCAGGTCATAGGCGCCGATGGCGTAGACCAGCGAGGTGTCCTGGAACAGGATGATGGTCTGGGTCAGCAGCACCGGCAGCATGTTGCGGAAGGCCTGCGGCAGCACGATCAGCTGCATGGTCTGGCCGTAGGTCATGCCCACGGCGTAACCGGCATGCACCTGGCCACGCGGCACGCTCTGGATGCCGGCCCGCATGATCTCCGAGTAGTAGGCCGCCTCGAACACCGTGAAGGTGATCATGGCCGACAGCTCGGCGCCCATCGGACGGCCGATGAGCAACGGGATCAGCAGGAAGAACCACAGGATCACCATCACCAGCGGGATGGAGCGCAGCGTGTTCACGTACGCCGAGGCCGGCAGCACCAGCCACTTCTTGCCCGACAGACGCATCAGCGCCAGCACGGTGCCCAGCGCGATGCCGCCCACCATGGCCACCAGCGTCAGCTGGATCGAGAAGAGAAAGCCCTTGACGACGAAGCTGGAGATGACACCCCAGTTCAGGAAGGAAAAATCGAGTTCCATCAGCGTGCTCCCCCGATCATGCCGGGCACCTGCACGCGCTGCTCGATGAACAGGGCGATGCGGTTGATGGCAAAGGCGGAGATGAAGTAGAGGCCGGTCACGGCCAGGTACACCTCGATGCCGCGCGAGGTTTCTTCCTGTGCCTGCATGGCGAACATGGTCAGCTCGGCGATGCTCACGGCGAAGGCGACCGACGAGTTCTTGATGATGTTCATGCTCTCGCTGGTCAGCGGCGGGATCACCATCCGGAAGGCCATCGGCAGCAGCACGTAGCGGTAGGTCTGCGGCAGGGTCAGGCCCATCGCCAGGCCGGCATAACGCTGGCCCTTGGGCAGGCTCTGGATGCCGGCACGCACCTGCTCAGCCACCCGCGCAGAGGTGAAGAAGCCCAGGCCGAACACCACCAGCACGAAGCTGGGAATGGCGCGCAGCGACGGGAAGATCGAGGGCAGCACGTGGTACCAGAGGAAGATCTGCACCAGCAGCGGGATGTTGCGGAACAACTCCACCCACGCATTGCCGATGCCCACCAGCCACTTGTTCGGCGTGGTGCGGAAGATGCCCATCAGCGAGCCCACGCTCAGCGCCACGACCAGCGCCAGCAGCGCCACGCTCAATGTCCAGCCCCAGGCGGACAACATCCAGTCGAGGTAGGTGATGTCACCGCCGCTGCCAAAACAGCGCGGCACCACTTCACCGTCGATGGTGTTCTTGCAAAAAACTTCCCAGTCCCAGCTCGCCACGCGCGCCTCCCGAGTTCTCGAATCTCATGTGTGGCTGACGTGTTGCCACGCCAGCCCCCGAGCGGCAGCAGCCGGCAGGCCACCGCCGCATCGGCGTCTTACTTCTTGGCGTAGTCTTCCATCGGCTTGTCGTTGGGGTTGGCCCACGCAGCCTTGGTGTTGTCGTTCGGGGGCATGCCCACCTTCACGTTCGCCGGCGGGATCGGCTGCTGGAACCACTTGTCCCACAGCTTGGCGATTTCGCCCGACTTCATCATGCCCTTGATGGAATCGTCCACAGCCTTCTTGAAGGCCGGGTCGTCCTTGCGCATCATGATGGCGATCGGCTCGACCGACAGCACTTCGCCGACGATCTTGAATTCAGCCGGGTTCTTGGCCTTGGCGATGTTGCCGGCCAGGATGGCGCCGTCCATCACGAACGCGTCAGCGCGGCCGCTTTCCAGCAGCAGGAAGCTGTCGGCGTGGTCCTTGCCGAAGACTTCCTTGAAGTCGACGCTGGCAGCGCGCTCATGCTTGCGCAGGGTCTGCACCGAGGTCGTGCCCGTGGTGGTGGCCACGTTCTTGCCATTCAGCTGGTTGATCGAGGTGATGCCGGAGTTGGCCTTCACGGCGATGCGCACTTCTTCCACGAAGGTGGTGACGGCGAAGGCCACGTCCTTCTGGCGGGTGGCGTTGTTGGTGGTCGAGCCGCACTCGATGTCCACGGTGCCGTTGGTCACCAGCGGGATGCGGTTCTGCGAGGTCACCGGCTGGTACTTCACCGACATGCTGGACAGGCCCAGCTGCTTGCGCACGTCGCTCAGCACGCGTTCGCAGATCTCAACGTGGTAGCCGACGTACTTGCCGTCGCCCAGGGTGTACGACAGCGAGCCCGAGGACTCACGCACGCCCATGGTGACGCTGCCGCTTTCCTTGATCTTGGACAGGGTGTCGGCCTGGGCCACACCGGTGGCCAGCAGGGCAGCCAGAGCCAGCGCAGCGCGCGGCGACGGGGAGAAACGGGTCTTGGACATCAGAGCTCCTGGAAGGTCAAGAAATGCCGCTGTTGATTCGCGGCGGTGGAAAACGTGGTGATCATCAACTGCCTTCATGGCAATGGCTGGTCACCCGGGTGACGGTACAACGAGAGCAGAGCCTCCGAAGGGGCCCAGTTGAGATTCAGGCCCCGCGGCGGGATCGGACGCTGAAACCAGCGGCTGTAGATCTTCATCGCTTCGCCCGAAGTGAGCAATCGGGTCAGGCACCGGTCAACCAGTGCCTTCAGCGCCGGCTCGTTGCGGCGCATCATGCAACCGTAGGCCTCGGACGACATCGGCGTGCCGGTGACGATCCAGTCGTCCGGGTTGCGGGCCTTGGCGCGCTCGCCGTAAAGCAGCGCGTCATCAAGCATCATCGCGTCGACCTTGCCGTCTTCGAGCAGCACGAAGGCCTCGCCGTGGTCGCGAGCGGTGACCACCTGGATCTTGCCGCCGCGGCTCTCGTTGTAGGTGCGCAGCAGGCGCTCGGAGGTGGTGCTGGCCGTGACCACCACGCGGCGGCCGCCCAGATCCGGGAAGTCCTTGATGCCGGCGTCGCGGCGCACCAGCATGCGGGTGCTGACCACGAAGAACGAGGTCGAGAACGACACCTGGCGTGCACGCTCGGTGGTGTTCGAGGTGGAGCCGCACTCGATGTCGACGGTGCCGTTCTGCACCAGCGGGATGCGGTTCTGCGAGGTGACAGGCACCAGACGCAGCGTCAGCGCAGGCAGCTTGAGCTCGGCCTTGACGGCATCGGCCACCTTCAGCATCAGCTCGTGCGAGTAGCCCACCACCTGGCGGCGCTGGTCGTAAAACGAGAACGGCACCGACGATTCGCGGTGGCCGAGGTTGATGGTGCCGGTTTCGGCGATGCGCCGCAGGGTGTCACTGCCCAGGTCGGGCTGCGATGCGGGCACGGCGGGCGGCGCGGCCACGGCCGCTTGTGGCGCCACCAGGCACAGGCACAGGCTCATGCCCAACACCGAAGCGGTGGTGCGGAGGATGGCGGCTGGAACGCGGTGCATGCCCTGAGCAATGCAGACAACGTGCCAGATCGGGTTATCCCTGATCAAGTGGCCCCAAGTGCTTGATTCAGGGCCTCGGCGCGACGGAATACCGGACGGATTTCCGACGCACCCACCGGGCAGGTGTCGGAAATCCGTTCACGCCATGTTTCACCCGGAGGCGGGTGAAGACGACGCTCAGTCCGGCTTGATCTGCGCGCGGGCGATCACCGGCTGCCAGCGCTTCTGCTCGGCAGCGATGAACTTGGCGAACTCGGCCGGCGTGCTGCCCACGGCAATCGCGGCGTCCTTCGCCAGCATCTCCAGCGCGGCAGGCTCACGCATGGCGCGGGCGGCTGCGGCGGCCAGCTTGTCGGCGGCCGGCTGCGGCAAGCTGGCCGGGGCCATCAGGCCATACCACTGGGTCATCTCGAAACCGGGGTAGCCCTGCTCGGCCACGGTGGGCACGTCCGGCAGTTGCGCCAGGCGCTGCGGCGAGCCGGTGGCGATGCAACGCAGCTTGCCCGCCTTGATGAACTGCATCACCGCCGGTGCGCCCACGCAGGCGGCGTCAAGGCGCCCGGCCAGCAGGTCAGTCAGTTGCGGGCCGGTGCCGCGGTAAGGCACGTGCAGGATGAAGGTCTCGGTGGCCATCTTCAGCACTTCCATGCCGAGGTGGCCGGCGCTGCCGTTGCCCGCCGAGCCGTAATTCAGCTTGCCCGGCTTCGACTTGGCCAGCGCCACGAATTCCTTCAGGTTCTTCACCGGCAACTCAGCCGGCACCACATACAGGCTGGGCACCTTGGCCAGCAGGCTGATGGGGCGGAAATCCTTGTTCGGCTGGTAGGGCAGCTTGTCGAAGATGTAGGGGTTCACGGCCAGCGTGCCGATGTGGCCCAGCACCAGCGTGTGCTGGTCTTCGGCCCGCGCCACTTCGGCCATCGCCACATTGCCGGCGCCGCCCGGCTTGTTGTCGACGAACACGCTCTGGCCCAGCAGCTTGCCCAGTTCCACCGCGGTGGCGCGGGCGACGATCTCGGAGCTGCCACCCGGCGCAAACGGCACCACGAAGCGCACCGCCTTGCTCGGCCAGGTGGCCTGCGCACGGCTGGTGCCATGCAGCATCGGCGTGAGGCCGGCCGCCGCCAGGGCGAGGGTTTGACGACGGGTGAGGGGTGCGTTCATCGGTGTTGTCTCCGGAGGCCGGTTGTAGGTGTGCTGGCATGATGCCCGGCTGCCCTGTCCATCACCTGTCATGTCCCTGCACAACGCCCCCGTTCCGACTCAGGAAGAACCCTCGCATTCGCCGAACACGGCCTGGCGCCGCGGCCTGGTGGCCATCTTCGCCGCCACCTTCTTCGAGCTCACGGGGCTGTTCCTGTTCAACCCGCTGCTGCTGTTCACGCTCAAGGGCGCGGGATGGTCAGACGCCGCGGTGGGGCTGGTGGCGGCGTCGAGCTGGCTGGGCCTGGCCCTGGCCACCCCCTTCACCGCAGGCTGGGTGGCGCGGCTGGGCTTGCGCGGCGCGCTGATTGCCAGCGGCATCGTGCCCTTCTTTGCCCTGCTGCTGATGGCCCTGACGCCGTGGCCGCTGGGCTGGGCCGCGCTGTCGATGGCGGCTGGTGCGGCAGGTGCGCTGCGCTGGATCGTGGCCGAGGCCACCGTGGCCGAGTTGGCCCCTGATCACCGGCGCGGCCGCATCGTCGGCCTGTTCGAAACCATGGTGGGCGTGACCTTCATCGCCGGCCCGGCCCTGCTGGCCTGGCTGGGCACCGACGGCACGGCCGCCAACACCGCGCGCTGGCTGGCGGTGGGCCTGAGCGGCACCGGCTTGCTGCTGAGCCTGGCCGTGCCGCACCTGAGCAGCCACCATCCAACCGATGGCACCGCCCCGCGCCTGGGCCTGCGCGGCATTGCCGATGCGATGCGCGCGCAGCCGGTGCTGATGGTGGCGGGCGCGGTGGGCGGCTTCTTCGAGGCCGGCACCTCGGGCGTGCTGCCTTTGTACGGCCTGTCGGTGGGCTTTGCTGCGGCCGCGGCGGCGCTGCTGGTGTCGGCCAGCGGGCTGGGCAGCGCGCTGGCGATGGTGCCGATCGGCGAGCTGAGTGACCGCTGGTCGCACCGCAAGGTGTTTCTCGCCTGCGCCAGCCTGAACCTGCTGGCCACGCTGGCCCTGCCGCTGGTGCCGCTCTGGTCGCCGGCCGCAGCACTGATTGCCTTTGTCTGGGGCGGTGCCGGTGGCGCGCTCTACACGCTGGCCATGATCGACATCGGCCACCGGCAGCAAGGCGTTCAACTGGTGACCACCACCGCCGTGCTGGTGCTCAGCTACACGGTGGGCGGCATGTGCGCGCCGGTGCTGGGTGGCCTGGCACTGACATGGGCGCCGGGTTGGGGCCTGCCCCTGCTGATGAGCACCACCGCGGCAGCCGGGCTGCTGACGCTGCACCACCATCTCAGGCGGGCGGCATCTCTGCACTGATGTGCTGCAACAGGCGCTGCAGCGCTTGCTGCAGCTGCGCCTGACCGGCAGCCAGTGCCTCAGCATCGGGGTGGGCCACCTCCAGCACCTGCTCCAGGCTCTCTGCCGCGGCATGCACCTCCATCGCGCCGATGGCCGAGGCCGCACCGCGCAGCGAATGCAGCGCCAGATCCAGCCGATCGGCCTGAGGGTCACACAGGCTCAGCCAGGCGTCACCACCTTCGCGGTAGTGCTCGGCAAACCGGGCCAGCACGCGGCCGTACAAGCTGGCCTCGCCGTGCAGGCGGGCGATGCCGGTGTCGCGGTCGAGCACGGCAGCCACTTGACGGCGCTGCGCCAGATCCGGCTCAGCCGCCGCTGGCGCAGCGTGGTCGGCTGGCTGGGCAGATGCGCCGCCCAGCCAGCGCAGCAAGGTGGCGTACAGCACGTCCGGCTCCACCGGCTTGGCAATGTGGTCGTTCATGCCGGCAGCCAGGCACACCTCGCGCACATCGCTGAAGGCATTGGCGGTCATCGCCAGGATGGGCACGTCGCGGCGGTCAGGCAACTGGCGAATGGCCTGCGCGGCTGACACGCCGTCGAGCCGCGGCATCTGCATGTCGAGCAGGATCAGGTCGTAGTCACGCGTGGCGGCCATGGCCACCGCTTGCTCGCCATCTACGGCCAGCTCGGGCTCCAGGCCCACCAGCTGCAACAGCTCCAGCGCCACTTCCTGGTTGATCGGATTGTCTTCAGCCACCAGCACATGCCGGCCACGGTGCTGGCGAATCAGCTCGGCCTGGGCGTCAACCTGCAGCAGCGGCATGCTGCCGGGCGCCGGGTTCACGGCCAGCACGCGCAGCATGGCGTCGAGCAGCGACGACGGCGTGACCGGCTTCGGCAGCGTGCCCTCGAAGCCGGCTTGCCGCGCCTGGTTGGCGAGATCACCAACATCGCCTGGCAACAGCGCGATCGCGGGCACCGGCAGGCAGCGGGCCGACTGGCGCACGGCCGACAGGGTCTGGGCGCCGCTCAGGCCGGGCATGTCCACATCCAGCAGCAGCAGGTCGGGGCATTCATCGGGCGCGCCATCGGCACCCAGCCAGTCAACCACGGCTTCACCACTGGCCAGCGCCGTGACACGCGCACCGAGCTGGCCGAGCATGCCTTGCAGCGCCTGGCGCACCTCAGGCCGGTCATCGGCCAGCAGCACATGGCGCCCACGCACCAGCGACACCCGCTCCTGCGTCAGGCGCTCAGCGCGTTGCAGGCGGGCAGTGAACCAGAAGCGGCTGCCCTGCCCCGGCGTGCTGTGCACACCCACCTCGCCGCCCATCAGTTCGGCCAGGCGGCGGGTGATGGCCAAGCCCAGGCCGGTGCCGCCGAAGCGGCGGGTGGTCGAGCTGTCGGCCTGCTCGAAGGCCTGGAACAGGCGGGCCTGTTGATCCAGCGGAATGCCGATGCCGGTGTCCTGCACCTCGAAGCGGGCCAGCAAGCCTTGCTCATCACGCTGCAGCATCTCGCAGCGCAGCACGATGACGCCGCGCTCGGTGAACTTCACCGCGTTGTTCAGCAGGTTGAGCACCGCCTGCGCCAGCCGGGTGGCGTCACCACGCAGGAAGTTGGGCAGGTGGTCGGTGTCGATCACCAGTTCCACGCCCTTGGCCCGCACCCGGTCACTGACCATCGCCACGATGCGCGACAACACGGCGTCGAGCGAAAAATCAACCTGCTCCAGCCCCAGCTTGCCGGCCTCGATCTTGGACAGATCTAGCACGTCGTTCAGGATGGCCAGCAGGTGGTCGGCTGCGTCGTCGACCTTCGCCAGCCGCCGCGCCAGCGGCCCGGCCGGCACCTCGCGCCGCATCAGGTGGGTCAGGCCGATGATGGCGTTCATCGGCGTGCGGATCTCATGGCTCATGTTGGCCAGGAACACCGACTTGGCCTGGTTCGCCTGGTCGGCCTTGTCGCGTTCGGCCTGCAGCTCGGCATTCAGCTGGCGCAGCTCGGTCGTCCGCTCGGCCACCGTGGCTTCCAGCTGCTCGCGGACACGCTCCTGCGCCAGCGCCGCACGCTTGCGCTCGGTGATGTCGATGCAGATGCCGGCGAACAGCAACCGGCCGTCCACATCGATGCTGCGGACCTTCACTTCCGTGTCCACGGTGCTGCCGTCGGCGCGGGTCAGCGCGGTTTCGAACACATGGTCGCCGTGCACGAAGCGCGACAGCACGGTCATGGCCGAGGCCTCGTTGAACCGCGTGTCCCAGGTCCACACCGGCCAGTTCGCAATGGTCTCCAGCGGGTAGCCCAGCAGGTCGGCGAAGGCCTGGTTGGCCTCGACGATCCAGCCGGTGTGGTCAAGCACCACCATGGCGTCGATGGCCTGCTGCATCAGGGCGCTGCGCAGCTGGTCGCCCCGGTCGATCTCGGCGCGCAGACGCCGGTCTTCCGAGATGTCGCGCATCACGCCGAACAGGCCCACCAGCTGCCCCTGCGCGTTGCGCAACGGCCCCTTGGTGACCTGGTAGATCGGGCTGTCGGGCCGCAGGCTCCAGCGCTCGTCGTATTTCAGCGTGTGGCCGCCTTGCAGGATGTGGCGGTCCTCGGCCATGATTTCTTCAGCCCGCCGGTATTGCGGCAGCACCCGGTCGTCCTTGCCGATCAGGGCCTCGGCGGTCATCCCGTAGGCCTGCAGGCCGCGGGGCGACATCAGCAGGTAGCGGCCGGCCAGGTCCTTCGCGAAGACGATGTCGGCACTGCCGTCGGCGATGGCGGCGTAGAGCGCCATGGTCTGCAGGCGCTGCTGCTCGGTGGCCAGTTCATGGGCCAGCGAGCTTTCCCGCAGGCTCTGCAGAGTGCGCGAGCGCAACCAGACCGCGCACCAGCCGATCAGCAAGGCGAGCAGCACCGGGCCGAGCGAATCGCGCAGCACGGCCGACAGCAGCTCGTCCTCCTCCATCGTCAGCACCAGCACCCAGTCGGTGTCGCGCAGCACGCGCGCCACGCTCAGCGTGCGCTGGCCCCGGGCGTTTTCTGCCCAGCCAGCGAGGCCCGCAGGCTGACCACCGGCAGACGCCGGCTGCACCGGCTCAGGGCCTTCCGTGGTGGGGCCGAGTGGCTGCCAGCCGGACGGGCCATAGCGCCAGAGACGCGCCGTGGTGGTGTCGGACGACCACGGCCCCTCGCTCAGGCGGCTGTAAAGCACGTCCTGCGCATCCATGCGCAGGACCACCAGCGCGTTCGACGGCTCGGCCAGGCTGTTGTTGGGCACCACCAGGTCGACCTGTTCGCGGGCACCGGCGCCCTGACCCTCGGTGCGCAAGGTGAACTGCGGCAAACCGGTGCGCAAGGCCGCATGCACGGCCGCCTGGGTGCCGGGGCCGATCAAGCCGGGCACCAGCGGGGCGTTGGTCACCAGCACCCGGCCGTCGGGCTCGACCACCAGCACGGCCATCGGGCTGGCTTCGTGGCGCACATCGATCAGGCGTTGCAGCAGACGATCAGCGGAGGCCGCGTCTCCGCGGCGGATGGCCAGCACCTGCTCGGCCATGAAACTGCTGCTCAGGATGAAACGGCTTTCGGCCACCACCTGGGACAGCGTCATCTCGATCTGCCCGGCCTGCCAGCGCGCCATCAACTCGATGCGCGACACCATCTCGCTGCTGCGGGCCTGGTAGCGCCAGAGCGTCCAGGCCCCGGTGGCCAGGGTCAGCACCAGCGCCAGGGCCATCAGGCCACGCCGGCGCAGCCACCACGGCAAGGCCAGGTCAGCCGCGCTCACGGACGCGCCCCTGCGCCGGGCGCGCAGGCATGCTCGATGGATTGGGGGCGGGAACGACGGGAGGGCAACAACACGGCACGCAAGTTAGCGGATGACTGTCTGGCGGTCAACGCGCCGATTATCGACAGGCGGGGCTGGTGTGCGCTTGAGGGTAAATCCGCTTCAAACAGCGGTGTGGCGCCGAGGAGCGCTCATCCCGGTGCGAGAGGCATCGCAGCAACACAGCTCCGAGAGCCGTTGCAGACAAGAAAGCGATCGCACAAAAGCAAAGGGCCACCGAAGTGGCCCGTGGCTACCGTGCTGCGTTCAGCTGCGCGGGGTTCTGCAACGCCGGTGACGGGTTCCGGTACTCTGCCCATTGGTGCAGTCGGTTGGTGTGTCGCAGTGGTTCCCATTGTGGCGAGCCCGCGTGACAGCGATATGACAAAGAACAAGGTTTTTGCACGCCAATTCGCCGGCGCGCCAGAATTGGCCCATGCACATCTTCTACAGCGATGCCCACCGCGCCCATGCCGGGCAGTTCGAATTCTTCCGCGGCGAAAAAGTGCCCTGCTTCGAAAAGCCGGAGCGGGCCGACTTCGTGCTGAAGGCCGTCCAGGCTGCCGGCATCGGGCCGGTGCTGCCCGCCAGCGAGGTGTCAATGGCGCCGCTTTCGCGCGTGCACGCTCCCCGCTACCTGGCTTTTCTGGAGCGCGCCTGGGAGCGCTGGACGGCCCTGGGCAACCGAACCGACGCCATCCCCTCCGTCTGGCCCATCCGCGGCTTTCGCAGCGATGTGGAGCCCGACAACTTCCAGGCCCAGCTCGGCATGTATTCGTTCGACAGCGGCACGCCGTTCACGGCCGGTAGCTGGCAAGCGGCGCTGAGTGGTGCGCAGCTGGCCCTGAGCGCGCAGGCCCACGTGGCTGCAGGCGCACGCGCCGCGTTTTCGCTGGCCCGCCCGCCCGGCCACCACGCCGGGCCTGACTTCTTCGGCGGCTATTGCTTCATCAACAACGCCGCGGTGGCCGCGCAGGCCGCCATCGACCAGGGCGCGCAGCGCGTGTCCATCCTCGATGTCGACTACCACCACGGCAACGGCACGCAGAGCATCTTCTATGACCGCGCCGACGTGCAGTTCCTCAGCCTGCACGGCGATCCGCGCACCGAGTACCCCTTCTACCTCGGCCACGCCGATGAGCTGGGCGCAGGCGCCGGGCTGGGTTTCAACCACAACTACCCGCTGCCCGCCGGCTGCACGAATGAGCGCTGGTTCGACGCCCTCTCGCAAGCCTGCAGCCAGGTGCAGGCCTACGCGCCTGAGCTGCTGATCATCTCGCTCGGCGTGGACACCTACGTGGGCGATCCGATCTCCAAGTTCAGGCTCGACAAGCCCGAATACCGGCGTCTGGGCGCCGCCATCGCCGCCCTGCGGCGCCCCACCTTGTTCATCCTGGAAGGCGGCTACGCCGTCGCAGAGATTGGCGAGAACGTGGCGGCCGTGCTGACCGGCTTCGAGCATGGCTGACAGCGCCTTGCGCTGGTTGCCGGAAGACAGCGAACTGGCGCTGGCCGTGATCAACGCCGAGGGTGACACCCTGACGCTGACCTTCAGCGCCGCGGCCGTCACCCGGGCGAGCGGCGTGCATGAAGAAACCGGCTGGGTGCGGCCGTTGGTGGTCGATCTGGCCCTGGCAACCGCTGGCGGCGCCAGCACCCCGATCGACTGGGCGCTGCTGCGCGGGCGACTGCGCAGCAGCGACCTCCGCACAGCCGACGGGCAACAGCTGCACCGCCTGATGCTGCCGTTGCAGCTGGAAGGCCCGCTGCAGTGGCAGCTGCACATCGGACAGGCCGAGCCGGTGGTTCTGCAGGCAGGCAGCCTCCGCACGCGGCCTCTCGCGGCAGATGCGTTCACCGACAGCTGGGCCTGCTGAACTGCAGATCGCCCGGGCGCATCACACCGCTGGTGCCACCACCGATGCACGCCGCTGCAGGCGCAAGGGCAATGGCGCTGCCGGACGCAACGTGACATACATCCGCGGCTGCGGCGCCGGTGCACCCGCCGGCGTGTGCAGGGTGTAGCGCTGCAGCAGCAAGGCCGCCACCAAGGTCATCTCCAGCTGCGCGAAGTGCTGCCCGATGCATACCCGCGGCCCGACACCGAAGGGCAGCCATGCGCTGCGCGGCGTCTCAGGTGCATCCGCCAGGAAGCGCTCAGGCCGGAAGGCCTCGGGCTCGGCGAACCAGCGTGCATCGCGCTGGATCACCCACGGCGTGACGCGCAGCAGCGTGCCGGCGGGCACCGTGCGGCCAGCCAGCTGGAAGGGCGTGCGCACCCGGCGGGTCATCAGCGCCGCCACCGGCGGATACAGGCGCATCGCCTCCTTCAGCGTGGCGCCCAGCCAGGGCAGCGCCGGCAAATCGGCAGGCGACGGGTCACGGCCGCCCAGCACCGCGTCCACCTCGGCCTGTGCACGTTGTGCGGCCTGTGGGTGAGTGGCCATCAGCCAGCTCCACCACAGCAGCGCCGTGGCGCTGGTTTCGTGGCCGGCCTGGAACATCACCATGCACTGGTCATGCAGCTCATCGCTGCCAAGCGCACTGCCATCCTCGTCGCGCACGGCCAGCAGCATGGCCAGCAGGTCGTCGCCGGGCTGCTGCTCGGGCGGCAGCGCCTGGCGGGCAGCAATCTGGCCGTCGATCAGGCCGGTCAGCACCGCCATCGCCCGGCGCTTGGCGCGCTTGTGCGGCAGCGGCAACCAGTCGGGCAGCGAGAACGGCCAGAACATCTCCTGCATCGCGCTGCGCGACAGCACCTGCGTGGCCTCGGCGGCAGCGCTGGCCTGCGCCGGGGCGCGGCTGCTGAATAGCGTGCGCATGATGACGTCCATCGTCAGCGCATTGAACAGCGCCTCGACCGGCTGCTCGGCGCTGCCTTGCCCAGCGGGCACAGCCGCGTCCAGCGCGGCGCGGGCGGCATCCACCATCAGCGCCGCGTAGCCCTGTACCCGGCGGGGCAAGAAGCCCGGCGCCAGCATGCGGCGCTGGCGTCGCCAGTGCTCGCCTTCCGCCACCAGCAGGCCCTGGCCGAAGGCCTGCGAAAAAACCTCCACGCCACGTTCCCAGCGCACCAGATGGTCGGCATGCTCGACCATCGCGCAGCGCACGTCGTCGGGGTGAAACAGATCCCAGCTGGGATCGTTGCCCAGGCGCATCAGCACGACATCGCCATGGTCGCGCTGCAGGCCGGCGGTGAAGCCGAGGTAGTCGCGGTACATCGCGCGCAACAGGGGCAGGCCCCACCACGTGCTGGGTGGGCCGGGGGGATGTGTTTCGGTCGGGTGCATGGGAGCCAGATTAGGCGATAGACAGCGCACTGTATTGAACGATCACGACACCAGCGGGGCTTCGTCCCATACACCGTGGCCCCAACCTACACTGGTTCGATGGCCTACCTCGCCACCCCTCCCAGCCCGCTGCTCGCCCAGCGCAACCGCGCGCCGGCATGCCTGTGGCTGCCGCACTGGTCGCTCAGCCACTGCGTGCGCGCCGTCGTCACGCGCAGCACGGTGGGCCTCGGCCACCACTGGCCCGAGGCCTGGCACTACAACCATTTCCCGGCCTCGCCGCTGTGCTCGATCAGCTGGTTCTTCAGCGGCCATTCGGCACTGCTGGAGCCAGGCTGGCCAGCCGCGCCGGAGAGCCCGGCACAGCCGGTGCCGGATGTCTACTTCGCGGGGCCGGTGACGCGGCCCACCATCTCGCGCAACTCGCCCGAAGGGCACGGCATGATGTTGATGCTGCTGCCCGATGCGGTGCATGCCCTGACCGGACTGGAGCCAGCACAGTGGATCAACCGCTTCGTGCCGCTGCACGAAGCCCTCGGCCCCGACTGGCAGGCGCTCAGCGCCTCGGTGGTGGCCGCGTCCGACGACGCCACACGCGTGCATCTCATCGAGGCCTTCCTCGCGCCGCGCTGGGCCGCGGCCCGGCCGCAAGCCGGGTCGGCGTGGGTATCGATGAGCGACTGGACACAAGGCCTGGCGATGCGCGCCGCCGCGTCCGGCATGGGCCGCAGCCTGCGCCAGGCCGAACGCCGCATCAAGGGCTGGACAGGGCTGCCAATGCGCGAGCTGCGCGGCCTGGGCCGCGCCGAACAAGCCTTCTTCCGCACCGTCGCCGAGGGCGAAGGCCCGGTGCGCTGGACGGACGTGGCCGCCGACACCGGCTACGCCGACCAATCCCACCTGTGCCGCGAAACCCGCCGGGTGACCGGCTTCCCGCCCGAAGAGCTGCGCCAGCGCATCAACGAGGACGAGAGCTTCTGGATTTACCGCTTGTGGGCGTGACCCACACCGCGCCCATCCAGGCGACACACCGCTCAAGCAGCGCCGGCATCAACATCGCCCGGTGTCTGCGGGATGCAGGGTGTTGATTTCAGCGCTGCCACGGCAAACGCTTGATGGAGCCGAACTGCGTCCTGGAAGTCTCGGATCACCGGTAATTCCTCGCCCACGAAATCATTCTTCTCACGCGTGACGCCAACGAACAGGCACCCGGCTGCGCGGGCCGCGAGCCAATCAGCGCGTGAATCACCAAAGAACAGCACGCGATCCACTGCGTGACGAGAAATCGATGCGATGGCATCGAGCGCCATCTGCTTGGTGCTGGCACTGCCGTAAATGCCGGCGAAGAGACTGGCGAGGCCCCGCCGGGACAGCACCTCACGTGCTTCAGCCTCCGGCGCCGCGGTGCACACATAACAGGGCCGCCCGCAGGACTCGATGAAGGCCTGCACGCCTTCGACCTGTGGCACGCTCAACAAGCGATGCTCGAGGGCCTGCGCATAAGCGTCAGACAGCGTCGCCTCCACAGCAGGGCTGTACGACCGGCCAAGGATCTGGCGCCAGATATGCTCGAACTTCTGCCGGCGCGGTATGCCCCCTGCGCCCAGGTTGTAGCGCTCCACCTCCAGCCGTTGTGCCGTGTTCATGTGGAACAACCCGAGCATGGCGTCGTGCTTCAGCCGGTTGGACTGCAGCAGCACGCCATCCATGTCGAAAACCAGAATGTCTGCGGGAATTTGCACAGCGCAACCAGTGGAGTTGTCGGGGGATCTGTCGCCAAGACAGGGTGCCAGCGTTGTCATTGCGCCGGAGGTCGCCCGGGGCTTCGCGCTAAACCTTCTCGATCAGCTCAAGAAGTCGAATCACTTCGTCGTACAACTCAGGCCAGTCTTCGCAGATGTTGCCCTCGCGAATGAGAATCTCGACCAAGATGCCGTCTCTCCAGAGAAAGCCACCGCCACCCCCTGCCTGCTCGGGGTCCGCGAGATTGGTTTTGCACCTGAGCACAGGTGGCTGTCCTTGCGGATCTTTGCGCGTTGTCGCAACGTACTCGGTGAAAACGAATGACGACGGCTTGCCGGTGTCCCAATCAAGATCTCGGTACTGAAGCCGATCCAACCCGGGCCGCAGCGTGACCCTATCGGTAATACGCCCTTCGCGCTCAGCGGCCTCAATCCTCAGGTATCCGTGAGGCTCAGGCGGTATGTCGTATGAGCGGATGTACAGGAAGATGTTCACATCGCTGTTCGGCCGGGGTAGTGGCGCGCCAGGCGGTCGTTTGCTGGGCCACCGAAAATTCATGCCACCGGCACCGTGATACTCCGCTGGAACCTTGAACCAGAGGTTGTTCCACTTCTGCATTGTGAAAACACCAGGCACAGACTTGATCGGAGGCGGCCCCACATCCGGACATGAATCCATGTCGTTGTCTCGACACAACTCGATACGCCGAGCTGCTTCAGCCTTCTTCATGGCCTCAAGCTTTGCCGCCTCCTCATAGCTGGGTTGGCAGCCGCTCAGCGTGAACACCGCAAGAAGCGTCAGCGCGAGGAGGTTTTGCATGGCCGCGAAGATGGGCCATTTGAGACGTTGTTTGCCGCGGGGGTCAGGTTGCAACTGTTGAGCTCCAGATTCCTGGGGCTGCGCGCGCACGACGTCACCGCCATCGCAACGCCGTGACCGGAGCCCCGCTGGCGGACTATAGGTGAGTCGCCTCAACCAGCACCCGCCCGTCGCACACCAGTGGCGCCAGTCACAATTGCTCTGGCGCCATTGGCTGACCAGCCCTCGCCCCTCACAACACCAGCACCACCCGAAAGTCGTTGACGTTGGTGTAGGTGGGCCCTGGCACTACCAGATCGCCGAGGGCCTCGAAGAAGGCGAAGGCATTGTTGGCGTCGAGCATCTCCACCGCGCTCACACCGGCTGCCGCCGCGCGGGTCAGCGTGTCTGGCGTTACCAGTGCGCCAGCGTTGTGTTCCACGCCGTCGATGCCGTCGGTGTCTGCCGCCAGCACCCACACGCCGGCCTGGCCCTGCAGGGCCAGCGCGCAGCCCAGCAGGAATTCGGTGGCGCGCCCGCCGCGACCGCGTGGCTGCCCGGGCGCGCGAGGCCGCACCGTCACCGTCGTTTCGCCGCCGGACAGCAACACGCAGGGGCGGCTGAAGGGCTGGCCTGATCGGGCCACGGCGCGCGCCAGCGCAGCGTGCACGCCGCCCACGGTGCGCGACTCCCCTTCCATTTCGTCAGACAGGATGTGCGCCGGCAAGCCCGCTGCACGGGCCGCATCGGCCGCCGCCTGCAGGCTCATCTGCGGCGTGGCCAGCATGCGCCACTGGTGACCGGTGAACACGGCATCGCCAGGCTTCGGGGTTTCGAACGCGCCGCTCTCCAGCCCCCGCAGCGCAGCCTCGGGCACCTCGATCTTGTAGCGCCGAAGGATGGCCAGCGCGTCAGCGCAGGTGGTGGCATCGGGCAAGGTGGGGCCACTGGCGATGACGGCCGGGTCGTCGCCGGGCACGTCCGAGATCAGCAGCGTCAGCACCTGCGCGGGGGCGCACATCGCCGCCAGCCGGCCGCCCTTCAGGGCCGACAGGTGCTTGCGCACGCAGTTCATCTCGTCGATCGCGGCGCCCGAATGCAGCAGCGCGCGGTTGATGGCCTGCTTGTCTTCCAGCGTCAGGCCGGGTGCCGGCGCGCTGAGCAACGATGACCCGCCGCCCGAGATCAGGCACAGCACCAGGTCATCGGCCGTCAGGCCCTGGGTCAGCTGCGCGATGCGCTGGGCAGCGGCCAGGCCCGCGGCATCGGGCACCGGGTGGGCAGCTTCCACCACCTCGATGCGGCCCGGGCGGGCGCGGTAGGCGGGGGGCACATGGTCGTAGCGCGTCACCACCAGGCCGGTCAGCGGCGCATCAGACGGCCACAGGGCATCCACCGCTTCGGCCATCGCGCCGCCGGCCTTGCCGGCCCCCAGCACCACGGTGCGGCCACGCGGCGGCGGGGGCAGCTGGCCTGCGGTGATGTGGCCGGGCAGCGCGCGGGCCACGGCCACGTCATACAGGTGCCGCAGGAACGCGGCCGGGGCGGCCTGCCAATCGGGGGCAGCAACGGGGATGACAGGCATGTTGGCGTCTCTCTGGGCAGGGTCATTTCAGCGTTGCACGGCAGCGCCCAAGGCTGGCATGGGCCGTGCAACACTGTCCAAGTCTGACGATAACAGCGCGCCTGCAGCCACCACCATGCCCTCCACGCTCACCTCGACCGCACCGCCCACACCGCCCAAGACCCTGCTGATCCACGATGCCGACGTGATCGCGGCCATGGACGACCAACGCACCGAGTGGCCAAGGGCCAGCGTGTTCGTGCGGGGCGGCGTGATCGAGGCCATCGGGCCGGCCAGCGAACTGCCCACCACCGCAGACGAGGTGATCGACGCGCGCGGCCTGGTGGTGGTGCCAGGCCTGGTGAACACGCACCACCACATGTACCAGTCGCTGACCCGGGCGATTCCGGCGGCGCAGAACGCCGAGCTGTTCGGCTGGCTGAAAACGCTTTACCCGATCTGGGCCGGGCTGACGCCCGAGATGGTGCATGTGTCTACCCAAGTGGCCATGGCCGAGTTGCTACTCTCGGGCTGCACCACCAGCTCCGACCATCTCTACATCTATCCGAACGGCGTGCGGCTTGATCACAGCATCGAGGCGGCGCAGCAGATCGGCATGCGCTTTCATGCGGCGCGCGGCAGCATGAGCGTGGGCGAAAGCGCCGGCGGCCTGCCGCCAGACGCGCTGGTGGAACGCGAAGACCACATCCTGGCCGACACCCAGCGCTTGATCGAAACCCACCACGACGAGGGCCGCTACGCGATGCTGCGGGTGGTGGCCGCGCCGTGCTCGCCGTTCAGTGTCAGCCGTGACCTGATGCGCGAATCGGCGAACCTGGCCCGGGCGCTGCGCACCCGCATGCACACCCACCTGGCCGAGAACGACCACGACGTGGCCTACAGCCGCGAGAAGTTCGGCATGACCCCCGCCGAATACGCCGAAAGCCTGGGCTGGGTGGGCAACGATGTGTGGCACGCCCACTGCGTCAAGCTCGACCCCGCCGGCATTGCCCGCTTTGCCGCCACCGGCACCGGCGTGGCCCATTGCCCGTGCAGCAACATGCGGCTGGCCTCGGGCATTGCACCTGTGCGCCGCATGCTGGATGCCGGCGTGCCCGTGGGCCTGGGCGTAGACGGCAGCGCCAGCAACGACGCCGCGCACCTGCTGGGCGAAGCCCGCCAGGCCATGCTGCTGGCCCGCGTGGGCCGCTCGCTGGAGCCCTTCGGCTGCGACCACGGCCCTGCCGAGATGACCGCCCGCCATGCGCTGGACGTGGCCACCCGTGGCGGCGCCCGGGTGCTTGGCCGCGACGACATCGGCCACCTGGCGCCGGGCATGGCGGCCGACATGGCCCTGTTCGACACCCGCACCCTGGGCATGGCCGGTGGCGCGGTGCATGACCCGGTCGGCGCGCTGCTGCTGTGTGCCCCGGCACAAACCCGTCACACCATCGTCAACGGGCGCGTGGTGGTGCGGGACGGGCAACTCACCACGGTCGATCTGGGCCCGCTGCTGGAGCGGCACAACGCGCTGGCGGTGCAACTGGCGAACCACCGCCACTGATCAGGCACTGCGCCGGCTCACGCGGCGCCAGCAGCAACCACTGCCCTGAAGCGCTCAAGCCCGCGCCAGCAGCAGCTCGAAGGTCACGCCATCACCGGTGTTGCGCGCGGCGATGGTGCCGCCCATCTTGGCCATCCAGGTGCGGGCCACGAACAGGCCCTGCCCGCGCTGGCCGGGGGACACCGCATCGGCCTCGCCCGACACGCCGTACTCGAAGATCCGCTCCAGCATGTCCGGTGCGATCTGCGGGCCGGGATTGTGGATGTCCAGGCGCACGTGGTCATGGCCGTCATGCCCTTCGAGCGTGATGGCGAGCGTGATGGGCGCACCCGCAGGCCGGAAGCGCGCGGCGTTGCGCAGCACATGCGTCACCACGTCTTCCAGCGCATGTTCATCAGCCTGCACCAGCACCGGCTGGGGCTTCGGCGCATACACCACGCCGTCGATGTCGACGTGGTGCGCGTTGGCGGCCACATGCTGCAGGAACTGGTTCAGATCCAGCGTGGCCAGGCCCAGCGTGGTGGCGGCAAAGGCCTCGGCCGGTGAAGCCTGCCCGTACAGCACCTTGATCGCCTGCTGCATGCGCTGGATATAGCGGCGGCTCGGGTCATCCGGGCTGCCGTGCAGCACCATCAATGACTGCAGCGGCGACATGATTTCATGGCCCACCGCATGCCATTGGTCCTTCTCTTGCGCGGCACGAATCTGCTCACGCCGGGCGTCGTCATTCACCCGCTGCAACAAATCAGCCAGCGTACCCGCCAGCACGCCCAGCTCGTCGCTGCTGCGCAGGTCGGCCACGTCCAGCGCCACCGGCTGGCCGCCGGCAGCGCCCGGCGCCTTCACGCTGCGCGAGAGCGCCGCGGCGCGCTTGGTGAGCACGGTGATGCGCCGGATCACCCGCAGCTCGATGGCCGCCCAGGTCAGTGCGATGGCGGCCAGCAAGGCGCCCACGAAGCCCAGCATGCGGGTGGCCACGCGGCCCAGTGCCCGCTGCACACCGTGCACATCACCGGCCAGCGTCAGCTCATAGCGGCCGAGCGGGGTGTCGATGGTGTCGACCGAGCGCAGCGCGTCTTCGCCGCCCTCCACCGGCAACTGGCGAATCAGACGATCGAGCAAGGGCGAGAGCGGCTCGCTGCGGTCTTCCTCACCGGCCAGCAGAGCCACCTCGGTAGCGCCGCGGCGGATGCGCAGCGTTTCACCCGGCAGCAGCAAGGCATTCAGGGCCGAGAGGCTGAACAGCGGCATGGCGCCGGGCTGGGCGCTGTCAAACACCGGCGGTGCGCTCAGGCCCGGCGCCAGCAGTTGCAGGCGCACCTGGATGCGGTCGAGGTCAGCGGGTGGCCATACCAGCTGGCCGCGCGCGGTCTGCAACTCGTCGCGGAACAGCTCCACCGGCAGGCGCACCGAGAAGAAAGTCTGGCGCTCGCAGTCGTCGCGGCGGCTGCCGTCCACGCAGCGGTCGTCCTGCCACAGCCAGCCTCGAAAATCACGCACCGGTTTGTCGGCGGTGCGGCCGTCTTCCGCCTGCGCAAAACCGGTGAGGCGGCCGCGCGTGGCGCCAGTGGCTTCACTTGGCGTGCCGGCTTCAAACGGCGCCAGCCATTGCCAGTGCTGGCCGCGCATGGTGACGCTGATGTGCAGGCGGTGCGCCGCGCTCAGGTCACGCTCACCCAGCCGGCGCGGCAGCAAATCGCCCATGGCCACCTGGCCGATGGTGTAGATGAAACCACCAGCGCGCGGGTTGTTGCCC
Source organism: Ideonella margarita (assembly GCF_038066635.1). Lineage (NCBI taxonomy): Bacteria > Pseudomonadati > Pseudomonadota > Betaproteobacteria > Burkholderiales > Sphaerotilaceae > Ideonella > Ideonella margarita. The sequence continues at coordinate 30,067 of NZ_JBBUTI010000010.1, read as the reverse complement.
ACCGCCACACACAGCCGCGCACGGTCTTCGCCCTGCCGCACATACGGCACCAGACAGCCGGCCATTTCCACGGCCTGCTGGGCCTTGGCCTTGTCGTCAAAGTCGATCGCCGAAAACGGCAGCACCACAGGCGACACGGTAGCTGCGCCGTCCACCTGCCGCACGCCCGGGTTCAGCAGCGCCAGCTGGCCGGTGGGGTGGCGCAGCCGCGCCGCGATCTGCGCCTGGGTCTTCGCGAAGCTGTCGCGGTAGGCGTTCCAGCTGCGCTGTTTTTCTTCCTGCAGCACCGACAAGGCCAGCGCCAGCACGGCCAGGGCCAGCAGCAGGAAGGCGCCGCGGAAGAACACCCGCAGGCGCAGCGGAATGCGGCTGCGCAAGGGGATCAAGGGCCGCATCACGGCGTCCACTGAAAGCCCCGCATGGGGATGTTGGCGATGCCGTCAAAGGCGGGGTCGATGTCGCGGAAGGCTTCGCGGATGGTGCTGACGTGCTTGCGGATGTTGTCGCGGTTGCGCCCGCTCTTCACCACCTGGTAGAGCTCTTCGTAGCTCACCACCTCACCAGAGCGGGCCACCAGCGCCGCCAGGATGCGCTGCGCCGTGAGCGGCAGGTTGATGCGCTGGCCGCGCCAGATGGCCGCACCCTGGCGCAGGGGGTCGAGCAGCAGCTCGGACGCAGGCGCGGCGGGGCTGGCCGCCGCTGCTGGCGCAGCCTCACGCGCGGCACGCGGCTCACGCGTCGTGGTGCGCAGGATGTCGAGGAAGGTGTCGACGAAGTCGGCTTCCTCGAAGGTGGTTTTCTGCAGGTAATCCCAGGCGTCCAGCGCCTTCATGATGCTGCGGTAGATGGCCGCCGGCATCGCAGACACCACCAGCACCGGCGTGCCCGCCCGCTGCTTGTTGATGGCATTGATGATGGCCACGCCGGCATTGCGCTCACGGCCCAGCTCGATGTCGAGCACCACCAGGTCGTAGTGCTCGCGGAGCACTGCCGCTTCGGCGCTATCGCGGTCGGTCCATTGATCGACCTGGATGCCCGGCCGGGCCGCCTCGATCCAGCCACGCAACTGGGCGCTGGTGGGCGGGTCGTCCTCGATCACGGCAACGCGGTGCATGGGCGGCTTTCTTCGCTGGGTTCTGGTTCAGGGGGCTGCTGGCGATTATCTGGCGGCCAATGGCTGCGGCCCCGCCGCCCGGTGTGAAGGTTTCTTCCGGGGGGGCGGAGCAAAGTCGCCCGCCGCCGCCGGCGCAAGCGCCCCGCGGCGCCCTGTTGCCTTCCCGGCGCTCTCGGAAGAATTCATTTCAGGCCAACACAGCGTCCGCTGAAGGCCCGAAGAAACAACACCGCCCACCCTGCAGCCCAACACCCCGCTGCCCACCGGAAAAGGAAAGACCATGACCCCGCGCCTCAACCAGATCACCGCCGCCCTTCGTGAACGCCTGGGCCATCGCCTGGGCCAGGGTGGCCGGCAGCTCGGCGGCCTGGCCCGCAGCCTGGGCAGCCAGGCCTGGGGCGTTCGCCGCACCGCGCTGTGGCTGGCCGGCCTCGGCGCCGTGGCCTGGGGCCTGACGCAAGCGCCGCCGGTGCACACCGTAGGCCGCGGCGAAATGGCTATCCGCACCAATGTGCTGACGGGCGGCACCAGCGCCTTCACCGAGGGCAGCGTGTGGCTGGTGCCGGGCGTGCAGCAACTGCGTCGCTACACGCTGCGTGACCAGGTCTGGCGCCCGGCCGACAGCGCGCAGGCCGATGGCCCGTCGCCGTTCCAGTCGATCGAGGGCTTGTCGCTGGGCGTGAATCTGTCGGTGCGTTATGCCCTCGACCCCACCCACCTCGCCAGCCATGCCAGCCAGTTGCCCGACGACTTGGCCCGCGACGTGGTGCAGCCCGCCGTGCAGGGCGTGGTCTACAAGGCATTTGCCCGCTACACGGTGCGCGAAATCTTTTCGACCAAGCGCGCCCAGATCCAGAGCGACATCGACGCCGAGCTGAAAACCCGCCTGGCCAGCGACGGCGTGCTGCTGCGTGGCGTGCAGATCGGCAAGGTGGATTTGCCGGCCGACTACCGCCGCGGCATGGACCGCCTGCTGTCGGAAGAACTCGAAGCCGAGAAGATGCGCTACACGCTGGTGCTGAAGGAAAAGCAGGTCGAGCAGACCGCGCTCGAAGCCGAAGCCGACAAGGTGCGCCGCGAGAAGGACGCCGAAGCCGCGGCCCGCGAACAGATCATCGCGGCCAAGGCGCAGGAAGAAGCAATGAAGCACGTGCTGCCGTTCAAGCAGAAGCAGATCGAGCAGCGCCAGCTGGAAGCCGAGGCCGAGAAGGTGGCCCGCATCCGCGGTGCCGAAGGCTCGGCCCAGGCGCGCCGCATTGAAAGCCAGGGCGAGGCCGACTCTCGCCAGAAGCTGGCGGACGCCGAGGTGTACCGCCTGCAGAAGGTGGGCCAGGTGAATGCCGAACAGATGGCGCGTGAAGGCGCGCTCATCACCCGCCACCCCTTGCTGATCCAGAAGACCATGGCCGACAAGCTCAGCGACAAGATCCAGGTCATCATCGCCCCGCCCCCGGCCAACGGTGATTTCATCGGCGCCGCCCTGATCGGCGGCATGCAGAAGACGGCCGCGAACAACGCCGCCGCCGCCACTGACGCCAACACCGGCGAGGTGCAGTGATGGTGATCGCCCTCAGCCTCTCGGCCCTGGCCTCGCTGGCCATCGTCACCCAGGACGCCAGCCCGCTGCGCGCCGCCCCGCGCGACAGCGCCACCAGCCAGGCCCAGCTCACCGCGGGCGATGCGCTGGAGGTGCGCGGCCAGCGGCTGGACTACCTGCAGGTGTGGGACCACCGGCGTGAGCGCGGCGGCTTCATCCGGGCCAGCCAGGTGAAGCTGACCGGCACCACCGCCGCCGATGCGCCCGAGTTGCTGGCCTGGTTGCGCTTTGTGCGCGACACGCCGGGCCAGGAAGCGCTGGGCGCCGGTCTGGCCGCCGCCTGGCTGAAGGCCGCGCCGGCACAGACCCCGGCCGCAGACACCGTTGAAGCGCTGGACGCGCTGGGCAGCATGGCGGACCGGGTGGCGCGCCGGGCTTCTTCCAGCAATGCCGCGGGCAATGCGCAGCCCACGGCCGGCACGAACACACGCCTGACCGCACAACTCGACGGCATGGCTACTTACGGCGTGCGCTGGCTCAGCCTGGAAGTGGCCGGGCAGATGCGGATCTGTTACGACGGCGAGGCGTTTCGCCGCGTGCTGGCACAACCCGCCGCCACGCCTGAGCAACGCGCCCGCGCCGCGCTGGGCCTGACGCGACACGACTGCGTCGACCCGGCCACACCGGTCAGCCAGCGCGACGCGCTCGACCGCTGGCGCGCCGACGTGCTCGACCGAGTGACGGATGCCGACATGGCGACGCTGCCTGAGCTGTGGCGCCAGCGCGTCTTCATGCGCCGGGCCGGTGTGTGGGCCAGCGTGGCCTTCGGGCAGGCAAGGCGCCAGGAAGCTGCTGCGCTCACCGCCAGCGCACAAGCCGGCCAACGCGCACTCACCGCACTTGCGGCAGTCAACAAGAACGAGCTGACCGACGACGACCTGATCGAACTCAACGACGCGGCGATGCGCGTAGGCGCTTCACGCTGGGCAGCAGAGCCGGCTGTGGCCGTGACCACCGCAGGCAACCAGCGACTGCGTGTGCTGACCATTCCCGGCAGCCAGCCCGGCGAAACCTGCGTGCTGCTGACTGACGCCAGCCATGGCCCGCAGCAGCCGCTGCTGCGCCACTGCACCTTCAGCGTGGTGTGGCCCGCTTCGGCCAGCGTGAATACCGCCGGCACCGCCGTGAGCCTGGCCGTGCAGCCGCTGGCCACCTGGCGTGAGCTCTGGCTGATGAAGCGCACGCCCGACGGCTGGGTGCTGGACGTGCTGCCGCCCGCCACCGGCAATCCGCTGGGCACCGACATTGGCGTGGTCGAGTTTGCAGGCTGGGTGGGCGACGGTGAGCCGCGCGTGCTGGTGAGCCGCGAAGCGCGGGTGGACGGCCGCTACAACCGGCGCTTTGAAGTGAGCCGCATCGCCACCGGCGAAATCGACAAACAGGCCAGCACGCCGCAACTGCTCAGTGCCTTCCAGCGCTGGCAAGATGCCGGCTGGAAACGGCAGACCGTGATGCTGCGCTGAGCCGCAACGGCTTGCCCGCCAAACTCGACGAGCCACCATCGCCAAGTTCTTCACTACCCCCACAGGAGCCACGCATGACCGCGCCCACCCCGCACCGCTCAACGGACGACAGCCTGCACACCGTGCATCGCATCACCGCGCAGGCGGCGGCGGCCGATGACGGCACCCTGGCCCATTCGTTGGCGAGCGGACTGGCGGAAGTCCTGTGCGACTGCGTGGCCGGTGGTGCCTCGGTGGGCTTCATGGCCGACCTGACCGCCGCGCAGGCCCGGGCCTTCTGGCAAGGCGTGCTGCAAGGCGTGGCCCGGGGCGAGCGGGCTTTGCTGGTGGCGCAAACCGCTGACGGCCGCATCGACGGCACCGTGCAGCTGGTGCTGGCCCAGCCGCCGAACCAGCCGCACCGGGCGGATGTGGCCAAGATGCTGGTGCACCGCCGGGCGCGCCGCGCCGGCCTGGGCCAACGACTGCTGGACGCACTGGATGCCCAGGCCCGGGCGGAGGGCAAAACCGTGCTGGTGCTGGATACCGTGACCGGTGGCGATGCGGAGCGGCTCTACCAGCGTGCCGGCTGGACGCCTGCCGGCGTGGTGCCGCGCTACGCCCTCTTCCCTGACGGCACCTTCTGCGGCACCACCTTCTTCTACAAGCACCTCTGAGCCACGGCCTCGGGCTTGAACCACTGCACGAGGAACTCCACCGCCGCGCGCAACTTGGCAGAGCGCTCCAGCCGTACCGGATAAACCGCCCAGATATTGGCCGGCTGCTCCCAGCCCGGCAGCACCGGCACCAGCGCACCAGACGCCAGCAGCGGCGCCAGCTGCCACATCGAACGCAACAAGATGCCGCGGCCGTCCAGCGCCCAGCGCAGCGCCACCTCGCCGTCATTGCTCGACAGCGGCCCCTGCACCTTGACCATCTGCTCGCGGCCTTCGCTCTGCAAACGCCACACGCCAAACGGATGATCGCGCTCCTTGATGGCCAGGCAGGCGTGGGCCTTGAGCTCATCGAGTGAGCGCGGGGTGCCGTGCTGCGCGAGGTAGGCCGGCGCAGCACACAGGATGCGGTGGTTGTGGGCCAGCCGCCGGGCGATCAGGTGCGGGGCGATGTCATCACCCACCCGCACGTCCAGATCAAAGCCTTCGGCGGCCACGTCCACCAGGCGGTCAAACAGATCGAGCCGCACCTGCAGCTTCGGGTAGCGGGCCGTCAGCTCCCCCAGCGCCGGCGCCACCTGCTGGCGGCCGAAGCCGAAGCTGCTGCACACCCGCAGCACGCCGCGCGGCTGGGCCCGGGTGCCGCCCACTTCCTGCAGCAGCTGGTCAAGGTCGTCGAGGATGCGCTGCGCCCAGCGGTACACCCGCTCGCCGTCCTCGGTCAGCGCCACCTGGCGCGTCGTGCGGTGCAGCAGCTGGGTGCCCAGCTGGTCTTCGAGCACCTTGATGCGCTTGCTGATGTAGGCCGGCGAGGCGCCGAGGTCTTTCGCGGCAGCGCTGAAACTTGATTTCAGCACCACCGCGGTGAACACCCGGAGGTCGTCATTGGACGGGGCTGGATTGCTCACGATCCGTGAACTGAGGCTTCACACATCGGGCCATTGTGCATGCAGAGGCAGCTCTCTACGATGCTGTTCATGCCCGGCAAGGCACCCATTCACCCCGGAGACCACCCATGAGCCCCACCCCGTTCCGCATTGCAGTCATCCCCGGCGACGGCATCGGCAAGGAAGTCATGCCCGAAGGCCTGCGCGTGCTGCAGGCCGCGGCACAGCGCTTCGGCCTGCCGCTGGAGCTCACCCACATCGACTGGGCCAGCTGCGAGTACTACCAGCAGCACGGGGCCATGATGCCGGCCGACTGGAAGGACCAGCTCAGCGGCATGGACGCCATCTTCTTCGGCGCCGTGGGCTGGCCGGCCACCGTGCCCGACCACATCTCGCTGTGGGGCAGCCTGCTGAAATTCCGCCGCGAGTTTGACCAGTACGTGAACCTGCGTCCGGTGCGCCTGTTTGAAGGTGTGCCCTGCCCGCTGGCCAACCGGCGCCCCGGCGAGATCGACTTCCTCATCGTGCGCGAGAACACCGAGGGCGAATACACCAACCTGGGCGGCGTGATGTTCGCCGGCACCGAGCGCGAGGTGGTGATCCAGGAATCGGTGTTCAGCCGCCACGGCACCGACCGCGTGCTGAACTACGCCTACGCCCTGGCCGATTCGCGCCCGCGCAAGCACCTGACGGTGGCGACCAAGAGCAACGGCGTGGCCATCAGCATGCCGTGGTGGGACAGCCGGGCCGACGAGGTGGGCCGCGGCTATCCGGCGGTCACCAGCGACAAGCAGCACATCGACATCCTGACCGCGCGCTTCGTGCTGCAGCCGCAGCGCTTCGACGTGGTGGTGGCCAGCAACCTGTTCGGCGACATCCTGTCGGACCTCGGGCCGGCCTGCACCGGCACCATCGGCCTGGCGCCTTCGGCCAACCTGAACCCGGAGCGCACCTTCCCGTCGCTGTTCGAGCCGGTGCATGGCTCTGCGCCCGACATCTACGGCCGCAACATCGCGAACCCCATCGCGATGATCTGGTCAGCGGCCCTGATGCTGGATTTTCTCGGCCAGGGCACAGGCGCCGGCCGAGCCGCGCACGACGCCATCGTCAAGGCGATCGAGACGGTGCTGCGCGACGGCCCGCGCACGCCCGACCTGGGCGGTCAGGCCAACACCACCGAGCTGGGACAGGCGATTGCGGCGTTGATCTGAGCGGGCTCAGTGCCCCGCATACCGGCCCGGCTTGTGGTTGATGGCCAGGAACAGGCCCATCACCACCGCGCCGAGCACCGAGTAGGCGGCGCGCTCCAGCGGCAGCACGGTGGCGGCCACGGCCAGCACGCTGATGTCGATCATCAGCTGCACCTTGCCGGCCCGCCAGCCCCGCGCATGTTGCAGCCAGAACGTGATGACGGTGGCGCCGCCGAGGCTGGCCCGGTGGCGCGCCAGGAAGAGGCAGCCCGCACCCAGCAGCAGCCCGCCGAGCACGGCGGCATAGGCCGGGTGCAGGCGGTCAATCGCGAACAAGCGGGGCGACCATTCCGTGAAGGCCGTGAGCAGGCTGACCGCGATGAAGGTCTTGAGCGTGAACTCCCGTCCCATCATTCGCCACGCGAAGAAATAGAACGGCAGGTTGATGACGAAGAACCATTTGCCGAAGCTGATGCCCGTCAGGTAGTGCAGCACGAAGGCAACGCCCGCCGTGCCGCCCGTGATCATGCCGACCTGGTTGAACAGGATCAGCGCGAGCGACACGAACAGCGTGCCGGCGAAGATCGCCTGCGCGTCTTCGAAGGGCGTGTGGGCAATCGGCAGGTCGGATTCAAGAGGTTCAGGCATGGGCAGGCAGCGAGCAATAAACAGGCCCGATGCCGGATGGTCACACCGGGCTCACATCCCTCACTCAGGTCCAAGCGATGGTGCACCAGCCTGCTATCCTGAGTTGCATGAAAAACATGTCCCGTTCAGTGCTGTTGCTGTCCTGTGTTGCGGCCCCTTTTCTGTTGGTCGGGTGCGCATCGTCTGAGCCATCGGCCGCCGGCCGCATCGGGGACGCCGCCACGGCGCCGCTGAAAGACCTGAACCTCGTCAACGCCCCGATCCCGGAGGTGTTGCAGGTGGCCCGCCAGGCGCCTTACGCACCGCCGGCCACCAACACCTGCGAGGCCTTGAAGGCCGAGATCAAGGGCCTCGACGAGGTGCTGGGCCCTGACCTGGACGCACCCGCCAACCCTGAACATCCGGGCCTGGTGGAGCGCGGCGGCCAAGCCGCCGGCAATGCCGCGGTGAATGCACTGCAAGGCGCTGCCGAAGGCGTGGTGCCGTTCCGCGGCTGGGTGCGCAAGTTGACCGGCGCCGAGCGCTATTCGCGCCAGGTGGCCGCGGCCATCGCCGCCGGCACCGTGCGCCGCGCCTGGCTCAAGGGCATCGGGCACCAGCAAGGCTGTCGCCCATGAGCGGCCAGCAAGCCTGGCTGCTGGTGGGCAGCGCCAACACCCGCAAGTCCACCCTGGCGCGCTGCCTGACGGGTTGCTTCAACCGCAATGTGCGCGACATCGACCTGAGCAGCGGTGGCGCGCTGAAGCTGTATGCCCGCGTGTCGGCGCTGCAGGAAAGCCGCACCTCACCGCAAGACTTCCTGACCGAAGTGGCGCGCAGCCGGTGCGAGCATGTGCTGTTCAGCCTGTGGCCACAGCACAACCCGACCGATCCGCAGCGCTGGCCCGATGCGCAGCAGTACGTTGATCAGCTGCGGCAGGCCGGCTGGCAATTCCCGAAGGTGGTGGTGCTGGGCGCTGACCCGATCCGCCTGCAAGGCACCGGTGAGGTGCTGCGCATTCCGGTGGTGAAACAGCAGGGCGTGAACACCACGGCCCAGCAGGTGCGCCAGCACTTCGGCTGGCGTTGAGCCCACCGCGAACTCAGCGGGCGCCGCGGCCTTCCAGCACGTTCTGGATGCGCTGCTCACGCAGGTCAGGCTCTTCCACCGGGGCCTTCTTGGCGCCGGCCGGCACACCGCCGCCCACCACATTGACGTTGCCGCCGATGTCCATTTCCTGCGTGCCCGGCGGGCAGATGCGGTCGGTGTAGACCACCGTGCTGCCCTTCTTGCACTTGCGCATGCCGCCAGGGCCGGTGGGCCGGGACTGCGCCACGGCCGAGGCAGCTGAAGCCGGATCAGGCTGCTGGCGCACGGTGCCGTTGTCGAACTTGATGGCGGGTGCGGCGGCAGCCGGCTGCCCGGCACTGCCCATGAAGATCGGGGCGTTGCGATAACGCCAACCCAGGGCGACGACAAAAACCAGGCCGATGGCCAGCAACAAGCGTTGAAAGGTCATGTGATGTCACGGTGCGCCTCCCAGCTACACCGCCTCCGTGCGGGGCTGAAGCCCCCTGTTCTTGATGCACGGATTTTGACTCAAGCGCCGTGAAGGCGGCGTGACCACCCGACACGAAATCCGGAGGATCCCCCGAGGGGTGGAGGGCCTGGGCCTTGCGTGAGAGCGACGTGGCTCAAATGGGTGGCTGAATGGGTCGCTCAGGGCGTGGCCTGGCGCGCCTGGAACCAGCGCCCGATCAGGGCTCGTTCCTCATCGGTGATGCCCGTGGCATTGCCCATCGGCATGGCCTTGAGCACCACGGCCTGCTGGTGCACCTGCGCCGCGTGTTGCAGCAGCAACTCCGGCGTGTGCAGCGCCACACCCTTGTTCTGCACCTGGGCGTTGTGGCACATCACGCAGCGTTGCTGCACCACGGCCTCGACCGAGGCTTGCAGCTGCGCCAGGTTGGCAGCCGGCACCGCCGCAGCCGACGAGCCCGCTGCGCCCCACGGCGCCGCCAGCGCAATGGCCGCCACCAAGGGCACCAGTCCGGCCACCACCCAGCCCCAGGGCGAAGGCTCGTGGTTGACCTGGGTCTTGTGGCGGGCTACGAAGAACTGGCGGATCAAGGCGCCGCACAGCATCAGCAGGATCAGCAGCACCCAGTTCCAGCGGTGGGTGTAGAGCTGGCCGTAGTGGTTGCTCAACATCGCCACCAGCACCGGCAGCGTGAAGTAGGTGTTGTGCTGGCTGCGCTGCTTGCCGCGCTGGCCGTGCACCGGGTCCACCGGCGCGCCGGCCTGGATGGCCGCCACCACCTTGCGCTGGCCCGGAATGATCCACATCGCCACGTTGGCGCTCATGGTCGTGGCCATCATGGCGCCGACCAGTAAGAACGCGGCGCGACCCGCAAACAGCTGGCACACGCCCCAGGCCGACACACCCACCACCAGCGCCACCAGCACACCGACGATGCGGTCGCCGCCCGGCCGCTGGCCGAACACGCGGCAGATCAGGTCATACACCAGCCAGAAGGCCACCAGCAGGCCGAGCGAGGCACCGATGGCCGCCGCCGGCCCCCACGCATAGACGCTCTTGTCGATCAGGAACGTGCCGGCGTTGAACAGGTACAGCACCGTGAACAGCGCAAAGCCCGACAGCCAGGTGGAATAGCTTTCCCAGTAGAACCAGTGCAGCTCGGAATCGATGCGCGGGGGGGCGCCCAGGTACTTCTGCGGGTGATAGAAGCCGCCGCCATGCACGGCCCAGAGTGCACCGCCCACGCCCTTGTCGCGCAGGGCCGGATCAGCCGGCGGGACAAGGTGGTTGTCGAGCCAGACGAAGTAGAACGAAGAGCCGATCCAGGCGATGGCGGTGATGACGTGCAGCCAGCGCAGCAGGAGGTTGGCCCAGTCGAGCAGATAGGTTTCCATGGCGGGGTGTGGCCTCAGCTGCCGCGGTAGGTGGAGTAGGCCCAGGGGCTGACGAGCAGGGGCACGTGATAGTGAGGCGCCTGCTCGGCATTCGCTGATCCTGCGGCCAGGCCGAATTCCAGCGGCACCTCATCAAGGAACGGCGGCTCTTGCAGCGTCACGCCCAGGCCCCGGAAGTAAGCCGCCACGCCAAACACCAGCCGATATTTGCCGGGCACATAGGCATCACCCTGCAGCAGCGGCGCATCGGCCCGGCCATCGGCATTCAGCTGCAGGCTGCACACCGCCTCGGGCGGCTGGCCCGGCAGCAGGCGCCACAGGCTCACGGACATGCCCGCAGCCGGGCAGCCGTTCATGGTGTCAAGCACGTGGGTGGTGAGGCGTCCCATGGCGGCGATCTTTCAAAAAATGGGCTGCTGCCGGCGCAGGCATTCAGACATGGTGGATTGGCTCTGAAGTGTATACACTTTGGCATACACCGCAAGCAGCGGCCTCGTGCAGCCACCGCCCTTGATGCTCCCACCGCCCCCTCGACCCGTCGCCCACACCATGCCGCCCCCCGTCGCCCCTGCCCCACGCCCTGCACGCAAGCGCCGTGCCGGGGGCTCCGCTGAATCGGCCCCGGCCACCACACCACCTGACGAAGCCCTGGCCGCCGCCGGTACCGAGCCCCACGGCGAATCGACCACCACCCAGCGCATCGTTGATGCCATCACCACGGCCATCGTCGAGCGGCGACTGATGCCCGGCACCAAGCTGGCAGAGCAGCAGATCGCCGACATCTTCCAGGTCTCGCGCACCGTCGTGCGGCAGGCCCTGAACCAGCTCTCGCGCGACCGGCTGGTCACCCTCGCCCCGGCCCGCGGCGCCTTCGTGAGCGAGCCCAGCGTCGACGAAGCGCGGCAGGTGTTCGAGGTGCGCAGCATGCTGGAGGCCGCGATGGTGCGTGAGCTCTGCGCCCGCATCACCCGCGCCCAGGTGGCCCAGCTGCGTCGCCACCTGAAGGACGAGGCCGCGGCCGTGGCCCGCACCGACGTGTCAGGCCGCACCCGGCTGCTGGCTGACTTCCACACCCTGCTGGCCGGCATGCTGGGCAACCAGGTGCTGGCCGAGTTGCTGGGCGACCTGCTCTCGCGCTCGTCGCTGATTTCGCTGATGTACCAGAGCGCCCACTCGGCCGAGCACTCGCAGGCCGAACACGTGGCCATCGTCGATGCCCTGGCCCGCCGCGATGCCGACGCCGCCGTCGCCTTGATGGCCGACCACCTCGGCAACGTGGAACGCAACCTGCGTCTGCACCCGCGTGTGAGCAGCCTGGCCAATGCGCTGCAGCCGCCCTCGCCCGCCTGAAGGAGCCACCCGTGACCTACCCCCGTGACCTGCGCGGCCATGGCCGCCACCCCCCCCACGCGCAATGGCCGGGCCAGGCGCGCATCGCCGTGCAGTTCGTGCTGAACTACGAGGAAGGCGGCGAGAACAGCGTGCTGCACGGTGACGCCGGCAGCGAGCAGTTCCTCTCAGAGATGTTCAACCCGGCCAGCTACCCGGCCCGGCATCTGTCGATGGAAGGCATCTACGAATACGGCGCCCGCGTGGGGGTGTGGCGCCTGCTGCGTGAGTTCGAGCAGCGCGGCCTGCCGCTCACCGTGTTCGGCGTGGCCACCGCCCTTGAGCGCTGCCCCGACGTGACGGCCGCCTTCGTCGAGCTGGGCCACGAGATCGCCTGCCACGGCTGGAAATGGATCCACTACCAGCAGATGCCCGAAAGCGAAGAGCGCGAGCACCTGCAACTGGCGATGGACAGCTTCGCCCGCCTGCTGCAATTGCCGGCCGATGGCAGCCGCCCGCTGCACGGCGCCGGCTGGTACACCGGACGCGACAGCCCCAACACCCGGCGCCTGCTGGCTGACCACGGCGGCTTCACCTATGACAGCGATTACTACGGCGACGACCTGCCCTTCTGGCTGCAGGTGCGCAAGACCAGCGGTGAGCTGGCCCCGCACCTGATCGTGCCCTACACCCTCGACACCAACGACATGCGCTTCGCCCTGCCCCAGGGCTTCAGCCACGGCGACGAGTTTTTCCAATACCTGCGCGACAGCTTCGACGTCCTGTACGCCGAGGGCGACGAACGGCCCTCCATGCTGAGCATCGGCATGCACTGCCGTCTGCTGGGCCGGCCCGGCCGCATGCGTGCGCTGCAGCGCTTTCTCGACCATGTGCAGGCCCATGAGCGCGTCTGGGTGACGAGGCGCATCGACATCGCCCAGCACTGGCGCACCACGCACCCCTTTGATGCCACCACCGCCTTTGTCTGGGAATGACGCCATGAGCGCAGCAAGCCACTCCGCCTCACCGTCAGCATTGACACTTGAGCAGCTGAACCAAGGCACCGCCGATGAGCTGGCCGTGCTGCTCGACGGCATTTATGAACACTCGCCCTGGATTGCCCGCCGCGCCGCAGCCGCCCGCCCGTTCACCAGCCTGGCCGGCCTGAAGCTGGCCCTGGCCAATGTGGTGCGTGAGGCCTCGGAGGACGAGCAGCTCGGCCTGATCCGTGCGCACCCGGAGCTGGCCGGCAAGGCCATGGTGGCGCGCACGCTGACCGCCGAATCGACCGGCGAGCAGCAACGCGCCGGCCTGACCGATTGCAGCCCGGCCGAATTCGAGCAACTGCAGGCCCTGAACGCCGCCTACAACGCCCGTTTCGGCTTCCCGTTCATTCTGGCGGTGCGCGGGCCGCGTGGCACCGGGCTGGGGCGCAGCGAGATCATCCGCACCTTTGCCCGGCGCCTGCGCAACGCGCCCGATCTGGAGCGGGCCGAATGCCTGCGCAACATCCACCGCATCGCTGAAATTCGCCTCGACGACAAGCTGGGCCACACGCCCCAGGCCGGCGCACAGGTCTGGGACTGGGCCGCAGCGCTGGCCGTGCACAGCGAGCCGGGCTACCTGGAACGTGGCGAGCTGACAGTCACCTACCTGACCGACGCGCACCGGGCGTGCGCCGCGCAGCTGCAAGGCTGGATGCAAACCGCCGGCTTTGACGAAGTGACCCTGGACGCCGTGGGCAATGTGGTGGGCGTGTACCACGGGGCCGAGCCCACCGCCCGCCGGCTGCTCACAGGCAGCCACTACGACACCGTGCGCAACGGCGGCGCCTACGACGGGCGCCTCGGTGTGCTGGCGCCGATGGCCGTGGTGCAGGCCCTGCACGCCGAAGGCCGGCGGTTGCCCTTCGGCATCGAGGTGGTGGCCTTCGCCGAGGAGGAGGGCCAACGCTACAAGGCCACCTTCCTGGCATCCGCCGCGCTGGTGGGGCAGTTCAACCCCGACTGGCTGAGCCAGGCCGATGCGGACGGCATCACCATGGCCGCCGCCATGCAGGCCGCCGGCCTGCCCGCCACGATGGACGCGATCAAGGCCCTGCAGCGCGACGCCCAGCGCTACCTCGGCTTTGTCGAAATCCACATCGAACAAGGCCCGGTGCTGACCGAGCTGGATTTGCCGCTGGGCGTGGTTACCTCGATCAATGGCAGCGTGCGCTTGCTGGGCGAAATCATCGGCGTGGCCAGCCATGCCGGCACCACGCCGATGGACCGCCGCCGCGACGCCGCACCGGCGGTGGCCGAGCTGGCGCTTTATCTGGAACAACGCGCTGCCGCCGTGCCCGACCTGGTGGGTACCATCGGCCAGCTGCAGGTGCCGAACGGCAGCATCAACGTGGTGCCCGGCCGCTGCCAGTTCAGCCTGGACATTCGCGCCACCACCAACGAGGCGCGCGACGCCTGCCTGGCCGATGTGCAGGCAGAGCTGGCGCGCATCTGCACCCGCCGCGGCCTGCAGTGGCAGCTGGAAGAAATCATGCGCGCCGCCGCTGCGCCGAGTGATGCCGCCTGGCAGCAACGCTGGGCCAGGGCCGTGAACGCCCTCGGCCTGCCGGCCTTCACGCTGCCCAGCGGCGCCGGCCACGACGCGATGAAGCTGCACGACCTGATGCCCCAGGCCATGCTCTTCGTGCGCGGCCAGAACGGCGGCATCAGCCACAACCCGCTGGAATCGGTCACCCACCACGACGCTGATCTGGCGGTGGCCGCTTTCACCCGACTCATCGAACAACTTGCCCAGGAGCTCACCCCATGAGCCAACACACCGACATCGACCGCTGGATCGACGCGCACTTCGACGAGGAAGTGGCTTTTCTCCAGGCCCTGGTGCAGGTGCCCACCGACACCCCGCCCGGCAACAACGCGCCCCACGCCGACCGCACGGCTGAGCTGCTGGCCGACATGGGCCTGCCTGCCGTGAAGCACCCGGTGCCCGCCGCGATGGTGCAACAACAGGGCATGCAGAGCATCACCAACCTGATCGTGCGCCGCGACTACGGCACGGCTGATGGCAACAAGCCGGGCCCGACCGTCGCCTTGAACGCCCACGGCGACGTGGTGCCGCCGGGTGAAGGCTGGCTGCATGACCCCTACGGTGGCGAGGTGGTGGACGGCCAGCTGTATGGCCGCGCCTCGGCGGTGAGCAAGAGCGACTTCGCGACCTACACCTTCGCCCTGCGCGCCCTGGAGGCCGTGGCCCGGCCCCGGCATGGTGCGCTGGAGCTGCACTTCACCTACGACGAGGAATTTGGCGGCGAGCTCGGCCCGGGCTGGCTGCTGAAACAAGGCCTGACCAAGCCCGACCTGCTGATCGCCGCCGGCTTCAGCTACCAGGTGGTCACCGCCCACAACGGCTGCCTGCAGTTCGAGATCACGCTGCATGGCCTGGCCTCGCACGCGGCCTATCCGCACACGGGTGTCGACGCGCTGCAGGCTGCCAACCAGTTGCTCACCGCGCTCTACGCCCACAACGACGTGCTGCGCCAGCGCCTCTCGGCGGTGTCGGGCATCACCCACCCCTACCTGAACGTGGGTCGCATCGAGGGCGGCAGCAACACCAATGTGGTGCCCGGCAAGGTGCTGCTGAAGATCGACCGGCGCATGATTCCGGAAGAGAACAGTGCCGCGGTGGAAGCCGAGGTGCGCGCGCTCATCGAGCAGGCCGTGGCCGCCTGCCCGGGCATCCGGGTGGAAATCAAGCGCATCCTGCTGGCCGAATCGCTCAAGCCGCTGGCCGGCCACGAGGTGCTGGCCAGCCGCCTGCAGGCACACGCGCAAGCCGTGTTCGGCGAGGCCATTCCCACCTCTGGCACGCCGCTCTACACCGACGTGCGCCTGTACGGCGAAGCCGGTGTGCCGGCCGTCATTTACGGCGCCGGCCCGCGCACGGTACTGGAGTCCAACGCCAAGCGCGCCGATGAGCACCTGAACCTGGACGACCTGCGCGGCGCCACCAAGGTGGTGGCCCGCGCACTGGCCGACTTGCTGGCCTGAACGGCAGCCAGGCGCGTGGCCATCCGCGCACGGTTCTTGCAAAGGTTTGTGCAACCCTTTCCCCACGCTGAACTTGCCCTTTTCCCGGAGACCGCCATGCCCCAGTTTTCGCTGACGCGCCGCACCCTGATCTGTGTCGCCACCGCCCTCGCCACGCTCGGCGTTGCCGGCACCGCATCGGCCCAGGAAACCGCCATCAAGTTCCAGCTCGACTGGCGCTTCGAGGGCCCCAGCGCCTTCTTCCTGCTGCCTGCCGCCAAGGGCCAGTTCAAGGCCCAGAAGCTGAACGTCACCATCGACGCGGGCAATGGCTCGGGCAATGCGGTCAACCGCGTGGCCTCGGGCAGCTACGACATGGGCTTTGCCGACCTGGCTGCGCTGATGGAATTCCACGCCAACAACCCCACCGCCCCGAACAAGCCGGTGGCGGTGATGATGGTCTACAACAACACGCCGTCGGCCGTGTTCTCGCTGAAGAAGACGGGCATCAAGGCCCCGGCGGACCTGGCCGGCAAGAAGCTGGGCGCGCCGGTGTTCGACGCCGGTCGCCGCGCCTTCCCGATCTTCCAGAAGGCCAATGGCGTGGGCAAGGTGGAATGGGTCAGCATGGACCCGCCGCTGCGTGAAACCATGCTCGCCAAGGGCGACGTGGACGCCATCACCGGTTTCTACTTCACCAGCCTGCTGAACCTGGAAGCCCGAGGCGTGAAGGCCGAAGACATCAACGTGATGCTCTACCCGTCCTACGGCGTGAAGCTGTACGGCAACGCCATCATCGCCAGCGAGGAGTTCATCAAGAAGAACCCGGAAGCCGTGAAGGCGTTCCTGGTGGCGTTCACCGAAGGTGCCAAGGCCGTGCTGGCCGATCCGACCGCCGCCACCGCCGTGGTGAAGGAGCGCGACGGCATCATCAATGCAGCGATGGAGGAAAAGCGCCTGCGCCTGGCCATCGACTCGGCCGTGAACACCGCCGATGCCCGCGCCGAAACCTTCGGCGACATCAGCAAGCCGCGCCTGGCCCTGATGGCCAGCCAGGTGGCCGACGCCTTCCAGACCAAGAGCCGCGTCAACCCGGACGCTGTCTGGAACGGCAGCTTCCTGCCGCCGGCCGCCAGCCGCAACATCCTGGCCGTCAAGAAGTAAGCCCAGCGCCACCGGAGCACACCCATGGCGTTTGTCGATTTCCACGAGGTCTGGCTGGCCTACAACGACGAGCTGATGGCCCAGGGCCAGTACGCCGTCGAAGACATCAACCTGCAGGTCGAGGAAGGCGAGTTCATCGCCATCGTTGGCCCGTCAGGATGCGGCAAGTCCACCTTCATGAAGCTGGCCACGGGCCTGAAGCGCCCGAGCAAGGGCACGGTCATCATCGGCGGGCAGGAAGTGACCGGCCCGCTGAAGATCACCGGCATGGCCTTCCAGGCGCCCAGCCTGCTGCCCTGGCGCACCACGGTGCAGAACGTGATGCTGCCGCTCGAGATCGTCGAGCCCTACCGCAGCCAGTTCAAGCAGAAGAAGGCCGAGTTCGAAGCCCGCGCCCGCAAGCTGCTGCAAAGCGTGGGCCTGGGCGGCTATGAAGACAAGTTCCCGTGGCAACTCTCGGGCGGCATGCAGCAGCGGGCCAGCATCTGCCGGGCGCTGATCCATGAGCCGAAGATGCTGCTGCTCGACGAACCCTTCGGCGCGCTCGACGCCTTCACCCGCGAGGAGCTATGGTGCATCCTGCGTGACCTGCAGGCGGCGCAGAAATTCAACGTCATCCTCGTGACACACGACCTGCGTGAAAGCGTGTTCCTCGCCGACACGGTGTACGTGATGAGCAAGAGCCCGGGCCGCTTCGTGGTCAAGCGCGACATCGACCTGCCCCGCCCGCGCAACCTGGAGCTGACCTACACGCCCGAGTTCACGGCCATCGTGCACGAGCTGCGCGGCCACATCGGCGCCATGCGCAAGCAAGGCGCGGAGGTGGCGCAATGAACAGCAGCAAACGGCTTGAAACCTGGGCCCCGTGGGCGCTGCTGGTGCTGACGCTGGTGATCTGGCAGGTGCTGTGCACGGCCTTTTCCGTCAGCGAATTTGTCTTCCCCAGCCCGCTGCGCATCTGGGAGCAGCTGGTGGAGTTCAAGGGCGAGATCGCCAAGCACGCCTGGCGCACCTGGTGGGTGACGATGGTGGGCTTTGCGCTGGCCATCGTGGTGGGTGTGCTGCTGGGCTTTCTGATCGGCAGTTCGCGCCTGGCCTATGCCGCCATCTACCCGTTGATGACCGGCTTCAATGCCCTGCCCAAGGCGGCCTTCGTGCCCATCCTGGTGGTGTGGTTCGGCATCGGCGTGGGCCCGGCGATATTGACCGGCTTCCTGATCTCGTTCTTCCCGATCACGGTGAACATCGCCACCGGCCTGGCCACGCTGGAGCCCGAGCTGGAAGACGTGCTGCGGGTGCTGGGCGCGCGGCGCTGGGACGTGCTGGTGAAGGTCGGCCTGCCACGATCCATGCCCTACTTCTTCGGCTCGCTGAAGGTGGCCATCACGCTGGCGTTCGTGGGCACCACGGTGTCGGAGATGACCGCCTCGAACGAAGGCATCGGCTACCTGCTGGTGTCGGCGGGCTCGGCCATGCAGATGGGCCTGGCGTTTGCCGGCCTGGTGGTGGTTGGCGCGATGGCGATGGCGATGTACGAGTTCTTCTCGATCCTGGAGCGCCGGCTGACCGGCTGGGCGCACCGGGGCTCGCAGGGGCACTGACCTCAGCCCTTGAGCTCATCGCCGCAACACCTGCCCGAGGCTGCGATCAGCGGGGGTTTCCAGTCGTGTCCGCGGCTGGAAACCCTTGTCTGAATTCGCTGCAAAGCGCGTGGCCGCGGGGCACAATCCCGGGCATGGCGGCCCAGGGGGGCTGCCCTGAGCTTGAGCCTGCAGTTCCATGAGCCCACTCGATCCCGAACTTCTTTTCCCCGCCTGGCGCCAGCACTGCCTGGAAGTGGCCGTGGACCTCGTCGACCGGGTGCTGTTTGCCAGCGGCCAGGCCACCCAGCCCGGCCTGCGTCTGGCCTGGCAAGACCGGCTCGGCGGCGCGATCGAGAACCCGCAGCGCCCGAAGCCGCCACCGTCGAACTTCGCGCAACTCGACATCTCCACCCTCAGCGGCCTGACGCTGATGTCGGACGACGAGGTCAGCGAGAACATCGTCGCCAACCGCATGGTGCTGACGCTGGAAGGCACCTGCGAATGGCTGCTGCGCGAGATGAAGGCGCGCACCTTCGTGTGGCGCATGCAGGCCGAGCAGGCCTACTTCGAATCGCCGCAACTGCTCAGCCCGAACACCCTGGTGCAGTGCCTGAGCGAGGCCCTGCATGACTGCGTGCCCGTGGGCCACCGCCGCCTGGAGCTGCTGCGCGAGCTGAACCGCCCCTTGAGCGATGAAGCGCGCCGCCTCTACGAAGGCCTCGTCGACTGGCTCGACCGCCACGGCATCGACCCCCAGCATGTGACGGTGCGCACCGGCCCGGTGCTGGGCCTGCCGGTGGGCGACCCCGCACGGCCGATGCAGACCTCGCTGCGCGAAGCCGGCCGGCCGGTGAACGTGACGCCGGACCAGATCCCCGCGCTGCTGGCCCAGATCTCCAGCGAAGCCGGGCTGAGCCTGGGCATGGCCACACTGATGCAGCGCCTGGCCGCGCCCGTGCAGCGCAGCGTGCGTGCCGACGGCCGCCTGCTGGCCTCGGGCGACAACCCGCTGTGGAAGCTGATTGACCGCATGGCCTCGCTCGCCCAGCTGGACCCCGGCCGCAACGAGCCCGGCCGCCCGTCACTCGACCAGCGCCTGAAGCCCCTGGTGGACGCGCTGGTGAATGTGAATGTGCCCCTGACGGCCGACAACTACGAGAAGGCGCTGGCACATGCCGAACGCCTGGCGATGGCCTCGCTGCCGGAGTCGGTGGTGAGCTCGGTGCGCGACCAGGAAATGCTGGACGCGGCGGCCCGCCGCTCGGAGCTGGAGCCGCTGATCCACAGCCAGATGATCGAGCGGCTGCGCAAGCAGGAACTGCTGCCGGGCATCCGGCAATTCCTGCTCGGCCCGTGGGTGCAGGTGCTGGCCCTGTTCAGCGCCACCGACGGCGTGGATGCCGAGAGCACCCGCCGCTGGTCGCTGCTCATCGACCAGATGATCGACGCCGGCGACCGCCTGCGCGAGAAGCCGCTGACCCCGGCCGAAGTCGACTGTCTGGTGCTGGAAGCCCGTGACGGCCTGGTCGAGGCCGGCCAGCTGCCGGACCGCGTGCGCCAGCACGAGGAAGACCTGCAGCTGGAGCTGTCGCACTGGCCGCGCCTGGCTTACACCGGCGCGATGCCGCTGGATGAAGCGCCGACAGACGCCGAGGCCCGCAGCGGCACCGGCCGAGAGGCAATGGAGACCCTGCCCCAGGCGCTCGACCTGCCCGCCTTGCCCCCCGTGCACCGGGAAGGCTCGCTGGACGCCGACGACTCCGACTGGGCCCACCACGGCGAGCTCAACACCGTGCCCATCAGCCTGCACGATGACGACCACGACGGCGTGGCCAGGAAGGCCCGCGAGGACTGGCTGAACCAGCTCAAGCCCGGCGACATCTGCCGCATCTTCCTGCAGAGCCGCTGGACAAGCGTGCGGCTGGACTGGGTCAGCGACCGCAACCAGTTCTTCGCCTTCAGCCGCAACCGCGACGCCCCCTTGTCCACCACCCGCCGGGTGCTCGAGCGCATGCGCGCCGAGGGCCTGGTGACCACCATCACCCCGGGCCAGTGGGTGCAACGTGCGGCAGACAGCCTGCCGATGCCCCTGTGACGCTGCCGCCCTGACATTCCCTTCATGAGCCTTCACCCGAGCGGCGGCTGGCATGGCCACCTGCAACTGAACTACCAGCGAGATGGCCAGCGCACCGTGGCCCATGACCGCCACCACGGTCCGCTGCGCGTGTTGCAGCGCCTCTACCCCGAAGGCGATGCGGTCTGCCACCACGTGCTGGTGCACCCGCCGGGCGGCATCGTCGGCGGTGATGTGCTGGAGATCGACATCGACCTCGCCGCAGACAGCCACGCGCTGATCACCACGCCCAGCGCCACCCGCTTCTACCGCAGCGCGGGTGCCACCGCGGTGCAGCAGGTGCACGCCCGCCTGGCCCCCGGCGCCCGGCTGGAATGGTTGCCGCTGGAAGCCATCGCCTACGACGGCTGCCTGGCCCAGAACCGCCAGCGCTTCGAGCTGGCACCAGGCGCGCAGATGATGGGCTGGGACATGCTGGCCCTGGGCCTGCCGGCCGCCGGCCACGGCTTCAACCGGGGCAGCGTGCTGCAGGAGCTGAACCTGCCCGGCGTGTGGCTGGAACGTGGCCTGATCGACGCCGCTGACCACGCCCTGCTGCAATCGCCGCTCGGGTTTGCCGGCCACGGCGTGATGGGCACGCTGTGGGCCGCCACGGGCAGCGCCTACAGCCGCCCAGAGCGCGAAGCCCTGCTGGACAGCGCCCGCGCGGTGATGGACGCCTCGCCGCTGGTGGCCACCGCCGGCGCCACCGCGCCCGACGGGCAGGTGGTGGTCTGCCGGGTGCTGGCCCACCGGGTAGAGCCGGTATTCACCTTGCTGAGGGAGATTCGGGCCGCCTGGCGCGAGGTGCTGTGGCAGATGCCGCCAGCCGCCCCGCGCATCTGGGCGATGTAAGCATCTGGTTATCTAGTGGTACTAATTCTGGACTTGGTACTTACCCCGTAAATTTCACGGCTCCCGTTGACCCCTGTGCTCATCTGGTACTACACTGGTATCAGACCAATCAAGAGACCAGAGGCTATTCGCGTGAGCATGCGCTTCATCATCGGCGTAGATGGCGGCGGCACCGGCACCCGGGCCCGCCTGTGCAACCTGCAAGGGCAGGTGCTCGGCTTCGGCGAAGCGGGGCCGTCCGGCCTGTCGCAGGGCCTGGAGCAAGCCTGGCGGCATGTGCTGCAGGCGGTGCGCGCAGCCCTGGCCCAAGCCGGGCTGGCCGATGTGCCCTTCAGCGATTGCGCCCTGGGTGCTGGCCTGGCCGGTGCGCATGAGGCCGGTCTGAAAGCCACCTTCCTCGCCCGGCAGCCCACACAACCCGCCTTCGCCCGCCTGGTGGTCGACACCGACGGTTTCACCGCCTTGCTGGGCGCCCACGGCGGGCAAGCCGGCATGGTGCTGGTGGCCGGCACCGGCAGCGTGGCCGAGGCCTGCTGGCCGGACGGCCACCGCCACACCGTGGGCGGCTGGGGCTTTGGCGTGGGTGACGAAGGCAGCGGCGCCTGGCTGGGCCTGCAGGCCGTGCGCCATGTGCACCACGTGCTCGACGGCCAGACCGCCAGCGGCCCGCTGGACCGCGCCGTGCTGGCCGCCACCGGCCGCGACACCGACGGCATGCGCAGCTGGTGCGCCCAGGCCGGCCAGCGCGCCTACGCCACGCTGGCCCCGCTGGTGTTTGACCACGAGGCCACCGACCCGCACGCCGCTGCACTCATCAACATCGCGGTGGTCTCGCTGACCGAGCTGGCCCGCGCGCTCGACCCCGCCGGTGAGCTGCCCATCGTCTGCGCCGGCAGCATTGCCCAGCGCCTGCAGCCCCGCCTGCCGCCCTTCCTGCAACACCGGTGCGTGCCCAGCCAGGGCGACGCCACCGACGGTGCCCTGCACCTGATCCGCCAGCACCTGGCGTCGGAGACTGCATGAGCACGCCAGACACCCCCACGCGCCACCGCGGCGCCATCCTCACGCCGCACGGCTTCGTGCTCGGTGAGTTGCACCAGCAAGGCGGCCGCATCAGCGCCATCCAGGGCGACCCGATCAGCGAGGCCCAGGCCCGTGACAGCGGGCAGCCGCTGATCCTGCCGGGCTTCATCGACCTGCATGTGCACGGCGGTGGCGGCCACGACACCATGGACGCCGGCGATGCCGTGGGCCATATCGCCCGCACCCATGCCCGCCACGGCACCACGTCGCTGCTGGCCACCACCATGACCGCGCCGGCGGCTGAAATCGAAGCCGCCTTTGCCGCGATGGGCGCCTGCTGCCGTGAACGGCCGGCCGGCACCGCCCGCGTGCTGGGCGTGCACCTGGAAGGCCCGTACATCAACCCCGGCAAGCTCGGCGCCCAGCCTGACTTCGCCCGCGAAGCCTCGATCGACGAAGTGCGCCGCCTGCATGCGCTGGCGCCCATCCGCCTGATCACGGTGGCGCCGGAGCTGCCGGGCCACCTCGCGCTGATCGCCCAGATGGTGGCCGAAGGCTGGCGCGTGCAGATCGGCCACTCGGCCGGCTGTTATGAAGACGGCGTGGCCGCACTGCAAGCCGGTGCGGCCGGTTTCACCCACCTGTTCAATGCGATGACCGGCCTGCACCACCGTGCGCCCGGCATGGTGGGTGCGGCACTGGCGCATGCCGAATATGCCGAAGTCATCCCCGACCTGCTGCATGTGCACCCGGGCGCCCTGAAGGTGGCGCTGCGCACCATTCCGCGCCTGTTCAGCGTCACCGATTCCACCGCCGCGGCCGGCATGCCCGATGGCGATTACCGCCTGGGCCGCCACACGGTGCACAAGTGCCTGGGCGGCGTGCGCCTGGCCGACGGCACCCTTGCCGGCAGCGCGCTGACGATGGACCAGGCCCTGCGCAACTGGGTGGGCCTGGGGCTGTCGCTGGCCGAAGCCTCGGCCCGCACCGCCACCCATGCCGCCGATTACCTGGCCCTGCCTGACCGGGGCCGTCTGGTGCCCGGCGCCATGGCCGACCTCGTGATGTTCGACCCCGCGCTGCAGCTGCAGGCGGTGGTCATTGAAGGAGAAGCCATTGAGCTCCAGGATGCTTGAAGAAACCCGCGAAGCCGCCGATGCGGTGACGCGCCAGCTGAGCCGCGACGAAGCGGTGTACAGCGCCCTCGGCGCCGACCTGCGCCGCGAACCCTTTGGCGGCATGCTGACCGTGGCCCGCGGCAGCTCGGACCACGCCGCGCACTACATGGCCTACCTGGCGATGGCGCGCATGGGCCGGCTCGTCACCTCGCTGCCGATGTCGCTGCTGACGCTGCACCAGTCCAGCCTGCGCTGCGAAGGCATCACCTCGGTGGCCTTCTCGCAATCGGGCCAGAGCCCGGACCTGATCACGCCCACCGCGTTTTTCCGTGCCGGCGGTGCCCGCACCCTGGCCGTGGTGAACGACGAAGCCTCGCCGCTGGCCCGCGCCGCCGAATGGGTGCTGCCGCTGCATGCCGGCCCCGAGCGCAGCGTGGCCGCCACCAAGAGCTACATCGCCCAGCTGGTGGCCGGTGCCCGGCTGGTGGCCCATTGGCAAGGTGACGAGACGTTGCTGACTGCCCTGAACGCGCTGCCCACCGCGCTGCGCCAGGCCGCCGCGCTGGACTGGCAGCCCGCCGTGGACACGCTGGTGAACGCCGACAAGCTGTTCGTGATCAGCCGTGGCACCGGCCTGGCCGTGGCCATGGAAGCCGCGCTGAAGTTCAAGGAAACCTGCGGCATCCAGGCCGAGGCGTTTTCGGGCGCCGAGGTGAAACACGGCCCGATGGCCCTGGTGGGCGCCGGCTACCCGCTGCTGGTGTTTGCACCGCGCGGCCCGGCCCAGGAAGGCCTGGTGGCCCTGGCCGCCGAAATGCGCCAGCGCGGCGGCACCGTGCTGCTGGCCGCGCCGCAAGGCACGCCCGGCGCTGACCTGCCACTGGCCACCACCGAGGCGGTGGACCTCGACCCGGTGGCGGCCATCCAGAGCTTTTACCCGATGGTCGAAGCCCTGGCCCGCGCACGCGGAAACAACCCCGACGAGCCGCGCCACCTGAGCAAGGTGACCCGCACCCACTGACCCCGCGGGGCGGCCCGCGCCGCCCTCGCCGCGAGACGCCGCATGAGCATTCCGTTCCACCCCGGCCACCTGGTGATGGTCGACATCGAAGGCACGCGCCTGACGCCCGAGACCGCGGCGTTCCTGCGGGAGCATCACATCCGCGCCGTCTGCCTGTTCCGCAAGAACCTCGGCAGCGAGGTCGAGGTGCGCCAGCTGCTGGGCGATCTGCGCGAGGTGCTCGGGCCCCGCGCGCTGATCGGCATCGACCAGGAAGGCGGCTCGGTGGTGCGCGCCACCTTCCTGCCGCAAGCCCCCGCCGCCATGGCCCTGGGCGCGATCGAGGACACCGAGGCGGCTGAGCATGCCGCTGAACAGGTGGGCGCCGCCGTGGCGCGCGGCCTGCGCAGCCTGGGCATCAACTGGAACTTCGCGCCCGTGCTGGACGTGAACAACAACCCCGCCAACCCGGTGATCGCCGAGCGCAGCTTCGGCGCTGACCCGCACCGCGTGGCACGCCTGGCCGGTGCCTGGATGCGCGGCTCGCTGAGCGAGGGCGTGGCCTGCTGCGTCAAGCACTTCCCCGGCCATGGCGACACGCACGTCGACAGCCACCACGCCCTGCCCAGCGTCGACAAATCACTGGCCGAGCTGGAAGCGCTGGAGCTGGTGCCCTTCCGCGCGCTGGCGGCCCAAGCCCCGGCCGTGATGACGGCGCACATCGTCTATCCGCAGCTGGACGCAGAGCACCCGGCGACGCTGTCACGGCGCATCCTCGGCGGCATCCTGCGTGAGTCGATCGGCTACCGCGGCGTGGTCATCAGCGACGCGCTGATGATGAAGGCCATCCATGAGCGTTACGGCCATGCCCGCGCGGCCGTGATGACGCTGCAGGCCGGCGCAGACATGCCGCTGGCCCAAGGCAGCCGCGAGGAACAGGCGGCCGCCATCCGCGCCATCCAAGATGCCATCTTTGAAGGCGACCTGCTGCCCGAGCAGGTGCAGGCCAGCGCGGCGCGGCTCGATGAGCTGGCGCGCCGCTACCCGGCCGCCCCTGCGGCCTACGACGACGCGCAGCGCCGCACTGATGACATCCTGATGCGCGCCACCTGGCGCCAGGGCCTGTGCGTGCTGGGCGCCACCGACGCACTGCCGGGCGGCTTGCCGCTGCGGGTCGTCACGCAAAGCCGTGTCGATTGCGACGGTGTGTCCGAGGCCGGCCTGGCCGGTGCGGATGTGCGCGCGCTGTTCCCGGAGGCGGCCGACATCGAGATGCAGCTGGTGCCCGACCTGCTGGTGTTCGAGCCCGCCAGCCTGCCGGACGACGGCCGCGCGCTGGTCATCGTCTCGAACCACCGCCGCCGCTACGGCGCCAATGCCGGGCAGTGGCGGCCG
Organism: Ideonella margarita; assembly: GCF_038066635.1. Taxonomy (NCBI): domain Bacteria; kingdom Pseudomonadati; phylum Pseudomonadota; class Betaproteobacteria; order Burkholderiales; family Sphaerotilaceae; genus Ideonella; species Ideonella margarita. Next base: position 3,990 of record NZ_JBBUTI010000010.1, on the reverse strand, counting down.
GCCCTGCATGTGGCCATCTGGAACCCGTTCCAGGTGCTCGACATCCCGGCCCCGTCCGTGATCACATGGGGTTATGCCGACGGTGCGCTGCGCGCCCTGCAAGGCTGGCTCACCGGGCGCGGTGCGGCCACCGGGGTGCCACCGGTGCCCCTGCCAACCCGCACGCCCTGACGCCCTGCTCCCCGCTTCAACTGCCCGATGCCCATGACCACTTCCGCCCCGACCAGCAGCTCGCCGATCCGCTGGGTGCCCAGCCTGTACTTCGTGCAGGGCATGCAGTTCTTCGTGGTCATGCTGATCGCCGGCCTGATGTTCAAGAACATGGGCGTGTCGAACGAGGAGATCACCCGGGCCACCGGGGCGCTGGGCCTGGCCTGGGCCATCAAGCCGCTGTGGAGCCCGTTCCTCGAGTTGTTCCCGAGCAAGAAGCGCATCGTCGTGACGATGCAGGCCTGCGGTGCGCTGTGCCTGGGCGCCGTGGCCTTGACCCTGCAATCGCCGTCCTTCTTCGCGCTGACCATCGCCGTGCTGTTCCTGCTGGCCTATGCCTCGGCCACCCACGACATCGCCTGCGACGGGCTCTACATGGCCTCGCTGAACAACAAGCAGCAGGCGGCCTACGCGGGCTGGCAAGGGGCGTTTTTCAATGCGTCCAAGTTCCTCACGCTGGGCGCCTTGATCGTCTGGGCGGGCCACCTTGAGAAGTCGGTCGGCGTGTTCAACGCCTGGTCCACCATCTTCATCGGCATGGCGGTGCTGCTGGCCTGCCTGGCCACCTACAACGCCTGGGCCCTGCCCTCACCCGCCAACACCGCCGGCGGCCCGCTGAACAAGGCCGACGTGGCCCGCACGCTGCGCGAGGTCATCGCGGCCTTCCTGCGCAAGCCGGGCATCGTCGGCGCCATCGCCTTCATCGTGCTGTTCCGCTTTGCCGAAGGCCAGGTGCAGACCATCGGCCCGCTCTTCATGCTGGAGGCCCGCGAGAAGGGCGGCCTGGGCCTGGGCACCGAGCAGCTCGGTGCCATCTACGGCGGCATCGGCACGCTCACCTTCTTGATCGGAAGCATCCTGGGCGGCCTGTTCGCCTCGAAGCTGGGGCTGAAGCGCGCCATGCCGGTGCTCATCCTCGCGATGGCTGTGCCGAACCTGGTATTCGCCTGGCTGTCGCATGCGCGCCCACTGATCGATGCCGGCATCGCCCTGCCGTTTGCCGTGCCGGGCCTGGGCCACACCCTCAGCGACATCGCCGTGGCCGTGGCCATCGAGATGTTCGGCTATGGCTTCGGCTTCGTCGGCATGATCCTCTACATCATGCAGGCCGTGGCCCCGGGCCCGTTCCAGACGGCGCACTACGCGCTGGGCTCGGGCGTGATGCAGCTCGGCTTCATCCTCTCCAAGACCATCAGCGGCGACATCCAGGCCGCCCTCGGCTACGAGCGGTTTTTCCTCTGGACCGTCGCCTGTGGTGTGCCGGTGTTCGTGCTGCTGTGGTTCGTGCGCTTGCCGGGCGCGCAGGCAACGGCCGATGAGACGCAGCCGCACGAAGGCGCACCGGCATGACGCCGTGGATGGGGCGATGGCTGGCAGCCCTGCTGGCCTTTGGCGGTGCGGTGGCTGCTGGTGCTGGTGCTGCGGCTGCGGCTGCGGCTGCTGTTGCGCCTGCTGTTGCGCCTGCTCCGGCTGGCGCCCCCGGTGCCCCCCTGCCAGCCGGCCTGTGGTTCGATGACTTCAGCGACGCCGATGTGGCTGGCCTGGCGCTCGGCGGCTGGCGCCAGCGCAGCGCGGCAGGCCACCCGGGGGTGCCGGGCGCCAGTTGGGGCGCCGAGCCCCTGACGCTGATTCGTGATCCACAGCATCCAACGCGCCAATGGCTGCGCCTGCAGGCCAGCACTGACGGCACGCCGCAAGGCACCCGGCAAACCCAGCTCTGCCATGAGCGCAAGCTGCTGCGCGGCACCACCGCCGCGCGCGTGCGGTTTGCCGATGCGCCAGTGCAAGGCGCTGACGGCGATCCGGTGATCCAGACGTTCTACAGCGTGGCCCCGCTGCGCCACGACTTCGCACCCGACTTCAGCGAAGTCGACTTTGAATACCTGCCGAATGGCGGCTGGGGCAGCCCGGCCACCCGCCTCTATGCCATCTCCTGGCAAACCGTGCAGGTGGAGCCCTGGCAGGCCTGGAACAGCAGCCATGAAGCGACGGGCAGCCTGGATGGCTGGCATGTGCTGATGACCCAGGTGACGGACACCGCCGTGCACATGTACCTGGACGGCCGCCTGCTGGCCACGCACACCGGCCGCAATGTGCCGAGCGTGCCCATGTCGGCCAACCTGAACCTGTGGTTCTCACCCGGCGGCCTGCTGCCACCCAGCCCGGGCCAGCCCCGCGTGTGGCAACAAGACGTGGACTGGGTGATGCACTGGCAAAACAAGCAACTCAGCCCGGCCGAGGTGCTCGCCACGGTCGAGCAACTGCGCAGCGCCGGTGTGGCGCGCCATGACAGCGTGCCCACCGCCGTGCCCCCGCTGCCCAGCCCCTGCGATTTCTGACGCGTCCGCGAGGACGCCACGCCCCCATGACGCCCTCTCTGCCCACCTCCCCCCGCCCGCCACGCCTGGCCTCGGTCGATGCCGTGCGCGGCATCGCCGTGGCCGCGATGATTCTGGTCAACAGCCCCGGCGACTGGGGCCATGTCTGGTGGCCGCTGGAGCATGCCGAGTGGCACGGCTGCACGCCCACCGACCTGATCTTTCCGCTGTTCCTGTTCATCGTCGGCGTGTCGCTGGCGATGGCGACCGGGCCACTGCGTGACACCCATGCCTCAGCCCGCGCGCCGTTGCGCCCCTGGTTGGCCCGTGCCGCCCGTCTGGTGGTGTTGGGCCTGGTGCTGCACCTGGTGGCCCACCTCGCGCTGGGCACGGCCCACTTCCGGCCGATGGGCGTGCTGCAACGCATCGGCCTGTGCTTCGGCGTGGCGGCGGTGTGCCTGCTGCGCTGGCCATTGACCAGCCCGGCACGGTGGCTGGCGCCACTGCTGGCGGTGCTGGCCGTGTGGGGCACGCTGCTGCTGACCGGCGGCACGCTGGCGCCACTGCACAACCTGGCCGCCCGTGTCGATGTGGCGGTGCTGGGGCCGCTGGTGTGGCAATACGACGCAGCCACCGGCCTGGGCCATGAGCCCGAAGGCCTGCTCAGCACGCTCGGCGCCTTGGGCACCTGCTGGCTCGGAGTAATGGCGGGCGAGTTGCTGCGCCGCGGACACGCCAGTGGCGCCGCCAGCCGGCAATTGGCCGTGATGACCGCGGTGCTGCTGATCGCCGGCGCATTGACCAAAGCGCTCTGGCCCTGGAACAAGGCCTTGTGGACGCCGTCGTTCGTGCTGTGGACGGGCGGCTGTGCCACGGCGGTGCTGCTGCTGGCCCACCGGCTCATTGACCTGCGTGGCGCCCCTGCGGTGGGCCGCGCATTCGGCATCAACGCCATCACGGCCTATGCCGGCAGCTGGCTGCTCACCTGCCTGCTGGACGGTACCGGCTGGGGCCCCGCCGCCTATGCCCGTCTGGCCGCCGCGCTGCCCGGCCACTGGCCGCTGGAGCTGCCCTCGCATGCCTGGGCGCTGGCCCAGGTGCTGGTGTGGTGGCTGGTCGTGCGCTACATGCAGCGCCGCGGCTGGATCATCTCGGTCTGAAGCCGGACCAGCCCATGAAAAAAGCCGTGCCCCGCAAGGGGAACACGGCTTCTTGATCGGGGCCTAGAGGCTCAGACCGTGAGCCCGCCAGCGCAAGCGCCGGCAGACAAACGGCTTGATCAGTTCATGAACTGCTCATTGCCCACGATGCCGATCTTGGTGACGCCCAGGCGCTGCGCCTCAGCCATCACCATCGCAACGTACTTGTACGTCACCAGCTTGTTCGGCCGCAGGTGCACTTCAGGCTGATCCGGCAGCTGCGCCGTGCGGTACAGCTTGGCTTGCAGCTCGGCGCGCGTCGG
>NZ_JBBUTI010000009.1:0-187706 GCF_038066635.1 Ideonella margarita | reverse complement strand
CGGGTACATCCCACCCGCAGAGGCTGAGGCAAACTACTACCGGCAACTCGCCAGTCAGACTGCCTTGACGGAAGCCTGACTTAACCCAACGGGCCTCCATGAAACCCGGGGCGCTTCAGTGTTGGCATCAAAGTCTCTCCCTTCAAGCACCGCCAACGCTTCGTTGTGAAACGAATAGGCAAGGTGCGCGGCCGCGCGGGTGGATGGATCGGAGTTGTTGTTGCCACCGAGATGCTCCGCCAAAAGAAGCCGCAACTCGAACACGGCAAATGCCAGGATTTGCGCTTGGTCTTGATGTGCGCTCATGGTGGTCTGCGGGCTAAGGTTAAAGCTGAGCGGCCGGAATCGGCTGGCCGCGCGAAGCAATCATCAACTGTAAAGCGCTGCGCGACCAGCCAGTTGAGACCCGCTCCAGCAATCGGTCAGCCCGCAGGCTTGCCTGCTGATGTCGCCGCACCGCTGAGGATCTGCTCGGTGGTCCAGTTTCGGGTAATCCAGATCGTGAGTGCGGCTCCCGACAGGTGCCATCAGAACATCCCGGGCTTCTGCCGGTGCGTGAGCAAGTGGTTCCTGGCGACCAGCCATGCTGCAAGTCCGCCGGGGTCTTTCTGGTAATGGGCGGCGATATTGAACAGGTAGGAATATGGAGTTAGAGGGTGAACTTCGGGTTCTCCTCGACCGCGAACCCGCTGCCAGGCTTCGGACTGCTGATCTAGCGTCGCCAGCTCACTTGGCGGCATTGGCAAGGCGTCGATTGCATTGAGCCCTGCCCAATAGAGAGCTATTGGCACGACAAGGACCAGCAGGGCAGCTGTGGCCAAGAAGGCAAGCAATGGACGGCGAACAAGGAGTCGCATGCTGACTACCATTTGAGATGAAGGGCCGGAAACAGGTGGCCGCGCGTAGCAATGTTGGGCTGCTGAGCTTGGTGCGACCAGCTGGTGGAGGTCCCCGCGAACGACCCGTTCGGCCTCACGCTCGCCGCGAGTGCCGCGCAACGTGACGCTGCAGCACAACGTCCATCTTCGACTGCCTGAACCGGCCCTGACCGCACACCGCACCCGGGCATGAGCGGGGCGGGCCGGGGCGGGAACAAGCTCAAGCCTCGCTGTCGAACCGCTGGGCAGTCGAAGCCGCCGCCCGCCAACCTTCGAGAAAGTAGGCCGGTGGCTGCGCCCTGAGCTTGATCGCCAGAAAGAGCGTGGCGAACAGCCAGCACATCAGCACCTCGCCAGTGACGCCAACACCGGCCGCAACGGCATGCCACACGGCCAGCGCCAGCCACAACACGCCGCATACCAAACCAGCACGCTTGCCAACGTGGATCATCGGCAGCAACGCCCAGCCCAGGCCGCACAGCGCCAGCGTCACCAAGATGCCGAAGCCGCCAACGCCAGGCCCGAAGGCGCTGGCCAGCATCAGGAACAGCAGCGCGGGCACCGCCAGCAGCAGCACCAGGAAGATGCGCTTGACGACAAGCAGAGCAGCCAGAAGGTAGTTGTCAATGGACATGGTTGATCGCCGAGTGCCTTGCAACGCGGGCCCTCAGAGGCAGCCCCATCATGGCAGACGCAGCCCCACTCACCTGCGTCCGAAGCAGCGGAAGCAGCATCCAAGCGCTTCCACTTCAGTCCGAATGGCCACGCTGCTGTTCCACCTTGACCTTGCCTTCGCTTGAGATGGCCCCTGCCGGATGGCGTTTCATGGTCTTGATGTACGCCGCCTTGCGGAACCGCAGCGCAGACCAGTCGTCGTCAATCGCCACCTGGCGCACTGGTTCGTAGCCCGCTGCGCCCAAGCTGTCCCAGCCGTTGTCGCGATTGAACTCGCACTTGAATTTGCGGGAGCTGGCCTTGGGATACACCATCCAGAGGGTCGCGTCGCCCACCGCATGGGCCGCCAACTGCTGCGTGGCCTGCTCCACCTGCGCCAGCGTGGTCACAAACGCCATCGCAAAGCCCACAGTGCTGGCAGCGCTGCGTTGAATGCTGACCCCGCTCAACGCCTGCAACTCAGGCTCGAAGCTGGAAGGCGCGTTCAGCACATGCACCGTGGTGAACGCGCCCAGGTTGAGCTTCTTGAACAGAGGCGTCATGCAGCCACTGCGTCTGGTCGACGGCTTCTGAAACGCTTGAACAGCACAGCCGCGTACAAGCTCGAAGCCGGCACCGTGGTGACGCCAAGGTACAGGTACAAATTGCGCACCAGCGGAGGCTCAACGGGCAGGAGGCTGTAGACCAGCATGAAGGCAGCCGACACCAGAAAGAAGCACGCCGGCCCCAGCAGCATCCAAGGCGCGCGATTGCCGCGCCCGACCAATGCAAAGCTGATCGCGACAAATGGCGCATTGGCCAGAAGCCCGAACATCAGCGACGAACTCCATCCCTGGTCAAACATCAACGTCTCCGAGCTACCTCTGCAATGCGCAACTTCAGCGCATCGCCAGCGTGACCGACCGGATCTGCTGGGCAAAGATCTGGGTGTCGGCAAATCGCGTGTCCGCCTGGCCCTGGGCCTGAACGATCAACTGGAGCGTCAGATCACAGCGGGCCACGGCGCTGCGCGGAAAGTTCGTGCTGAAAATCAAACCGTCCACTGCCTCGCCAACATCCAGCACATAGCTGACGCCGCTGGCCGTGCTGGCCAAGCTGCCAGGTACGACATTCAACGTCGGCGAGCCGGTGGCCGTATTGCCATTCACGTCGGTGCACGCGAAGGTCGCGGAGTTGACGGTGGGTGCGGTCGCGGAGGTCAAGGCCACCGACAAGCGGCGCGTTGCGATGGGCACCGTGGTGCCACTGGCAGGCGCGGTGATCTGGAACGGCGCGGGCAACTCCACAGACGATGCATACGTGGTTGATCCACGAACGAACTGGAACTGCACGGGCAAGGTGCCGGCAACGGGGGTCAGCTCAGACAGATAGGGCGTTGCGCCAGCGACCAATGTGCGCAGCGCATCAACGACGACCGTCGACAAGCTGCCAGCAGGAATATGGAAGCCCTGGGTGCCTTGCGTGGTGCTCAGGCGCAGGCTGTCGGTGCCGTCGATTTCAACGTTGAAACGGAAGTCACTGCCGCTGCTGAAACCGGCCTGTGCCTGCGCCCGCGTGCCATCACTGACCACCACGAACGAAGGGCGGATCTGGTCGGTTGCCAGCGAGCTGGACGGCTTGCAGGTCGTCGCACAGGTCAGACGCGACGCTTGCCCGCCACTGTCGCTCTCCAGGCCACCGCCGCAGGCTGACAGCACGGCGGGCAGCAACACCAGGCTTGTCCATGCACGCAGGCTACGGCCGTTTGGCCGCGCAGGCATCCAGACACGCTTCATCGATAGGCTCCCTGTTGGTTGGATGACATGCCCTGTTGAATGATTTTTGGGCCCGGCAAATATATCGCGGGCGCACGGGCACGACCTTCCGCACGATGTCACACCGCAACGAGGCAGAGCAACAGCGGCAAATCGTTGGCCGCCGCCTCAGCCCACCGCGTCAGGCTGCGGACGCACATGCCGCCACCAGCGCGCCGCCAACTGCCACAGGGTGATGGCCGTCAACACCAGCAGCGCCAGCTTGAAGGACTGGTCGGTGGCTGGCTGCTGGAACACCGGCGTGGCCTGCAGGGCCGTCCACAGCATCGCAACACAAGTCAGCAAGGACAGCACGGTGTCCAGCCGACGCAGCAAGGGTGTGCGCCGGCCGGTCACGCCCACCGCGGCCAGCAGCGGCACGTTCAACAGCACCAGCAACAGCAGCCAGGGCGCCATGGACGACACGAACGCCTCTGAGTAAGCCAGGGCCTGATAGGCGGGTGCGGGCACAGGCCCACCCCATACCAGCGCCAGCAACCAGGGCGGGTTCACCAAGGCGAAGGTGCCGGCCAGCGTGCCCACCACGCCCATCGCCACGCCAGCGCGGTCCAGGGGGCTGAGTTCATCGCCACGAGGCGGCATCCACGCCTTCGCCTGTGCGGGGCGGCGCTGCCGGCTCCAGTTGGCCAAGCCATAGCCCACCACCAGCAGGCCCGGCCAGATCAGGGAAGGCAGCACCGTGCCACCCCACCACGCCGCCAGCGCCTGCAGAAATGCGCCCACACCGGCCGCGTCGCTGCCCACGGCAGGCACCAGCACCAGTTTCAGCAGGCCCAGCAGCCAGATCACCCCCAGGCCGATGGCGGTGGCGCGCACGAAGGCATGGCCGTCCTCCGGCGCAATCACGGTCAGCGTGGGGCGATAGCGCGCAGCCACGTCCTCAGGGCGGCCAAAGGCACGCAGCAGCTGAAGCGCCAGGTGTGAATCGGGCGCGTCGAGCCCCGCCTCGTCGGCCTTGGCCTGCAGTTCTTCCTGCAGCAAGGCTTGCAGCTCGAAGGCCACATCGTTGCGCTGGCGGCGGGGCAGCAGGCGGGCCACGTCAGCCACGTAGGCGTTGATCAGCGTTTGCACGTCGGTGTTCATGGTCAACCTCACTCCCCGCTCAGCAATTTGTCCATTGCGGCATTCATGCCGCGCCAGGAGGCCGCGAGCCGTTCCAGCAGGGCCTGACCGTCGTCGTTCAGTGCGTAATAGCGGCGCGGTGGCCCGCCTTCAATGCGCCACTCGCTGCGCAGCACGCCCTGGGTTTCAAGGCGGCGCAGCAAGGGGTAGAGGGTGCCTTCCTCAATCGGCATGCCCTTGTCAGCCAGCGCCTGACGAAGCTCGTAGCCGTAGCGGGGCACCTGCAATTGCGACAGCGCCGCCAGCACCACCGCACCGCGCCGCAACTCCAGCTCCAGCTTTCCGAATGTGTCCGTATCACCCATGCGGCGCACAATACTGTGCATCACACAGTATGTCAAACAAAAAAGGCCGCAGGCCATCGCTGGCGTGCGGCCTTCCGGGCGGTCAGGCCGCCAGCGCAGCGTCGATTTCCGCCAGGCAATGTCCGGCGTACTCGCTGCTGCCGGCGTCTTCCAGCTGGCCGATGCAGCCCTGCATCGCGTCGCGGGCCCGGGTGGCGGCCGGCTTGTCACCGGCGCTCAAGGCGGCCAGCGCCATGGCTTGCCAGGCGAAGCACAGCTCGTAATCGGTGGCCTCGTTGGCCTGGCAGGCGTCCAGGCCGGCCTGGGCGTGCTTCACTGCCAGCGCGCCCTCACCCGCGGTGGAGGCACACATGGCGATCTGCCAGTCGGCACGCTCCACCTCCAGCCAGCCGCCCACCGCCGCCCAGGCATCACGCGCCGTCAAGGCCGCGTGCAACATGGCCTTGGCGGCGTCATCGGCCGGAGGCTGGAAGTCAAACCGCAGGTCGGCGGCGATGTTGTTGGCCACCGCCGCCAGGGCAATCTGGGCACCGCGGTGCTCGGGCGCGGCCTTGGCCGCAGCCACGGCGCCGTCCAGCAGGGCCGTGGCGCCCGGGTAGTCGCCCAGGCGGGTGCGCGCCAACGCGGCGTTGTAATGGGCCTTCACTTGCTCGTCGGGCGGCAAATCACCCACCGCCGCCGGGGCACCAGCCGCCATGCTCATCGCCAGCTCGGCGCGTTGCAGGCCGTGCTGCACGGGCGGGTGAGCCGCAGCCAGGGGCACCAGCGCCGCCAGAATCGGGCGCAGCGCAGCCGGGTCGTTCTGGTGGCCCAGCAACACATGCTCGGCCGTGCGCAGGTAGGCCACCAGGCCGGTGCGGTCCGCCGTGTAAAGCAGTGCAGGCGCGTCGGCCAGCAGTTGCTCCCGGGCGCTGTCCAGGTCGTGGGCGTGCATCGCCATGACGTGGTCCGCTAGGTCTTGCAGGGGGGAAGCGGGCGCGGCGGGCGTGTTGTCCATGGCAGTCAGCGGCAAGGGGTGAAGAGGCGATCAGTCGCGGAAGTTCTTGGGCGTCAGCGGCTGCTCGGGGAATTCCTTGCGCAGCATCTGGATGGCCACCTGCAGGTCGTCCCGGTTCTTGCCGGTGATGCGCACTTCATTGCCCTGGATGCTGGCCTGCACCTTGAGCTTGCTGTTCTTCACGGCGCCGGTGATCTTCTTGGCCAGTTCAGCCTCGATGCCGTCCTTGATCTTGTCGATGCGGCGCACCTTGTCGCCACCCATCTTCTCCAGCTTCTCGCCCTTGACGAAGAAGTTGATGGTCACGTCCTGCTTGGTCAGCTTGCTCACCAGCACTTCGTAGATCTGGTCGATCTGGAAGTCGCTGTCGCCAACCATGTGGATTTCCTTCTCCTTCTCCTTCAGCTCGACGCTGGCACTGGTGCCCTTGAAGTCGAATCGGGTGCCGATTTCCTTCGCGGCGGTGTTGACACCGTTCTTGATCTTGACCATGTCGGGTTCGAGGGCGAGGTCAAAGCTGGGCATGTTTTTTTCTCAGGGTAAGGAGCAAAGAGGCGGTTTTCCGCCGGGAATCGACAAAAATTCTGCCATGCAAATCGAAACGGGCGTAAGCCTGAAGCCCTACAACACCTTCGGCCTGCCGGCTGCGGCCGTGCACCTGGTGCGCATCACCTCCGACGCCGATGTGCGGCAGGTGGTCGATCACCCCGAACTGGGCAAAGCGCCGAAGTTCATCCTGGGCGGCGGCAGCAACGTCATTCTCACCCGTGACATGCCCGAGCTGGTGCTGAAAATCGAGGTGCCCGGCCTGCGCGTGGTGGCTGAGCGTGACGACGCCACCATCGTGGAAGCCGGCGCCGGCGTGGCCTGGCACAGCCTGGTGGCCTGGACGCTGGACCAGGGCCTGCCCGGCCTCGAGAACATGGCGCTCATTCCGGGCACCGTCGGTGCCTCACCGGTGCAGAACGTGGGCGCCTATGGCCTGGAGGTGAAAGACCGGCTCGAATCGCTCGACACGGTCGACCTGGTCACCGGCCGCACCGTCACGCTCTGGCCTGACCAATGCGCGTTCGGCTACCGCGACAGCGTCTTCAAGCGCGCCCTGGCCGGCAAGTGCGTCATCACCCGCGTGCGTTTCCGTCTGCCCAAGCCGTGGCAGCCGGTGCTGGGCTACCTCGATCTGGAACGCAAGATGGCCGAAACCGGCAACCACGCGCCCGACGCCCGCACCATCTTTGACTGGGTGTGCAGCATCCGCAGCGCCAAGCTGCCCGATCCGGCCGTCATCGGCAACGTCGGGAGCTTTTTCAAGAACCCGGTGGTCACGGCCGAGCAGTGCCGCGACATCATCGCCCGCGACCCCAACATCGTGCACTACCCCATGCCCGACGGCAGCTTCAAGCTGGCCGCCGGCTGGATGATTGATGCCTGCGGCTGGAAGGGCAAGACCATCGGCCACGCCGGTGTGTATGAAAAGCAGGCGCTGGTGCTGGTGAACCGCGGCGGCGCCGTGGGCTCGGAGGTGCAGACTCTGGCCCGCGCGATCCAGGAAAGCGTCTACGGCCGCTTCGGCATCCGCCTGGAAGCCGAACCGCTCATGGTGTGAAGCCCATGGTGCGGGCCAGCGCCCACGAGCGCTGCCAGGCGTCCCGCACCCGTGCCAGCGCTGCAGCGCGTGCAGCGCCGTCCATGCTGTCGGCCGTGGCCTCGATGCCTTCGGCTTCTGCCCCGATGCCCTTCATGCCCAGCAGGTGTGCAGCGCCCTTCAAGGCGTGCGCCCGCTTGCGCAGGTTGGCGGCGTCAGGCTGCTCCAGCGCCAGGCACAGCGCCGCGAAGGTTTCGCTGTCGTCCTCGAAGAAGTCTTCCAGCAGCGGCCGATAACCCGCGAGCGAGACCAGCGCGCACAGCTCGCCGATCGACTCCAGCGCCAGATAGCGGCCCATGTCGCCCGGGCGCAGCGTCACCACAGGTGGCGGCGGTGGTGGCGGGGCGGCATCCGCCAGGTCGTCCACCAAGTCGTTCACCAGCGTCTGGGTGAGCAGGTCGTCCGGGGTTTCGTTCAGCTCCAGCTCCAGGTCCACCTGCATGCTCGGCACACCGGCCGTGCGCATGTTCGCCCAGTGGTGCGCCACCTCGTGGGTCACCAGCGGGTCCAGCAAGCCCATCTCGCTCAGGCTGGGCAGGCCGAACAGCCGGCGCAGCAGCTGTTCCAGGTCACGCTGGCGGAAGGGCTTGCTGAGGAAGTCGTCCATGCCGGCGGCCAGCACCCGGTCGCGCACCTCGTCGTAGGCATCGGCCGTCAGCGCCACCACCTTCACCTTGCCCACCGGCAAGGGCCGGCTGCGCAGCACGCGGGTGGCCTCCAGGCCGTCCATCACCGGCATGTGCACGTCCATCAAGATGAGGTCGGGCAGGCGGCGCTCCACCTCGCGCACCGCCAGCTCGCCGTTCTCGGCATAACGCACCGAGTGGCCCATGCGCTCCAGCAGCGTGCCGGCCACCTTGCGGTTGGTCGGGTTGTCATCGGCCACCAGAATATCCAGGCTCGACATGTCAGGCGCCGGCCCCACCGTTTCCGCCTCGGCCTGAGCGGGCTTGCTCACAGGCAGCAGCGGCAGGATGACGGTGAAGGTGCTGCCCTCGCCGCGCAGGCTGCGCACGGTGATGTCACCGTCCATCAAGCGCGCCAGGCTGCGTGAAATCTCCAGGCCCAGGCCCGTGCCGCCGTAACGCCGCGAGATGCTGGCATCGCCCTGGCTGAAGCGCTGGAACAGCTGGTTCAACGTGACGGCGTCCATGCCGATGCCGGTGTCGCTCACACTGAAAATCACCGGCACGCGCTGGCCCACGCGCGGCGTGCGGTCGGTGCGCACCCGCAGCACCACCTCGCCCTCATCGGTGAACTTGATGGCGTTGGACAGCAGGTTGAACAGCACCTGCTTGATGCGGGTGGCGTCACCGTGCACCCACTGCGGCACGTTGGGCTCCAGCTCGAAGCGGAGCTGCAGCGTCTGCGTCTTCGCCGACGCGGTCATCACCGTGTTCACCTCGCGCAGCAGGCGGTGCAGGTCGATGTCCGAAGGGAACAGGCCCAGGCGGCCCGACTCCAGCTGCGAGACATCCAGAATGTCATTCAACAGCGACAGCAGGTGCTCCGCCGAATCGCGCGCGGTGTTGAGGAAGTGGCGCTGGTCGCCGTTCAGCCCGCTGCCTTCCAGCAGCGACAACATGCCCAGCAGCCCGTTGAACGGCGTGCGCAGCTCATGGCTCATGTTGGCCAGAAAGGCGCTCTTGGCCTGGTTGGCGGCATCGGCCGCCTCACGCGCCTGCCGCAGCCGGCCCGCCAGGCTTTCCAGCTCCACGCTGCGCCGCTGGCTGGCACGCAGCTGCCGGGCGGCGAGCACGGCAAACACCACCACCAGCACACTCAGGAACACCGTCAGCGCACTGCCGATGCGCATCTGCTGGCGAATGGCCTCGTTGCGAGCGGTGGTCTGGCGCACCACCATCTGACTGGCCATCAGCGAGAGCTCATGCACCGGCTCACGCAGCTTCTCCAGATCGAAGCGCATCGCGCCCAGCTCGGCCACGGTGAAGGTGTGGCCGTCCTGCATCAGCGGGTCAGCGCGCTCGATGAACTTCAGCAGCAACTGCCAGGTCAGCGGGTGCTCGGGCCGGGTCGGCATGATCGCCTGGATGCGCACCGGGTCGATCAGCATCACCCGGCTGACGAAGATTTCGTAGCGCTCGCGCACCGCCTCGTTGTCGGCGTTGTCCGGCTGCTCGGTGGCCAGGCGCAGGCCTTCGCGCAGGTGCATGTATTCGGTCTCGACCTGGAAGAAGCTCCAGACCACGTTGTCGTCCGACATGCGCACCGAATTGCTCAGCAATTGCACTTGTCGCGACTGCACCCAGGCCACGCCGATGAACGCCGCCACCAGGGCCACGGCGATGAGCGCCATCAGGCGCGTCAGGTTCTGGTCGCGGTGGTCGCGCCAGCGCGGCAAACGCGGAGCGCCGCCGATCACAGGATGTCGAGCGACCGCAGTTGCCAGGCGGAGCGGCTGATGTAGCGGTCCGTGCGCAACTGCTCGAAGCTGTCGTAGGGGTAGACGATGAACAAGGGGCCGCGGTCACGCACACGCATCGGCTGGTCGTCCATCAAGCGGGCCAGCACCACGTCGAACTGCTGGGTGTCATCCACCGGCAGCTCCACCTTGTAGTCGTTCAGCGCCACCGCCAGGATGGTGCGACCGTTGGCCCCCACCAGCTGCAGCACGTCACGCAGCTTCGGGCCGGTGAACTTGCGCGGCGACTTGTCCCACGGCGTGCGGGTGGTGAAGCTGTGCTGCGGCAGCGCCGCGAGCATGCGCATGTCGAAATCGGCGCGGTCAGGGCCGTTGGTGCGCGAGATCTTTCCGCGGATCGTCAGGATGACCTTGTCCTTGGGGGCTTCGAGCATGGCGCCCTTGTTGTCCGATGAGGCAGGCGCGGCCCAGGCGCTGCAGAACAGCGCACAGCCAGTCAAGACCGCGCCAAGGCTGGCACGGCGGCTCATCGACAAACGGGAGGTCACGCCTCGGTCCTTTCTGCTCGTTCGCGGGCCACGTCGGTCGACCGCGATTTGGCGCGGATTCTAGGACGCTTCCACGCGCCGTCGCTGCCGCAATCGGCCCAGGGCCAGTTGCAGCACGCGCGCATCGGTGCTGGCCCGGTGGCGGCCCACGCTCAGGGCCACGCGGGCGTCAGCGCAGGCCTGGTCCCACTCGGCGGCGTCGGCATCGCTTAGCAGCTCATGCAGGTGGCGCAGCCGGAAGGCCGGCGCCATGCCGGCTTCCTCGAAGAGCACCGCCAGCCACGCGTAATCGTGGGCCCAGCTGTCGCAGTAGATGACCGTGCCAGCCAGGTGCTGGTTGAGCAGCACCGCCACGTCCCGGGGCGCGCGGCCATGTTGATCCAGCAACTCGCGGGTCAGGCCATGCAGCGATTCGGCCTGCCCGTCCCAGTGTGTCCAGTGCGGTGGCGGCTTGACCAGCGTGCACACGGTGGCGCCGTCGGGCAGCACGAACCCCACCTCGATCGGGTAGCTGCCGCGGCCGAAACCCGACGCCTCCACGTCGATGACGCCCGGCAAGTCAGCCATCGCCGGCGGCGGTGCGGCAGGGCCTGGCGGCGCGCTGGTGGGGGTCATGGTTGTCTCCACTGGATGTTGTGCGCAGATGCAGCAACAAGCGTGCCCGCATCCGCGCTGTCGCCGCCGGGACAAGTTCTACGGGGCGGCCCCGGTATCGCCACCCCGGACGGCCGGTTAGCCTGTGCCTGTTGCCCCTTGGAAGGAGCCCTCATGCCCGTTGCTGCCGATCGCCCGCATCTGAAACACTGGCCCCGCCGCATGCCGCGCGAGCTGGCCGTGCCGGAAACGACGCTGTGGTTCAACCTGGCCACCTCGGCCAGCCGCTGGCCCCACAAGGCCGCTTATGTGTTCTTCGGCAGGCCGCTGAGCTTCCTTGAGCTGCATGACCAGGCCGAGGCCCTGGCCGGCTGGCTGCAGGCCCAGGGCGTGGCCCGCGGTGACCGCGTGGCGCTGTTCATGCAGAACTGCCCGCAGTACGTGATTGCCTTCTACGCCGTGATGCGCTGCGACGCCGTGGTGGTGCCGGTGAACCCGATGAACCGCGCCGAGGAGTTCGGCCACTACATCACCGACCCCGACACCAAGGTGGTGATCTGCGGCGCCGACGGTGCAGCCATCGTGGCCCAGGCCAACAGCGCCGTGCCGGCTGCGCAACAGCTGAAGGCCGTGCTGGTGACGCGCTACGCCGATGCCCTGCCCGGCACCATCGCCGACGAGCTGCGTCCGGCCCCCGCCATCGAGGCTTGGCTGCGCGCCGACGTGGAACTGCCAGCCAGCACGAACTCCGCCACAGCCACCCGCTTCAGCCGCTGGACCGACGCCCTGGCCGAAGCCCGCCACCCCGCCGGCCCGCCACAAGGCCAGCCCGACGACATGGCCCTGCTGCCCTACACCTCGGGCACCACCGGCCTGCCCAAGGGCTGCGTGCACACCCACCGCACCTTGATGTCGAACACCGTGGGCGGCGGCACCTGGGGCTTCGGCAGCCCGGAAACCGTGAGCCTGGGCGTGGTGCCCATGTTCCACATCACCGGCATGCTGTACGGCGTGCTGGGGCCGATCTTCCTGGGTGCCACCGTGGTCATCCTGCCGCGCTGGGACCGGGAACTGGCGGGCCGCCTGATCTCGACCTACCGGGTGACGCACTGGACGTGCATCCCGACCATGATCATCGACCTGTTCAACAGCCCGGACTACCGCAGCTTCGACCTGAGCAGCCTGGTCTACCTGAGTGGCGGCGGCGCGGCCATGCCGCAAGCCGTGGCCGAGCGGCTGCGCGACGAATTCGGCCTGACGTTTGCCGAAGGCTACGGCCTGACCGAAACCGCCGCCCCCAGCCACGGCAACCCGCCGGAGCGCGCCAAGCTGCAGTGCCTGGGCATGCCGATCTTCGGCGTGGACAGCCGGGTGATCGACCCCGACACGCTGCAGGAAGTGCCGGTGGGCGAGGTGGGCGAGATCGTCACCCACGGGCCGATGGTGTTCAAGGGCTACTGGAAGCACCCCGACGCCACCCGCGCGGCCTTCATCGAGATCGACGGCCAGCCGTTTTTCCGCACCGGCGATCTGGGCCGCATGGACGAGGAAGGCTACTTCTTCATCACCGACCGCCTGAAGCGGATGATCAATGCCAGCGGCTACAAGGTCTGGCCGTCCGAGGTGGAGTTGCTGCTGTACCGCCACCCGGCCGTGGCCGAAGCCTGCGTGATTTCATCGAAAGACGCCTACCGCGGCGAGACCGTGAAGGCGGTGATCGTGCTGCGCGCCGAGGCCGTCGGCCACACCACCGAGCAAGAGATCATCGACTGGGCCCATGAGCACATGGCCGCCTACAAGGCCCCGCGCCTGGTGCAGTTCGTCGATGTGCTGCCCAAATCGGGCGCCGGCAAGGTGATGTGGCGGCTGCTGCAGGAGAAAGAACCCGCCTGAGTCAGATCAGCGGCCGCAGGGTCTGGGCAGTTTCGAGCAGCTGCGGCACCAGCCGGCTTTCGATCTGGGCCAGCGGCCAGTTCGCGGCCTGCAGCGTCATGCCCAGCGCGCCCTTGCACTCACCAAAGCGGTCACGCAGCACGGTGGACACGCCGCTGAGGCCGGCATCGAGCTGACCGATCGCGATCCAGTGGTCCTGCAGGCGTGCCTGGCGCACCTGCGCCCCAAAACTCTCGGCCGTCTGCACCGTGCTGGCGGTGAAGCCGGCGAACTCATGGCTGTCGAGCCAACGCTGCAAAGCCGACTCCTTCAGCGTGGCCAGCAGCGCCACGCCCGGGCTCACCACATGGGCCGGCACACGCGCCCCGGCGTGAAAGCCGATCGACACCACCCGCGGGCTGTTGCTGCGCGCGACGTACACCACTTCATGGCCATCCAGCACGCTCACGTTCACGGTTTCAGCGGTGGCCATTGAGAGCCGCTGGATGAAGGGCTGCACCAGGCGCGGCAAGCGCGCCCCATCCAGGTAGCTTTGCCCCAGCCGCAGCACGCGGGGCGCCAGCCAGAAGTGCTTGCCGTCGGTATCGGCATAACCGAAGTGGCACAGGCTCAGCAGATGTCGCCGCGCCGCCGTGCGCGGAATGCCCGTGCGCTGGGCCACCTGCGCCACCGTCATGCGGGCATGTTCATCGTCGAACGACTCGATCACCGCCAAACCGCGGCCCAGGCCGGCGATCAAATCCGCCGGGGCTATCGGGAAGCCGCCAGGGCCCAGCGCTTCACGGATCAAGCCGGGGGCCGCGCGGTCGGCAGGGAGAGTAGAAACCATGTTTTCAACCGGTGATCGGACAACAGCGCCCGATTATCGGACAAATCAAGCGCCGAGTGCCTTGTGGGCCAGGGGGCCGCTGCCTACATTCCAGCCCGTCTCCACTGCACTTTTTATCGGCTTGCCCCATGCACATCTCCGGCAGCACCCGCGTCTTTCTGGTCATCGGTGACCCTGTCGCCCAGGTCCAGGCGCCGGTCATGTTCAACCGCGTTTTCCAGCGGCATGGGGTGAACGCGGTGCTGGTGCCGGTGCAGGTGTCGGCCGACCGGGTGCCGGCCTTCACCCGCGAGGTACTGGCCACCGGCAACATCGGCGGGCTGTGGCTGACCATCCCGCACAAGACACTGCTGGTGCCCCTGCTCGGCCACATCGACCGCTGCGGCGCAGTGGCGCAATCGGTGAACGCGGTGCGCCGCCACGAGGATGGCCAGCTGCAAGGCGCGATGTTCGATGGCCTGGGCCTGGTGAAGGCACTGCGCCACCTGGGCCAGCCGCCTGAAGGCCGCCGCGTGCTGCTGCTGGGCACGGGCGGTGCGGGCTCGGCCATTGCCGCGGCCTTGCTGGATCACGGCGTGAGCCAGCTGGCCCTGCATGACCTGGGCACGCGTGCCCGGCAACTGGCCACCCGCCTGGCCGACCCGCGCGTGGTGGTGACGAGCAACCACCCCGCCGGCCACGACCTGATCGTGCACGCCACGCCGCTGGGCCTGCAGCCCGATGACCCGCTGCCATTTGATGTGTCGCTGATCGAGCCCGGCACCTGCGTCATCGACATCCTGATGAAGCACCGCCCCACCCCGCTGCTGCAAGCCTGCGCCGCACGCGGCATCGAGGCCCACCCGGGCTTCGAGATGCTGGTGCAGCAGGTGCCTGATTACCTGCGCTTCTTCGACATGCCCGACGTGGCCGATGCGGTTGCGGCCGATCTGGCCGACGTACGCGCATCGACCCTCGTTCACCCCTGAAGGCGCGTTGACGCCTCCCACCCACCCCACCGGAGACAAGCCCATGAACCCCATCACCCGCCGAGCCCTGAACCTCGGCCTGCTGGCCGGCTGCCTGATGACCGCCGGCCTGAGCCAGGCGGCCGACATCGAAGCCCGCACCATCAAGTTCCCGTCGGCCAGCAACAAGGGCCACCCGCAAGTGGTGGGCGTGGAGAAGTTCGCTGAGCTGGTCGCGGCCAAGAGCGGCGGCAAGTTCACCGTGAAGCCCTTCCCGGGCGGCACGCTCGGCCCCGATCTGCAGACCGTGTCGGCCATGCAGGGCGGCACGATGGAGATGACCGTGATGAACGCCAGCCTGCTGGCGGGCAACGTCAAGGAAATGGCGATCTTCGACTTCCCTTTCCTGTTCAACAACACCCGTGAGGCCGATGCCGTGGCCGACGGCCCGGTGGGCCGCAAGCTGCTCGACAAGCTGCAGGAACGCGGCCTGGTGGGCCTGGCCTACTGGGACCTGGGCTTTCGCCAGGTGCACACCGCCAAGAAGCCCATTGCCAAGGCCGATGACTTCAAGGGTTTGAAGATGCGCGTCATCCCGACGCCGCTGTACGTCGACTTCATGAGCGCGATGGGCGCATCACCCGTGCCCATGCCCTTCACCGAGACCTACACGGCGCTCGAGCAAGGCGCCATCGACGGCATGACGAACCCGCTGCTCAACATCCTCGACGGCAAGTACAACGAGGTGAGCAAGCACCTGACGATCACCAACCACATGTACACGCCGCAGGCGGTGATCGTCAGCAAGAAGTTCTGGGACAAGCTCTCTGCTACCGAGCAGCAGATCCTGCGCGACGCCGCCCAGGAAACCGCGCTCTTCCAGCGCAAGTACGCCCGCGACGAGGCCGCCAAGGTGCTGGCCGAGCTGAAGAAACGCGGCATGAACGTCATCGAGCTGCCGGCTGAAGAGCAGGCCAAGCTGCGTGAGCGCGCCAAGCCGGTGGTCGAGAAGTACACGAAGGAGCTCGGCGCGATCGTGCCCGAGATGCTGGCTGCCGTGGAGAAGGCCCGCGCTGCGCGCTGAGGCCCGTTTTCCTATCCCTTTTCCCCTGTTCTGTTTTCCCCCACAAACCTGCGTCAAGCACGGAGACATTCACCATGAAGTTCATCACCACCCGCACCCTGATGGCCGCCGCTGCGCTGGCCGCCACCGGCCTGTCGGCCAAGGCGCAATCCAGCGTCCAGCTGTTCACACTGGTCGACGCCAACGTGAGCCATTACAGCGCCGGCTCGAAGTCGGGCGCAGGCAACGTCACCTCGCTGAATGACGGCACCACCAACGGCTTGAACGGCTCGCGCTGGGGCATTCGCACCACCGAAGACCTGGGCGGTGGCCTGAAGGCCGGCGTGCTGCTGGAAGGTGGCTTCGGCGTGGACACCGGCGCGCCGGGCCAGGGTGGCCGCACCTTCGGTCGCCAGGGCTACATCTCGCTGTCGTCCAGCAATCTCGGCGAGCTGCGCATGGGCCGCCAGTACATCTTCGAAGACAGCGTGATGGGCATGACCAACCCCTTCGGCAACGCACTGACGCTGAACCCCGGCACCGGCGTGACCAACGCCGGCAAGGCCCTGCCGCTGTGGCTGAACGCCCCGCGCGCCGACAACGTGGTGCAGGTGCAGAGCCTGGTCTACAGCGGCTTCCAGGCCGGCCTGCAGGTGGGCGCCGGTGAAGGCACCGCAGATCGCTTCCACGGCGTGAAGCTGGGCTACGGCCAGGGTGCGTTCAACACCGCGCTGTCGTATGAATGGAACCGTGCGCGCAGCACCGGCGACAGCGTCAACAAGTCGCTGACGGTGGCCGCCAACTACAACTTCGGCAGCTTCAAGGTGCTGGGCGGCATCCAGCGCAATCGCGATCTGGTGACCACCTCCGGCAACGGCGCCTTCACCGGCAGCAACCTGACGGTGACCGGCGACGTGACCTTCGCGATGGACCGCACCACCGGCAGCACCGTGGGCGTGGAAGTGCCGATGGGCCAGTGGCTGTTCGGCGCCAACTACACCACGGTGAAGTACGCCAACGCCGCCGGCACCAGCCAAACGCTCGGCAAGGCTGCCGCAGGTGCACGTTACGGCCTGTCAAAGAACACCTTCCTGTACGCCGCCGCATCGGTGGCCACGGGTGATCTGAAGGACTACATCTCGCAGAAGTCGGTGACCCAGGTCGGCCTGCGCGCAGCCTTCTGAGGCCACGGCCCTGAAAGACAGGTCGGTCAGCGGAGCTGGCTGACCTTGTCCGGCGGGTCGTTCACATCGCACAGCGGGTCGGGGCCGAAGGAGGTGTCCATCACCACCTTGTCGGCCCCTACGCCCACCAGGAACCACTGGCAGAACGGTGCGTTGTAGCGATAGGCCCAGACCACCTGCGGCGGCCGTGCCACCTGGAAGGTGGTGCTGGGCCGGCCGATCTGGCGGCGCACATCCTCGCCTGTCATGCCGGCGGTGATGCGGTAGAAGTTCGCCTCGGTCAGCACCTGTTCGCTCGAACGCAATCGGCCCTCGGCATCCAGTTGATACATCCAGGTGGTGTTGCCGAACGGGCCGGTGGCGTATTCCAGTTGCCGCCCGCCATCCGGCAAAGGCCACTCACCGGTGGGTGCGCCACGCTGCTGAAGAATCTGCCCCACCGTGCTGCCCGTCGGGAAGGTTGGGGCCAGCACGCCCGCACAGCCACCGAGGGCCACGGCCAGCGCCAGCGCCGCCGGGTTGAGGTGCCGCCAACGGCCGGTCAGCTTGCGCCGAGGTGATGGCGGATTCGGCGGCAACTGCTGCTGCGTGCGATCTCGTGGCGTGTGTTCGGGGCTGGTCATGAACGTTCCTGGCTGCGCGCCCCCTGCCGGGGACCTGAAGCGATGTCACGGCCGCCAGCTTAATGCTCAGTCGAATTCGAGCGTGCCGTCCTCGATGCGACCATGACGCAGTGTCAACAAGTCGCGCAGGTAGTTCTGGTACAGCCGCCACGGTGCGCGCAGGCCCTGCTTGGGCAGGTGTGCCAGCGCACGCTGCACATAACCTGAGCTGAAATCAATCGACGGCATCTCGCCGATGTCGGGGTCGGTGCGGCGCGGCGTCACGCGCTGCCAGCCTCGGCGCTGCATCAGGTTCAGCACGCGGCACACATACTCTGCGGTCAGGTCGGCCTTCAGCGTCCACGAGGCATTGGTGTAGCCGAAGGTGGCCGCCACGTTCGGCAGGTCGCTGAACATCATGCCCTTGTAGCCCAGCGTCTTCGACAAATCGACCGGCACACCGTCCAGGCTCAACTTGGCTCCGCCCAGCAGCTGCAGCTCCAGCCCGGTCGCGCTCACCACGATGTCGGCAGGCAACTCCTGGCCCGAGCGCAGCCGCAGGCCGCCCGGCGTGAAGGTCTCGATCTGGTCGGTCACCACGCTGGCCCCGCCGCTGCGCAGCGCGGTGAACAAATCACCGTCGGGCACCAGGCACAGGCGCTGGTCCCAGGGGCGGTAGCTGGGCGTGAAGTGGCGGTCCACGTCCACCCCTGGCAGCGCACGGCGAATCTGCTTGAGCAGGTGCCCGCCGAATGCCGCCGGCCGGCTGCGCGCCAGGCCGTACAGGGCCTGGCCGAGCAGCACGTTTTTCCAGCGCGTCAGCGCGTAGGCCAGGCGGCCCGGCAGCCAGCGGCGCAAGGCATCGGCGATGGCGTCACGGGCTGGCAGCGAGGCGATCCAGGTCGGCGAGCGTTGCAGCATCGTCACCTGCGCACCGGCTTTGGCCAGCGCCGGCACCAGCGTCACCGCCGTGGCGCCACTGCCAATCACCACCACGCGGCGGCCCTGCACCTGCAGGCCTTCGGGCCAATGCTGCGGGTGCACCACCTGACCCTGGAACTGGCTCAGGCCGGCATAGTCAGGCTGGTAGCCACGGTCGTAGCGGTAATAGCCGGCGCACATGTAGAGGAAGCGGCAGCGCTGCTGCACCACCGGCCCGCCCTCGCCCTGCTGCACCATCACGGTCCAGCGCGCGTCGGTGCTTGACCAGTCGGCCGCCACCACCCGTTGCTGGTAACGGATGCGCTCTTCGATGCCGTGTTCGCGGGCGGTGCTGCGGATGTAGTCGAGGATGGCCGGACCGTCGGCAATCGCCTTGCCCTGGGTCCACGGCTGGAAGCGGTAGCCCAGCGTGTACATGTCGGAGTCAGAGCGCACACCGGGGTAGCGGAACAAGTCCCAGGTGCCGCCGCTGGCCGCGCGACCTTCCAGGATGAGCACACGCTGCTCAGGGCAATGCTGCTGCAGGTGCCAGGCCGCGCCGATGCCCGACAGGCCCGCGCCCACCACGATGACGTCGTGGCATTCGGGCTCGCCACGCGCCGCGCACTCACGCACGAAGCGCACGGCCTGCTGCACTGATCGCCGGGCTTCGGGCAAGCGCCACACCAGCTGCCACACATGCGACACGCCGGACCACACCTGCAACTCCACGGCCACGCCGGCAGCGCGGGCCTTGTGGGCCAGGCGAATGCCGTCGTCGCGCAGCACTTCGTCGCGGGCCACATGAATCACCATCGGCGGCAAGCCGTGCATCGACGCCAGCAAGGGCGAGGCGCGCGGGTCGTTCATGTCGGCGCCCTGCAGGTACTGGTCACGCAGGTGCACCAGGTATTCGCCGCGGAACAGTGCGTCGGAGTCACTGTTGGTGACCAGCGATTCACTGCCGCCGGTCAAATCGGTGCCCGGCGAAAACAGCATGGCTGCATCGGGCAGCGGGCCGCCGGTATCGCGCAGGCTCACCATCAGGGACACGGCCAGGTTGCCGCCGGCGCTGTCACCGCCCACCGCGATGCGGCCGGGTGAGCCTGCCGCCACATGCTGGGCATGCAGCGCCAGCCAGGCGGCCATCACGTCATCAGGCGCCGCCGGGAACGGATGCTCGGGCGCCAGCCGGTAATCAGGCACAAACACCCGCGCGCCTTGCAGCGCCAGCGCACCCGTCAGCGGCCGGTGCGTGGTGGGTGAGCAGCCCACAAAACCGCCGCCATGGATGTAGAGGATCGTCAGCGGGGCAGCCGACGGCGCCTTGCCCGCATCGGCCTTGGCCTCTACCCACTCGCCCGGCACGCCGCCCACCACACCGGGGGTGATGCGGGTGCCACCAGGCCCCGGCATGGCCGCGTTCATGACCTTGCGCACGCGGCGCAGATCGCTCATGTCGCCCAGCACCGGTTTGACACGGTTGCGCACGTACCAGGTTGCGATGCGGGCTTGCCAACTGACGGTCATGGAGCGCTCCGGGTCAACGGGAGAGGGAAGTAAAGCATGAAGACGTGTCAGGCCGCACGGCCCACACGGCGGGCGATGTCGCGGGCCATCAAGGCCCAGTAGCGCACCGGGAAGATGCGCTGCACCCAGGTGGCCTGCTCGGCGTCACGGCCCACCAGCACACGCGGCTCACGCACCCGCATGCCCTGCACGATGCGCCGTGCGGCGGCTTCGGGCGTCAGCACCAGCAGGCGGTTCCAGGCCGCCTGCTCACGCGCCACTTCGTCGGGCGGCGCGCCGTCGGGCACGCGGGCCTGTGCGGCAATGCCGGTGCGCACACCGCCCGGGTGCACCAGCGTCACCCGCACGCCGGAGCCAGCCTCGGCCAGTTCGTGGCGCAGCGATTCAGAAAACCCGCGCAGCGCGAACTTGCTGGCGCAGTACGCCGTCTGGCCCGGTGGCGCCACGATGCCAAAGATGCTCGACACCTGCACCAGCAGGGCCGCGGGTTGTTGCGACAGCCGAGGCAAGAAGGCCCGGGTGAGCCGCACCGGCGCCTGGAAATTGATGTCCATCAGCCAGTCGAAATCAGCGGCGCTGACCTGATCAAAGCGCCCGCCCAGCGCCACGCCGGCGTTGTTCACCAGCACGGTGACGCGGCCATGCGCGGCCAGCACTGCAGCGGGCAAGGCGGCGCAGCCGGCCACGTCCTGCACGTCCAGCACATGGGTGGAGACGGTCACGCCCGATGCGCGGGCGTCGGCGGCCACGGTGGCCAGGCTGTCGGCGTTCCGGTCAACCAGCGCCAGGTGCATGCCCTCGGCGGCCAGTGCCCGCGCCAGGGCTGCGCCAATGCCGCCGGCCGCACCGGTGATCACCGCCACGCCGCCGCGCAAGGCCCAAGGGGCGGAAGAAGCAGCAGACGTGGACGAGGACGACATGAGGAACTCCGGTGAGGCACCGCGATGTAGACCGTCCACCTGGCAGTGCAGCAAATTTGACGACAACGATCGTCAGATATTAGCGAGCCTGGGTTTGATGTCCAATGCGGGGATGCCCGAACCCATGGAAAGCACTGTCAGCGCAGGCCGCCCCTACGGCGGCTTGCCCCCGGCCGAACGGGTGGCCGCACGCCGGGCACGCTTCATCGAGGCGGGCTTGAACCTGTTCGGCACACAAGGCTTTCGCGGTGCCACGGTGCGCGGTATCTGCCAGGAAGCGGGCCTGACGGACCGCTACTTCTACGAATCGTTCGACAGCCTGGAAGCGTTGCTGCTCGCTGTTTACCGCCAGTTGATGGACGCGTTGCGCCTGGGTTTGCAGCAGGTGTTGCCCGAGCGCCCTGACGTGGCGCCAGAAGGCCTGACCCAGGTGGCGCGGCTGGCCTATGGCGTGTGGTTTGACGTGGTGCGCGACCCCCGCGCCGCCCGCGTGGTACTGGTGGAAGTGCTGGGCCTGAGCGCCACCGTGGACGCCGAGTACGAAGCCGCGATGGGCGAGTTCACCCGGCTGACCACCGCCCCGCTGGTGGCCGCCAACCAGGCTGGCACGCTGAGCGCCGCGCAGCTCGAATTGCTGGGCCGCGCGCTGACCGGTGCGGCCGTGTATGCCGCGCGCTGGTGGGTGGCCAGCGGCTATGCCTTGAGCCGCGAGGACGCGGTGGAGGCCTGCGTGCTGATGGCCACCGGCAGCGTGGCCGCATTGGCCGCCCCGGCCATCAAGAAGCGGGCCCGCTGATCGCCTAGAGCGGGGGCCGCGGCAGGTCGATCTGCGCCACCAGCCCGCCGCCCGGCGCGTTGGCCAGCTGCAACTGCCCACCATGCTGCCGCGCAATGTCGGCCGCAATCGCCAGGCCCAGGCCATGGCCACCGGAGTGCCGGTTGCGAGACCCCTCCACCCGGTAGTAGGGCTGCAAGGCCAGGGTCAATGCCGCCTCAGGCATGCCGGGGCCGTGGTCCCGCACCGTCAGGCGCAGGGCGCCCTCCACCAGTTGCAGCTCAAGGTGGGCATCACCCGCATAACGCAGGGCGTTGCCCACCAGGTTGTCGATGCAGCGCTGCAAGGCCAGGCGGCGCACGGGCAGCGGGGCTGCATGGTCGGCCAGCACGGCGTCGGCATGCAGGTGCAGCGTCACGCCGCGCCCTTGCTGGCGCCAGCGCTCAACCACCCCTTGCACCAGCACGCACACGGGCACCGCCGTGAAAGCCTCGGCGGCGGAATCACCCAGCAGATAGTCCAGCGTCACCGTGAGGGTGTCGTTCATGTCCTCCACGTCGCGGCACAGGCCAACCCGCTGGGTTTCGAGGTCGGTGGCCTCAGCCCGCAGGCGCAGGCGCGTCAGCGGCGTGCGCAAATCATGCGACACCGACGCGATGAAGCGATCACGCTCGTCGAGTTGCTGGTGAATGCGCGCCAGCAAACCATTCAAGGCCCGCGCGGCCTCGCGGCATTCACGCGGGCCTTCCACCGGCAAGGCCATGCGCGGGCTGCCGATGTGCAGGTCCGGCAGGGCCTGGGCCAGCGACTCAGCCGTGTCGGCCAGGCGCTGCATCGGCCGGCTCAGCCAGCGCGCGGCAATCCAGGCCGCCAGCACCAGGGCAGACAGCCGCAACAGCAAATCAGAGCCCAGCTGCCACAGCGGCGGGTGGGTCTGCAAAATCGCCAGGCCGGGCACAGGCGGCGGCGGTGGCGGCTGCGCAGGGTTCTGGCCAAAGATCAGCGTCAGCACCAGCCAATGGCTGAGGAACACGAAGGTCAGCAGCAGCAACAGCAAGCGGCCGAACAAGGTGCGCGGCCACCACCTGGAGAGCGCCGTCTCAACCACCCGGCACCTCTTGCGGCTGGGCATCAAACAGGTAGCCCACGCCGCGCACGGTGCGGATCAGCGACGGCGTGTCCGGCCCGGTGGACAGCTTCTGCCGCAGGCGCGACACCAGCAAGTCCACGCTGCGGCTGGCCAGCTTCAATTCGCGGCCCGACGCGTCGCTCTGCAACTCGCTGCGGCTGACCAGCTGGCGTGGCCGACGCAGAAAGCTCGTGAGCAACTGGTATTCCGCGCTGGACAGCGGCATCTGCCGCCCGCTGGGCGATGTCAACAGGCGCGCTTCGCGGTGCAGCTGCCAGCCCTCGAACGCCACCGATTCAGACTTCGCCGCCACACGGGCTGTCGGGGCAGGGGCTGCCGCCGGACGCTCGGTTGCACTGCGGCGCAGCACGGCCTGCACCCGCGCCACCAGCTCACGCGGCTCGAAGGGTTTGCTGATGTAGTCGTCGGCGCCCAGCTCCAGGCCCACCACGCGGTCAGCGGCATCACCGCGGGCGGTGAGAATGATGAAGGGCATGGTGCTGCTGGCATGCAGCTGACGCGCCAGCGTCAGGCCATCGGTGCCGGGCAGCATCAGGTCCAGCAGCACCAGGTCGATGGGCCGGGCCTCCAGCTGGGCCCACATCTGCGCGCCATTGCCAGCCCGGTGCGCCACCAGGCCAAAACGTGCGAGGTAGTCGCACAGCAGGTCGAGGATGGTGTCGTCGTCATCCACCACCAGCAATTGCGGGCGTGTCGTCATGGCGTGCAGGGCCGCCAGAGCGACGTGTATCGAACAATGAACATGCACCCGATGCTATGAACGGCATGTAAGCCCCACGTTGCTGGGCTGTGTAGCAGTCGATACAAAGGCGCTGTCGTCGCCACCTCACCACACCGTCAGATAGCGCGTGGTGAGCCGCTGCACCCAGTTGCGTGAGGCGGCGTCCTGCACATCGCCCTCCCCGCCCACCTCGAAGCGCGCATTCACCACGTCGGTGGAGGCGACGATATTGCCGGCCTGCACATCTTGCGGGTCCACCACGCCGGCGAAGCGCAGGTTGCTGATGCTCCCGTTCAAGGTGATGCTGCGTTCCCCCGCCACCACGAGGTGGCCATTGGCCAGCACATTGATGACCGACGCCGTGATCTGACCGGTGAAGTGGCTGACGCTGTCGGTGTTGCCCGAGCCCTCGAAGCTGTCGCTGCCCGAGGCCTTGGCGTCCATGTTCATCAAGCGGCCCAGCAAACCGCTCGTGTTGGGGCTGCCCGGCCCCTTGGTGGCCGCCGCGTTCTTGCGCTGGATGTCGGTGCTGACCTTGCGCCCGATGTCGAGCTTCTCGGTGATGTTGACCTTCAGCACATCACCCACCTGCCGCGGCCGGCGCTGCTGGCTGAACAGCGACACGGTGTTCATGCCGGGCTGAAAAATGGCGCCGGTGGGCATGCGCTCCACATACATCGGCGGCGGATTGGGCTGCACGCTGAACGGCGGGCCGGCCACCGGCGGAACGGTGCTGGCGCATCCGGCGAGTGCAAGGGCCAGCACCAAGGCAGGCAAGACCATCGGCAAGGGCGCGCGTGGTGGGTGGGTCATGGCAGAGCCTCCCCGGAACGGAAGAACGAGAAACGATCATCGGAGAGGCCCAGCAGGGCCTGCACCGCCGGCTGCAACTTGGCGCGGCTGTCGGCCCAGCGGCCCATGCTGAACAAGCCCTCCAGCTGGAAGCTGCTGGTGGCCAGCAGACGGCCCTGGGGGTCGCTCAGTGCCAGCGTGGCGCTTTCAAGGAAAGGCCGGTAGCTGTTGCCGAGTGGCGGCACGCCCCAGTCGATGCGGGCCTGGTAGCGCA
The DNA here is from genome assembly GCF_038066635.1 of Ideonella margarita. Classification (NCBI taxonomy): domain Bacteria; kingdom Pseudomonadati; phylum Pseudomonadota; class Betaproteobacteria; order Burkholderiales; family Sphaerotilaceae; genus Ideonella; species Ideonella margarita. The sequence goes on along the minus strand of NZ_JBBUTI010000009.1, from coordinate 163,144 downwards.
GCCAATGGGTGCAATCAGGCACCACGCTGCCGACGTCATAAACCCGGCTGGGCACGCCGCGCGAAAACAACTCTGCCTGCAGCGCGGGCACCAGATCCGCCGATTGGCTGTCGCGGTTGAATTCGATGCACACCTGCCGCGGCAGGGCGTGAGGGTGGCGCACCGTGTTCACCGCGGTGGACGGCTGCGCTGCTGACAGCGCCGAACTTGCCAGGGAACCACCGGCCTTGGCCAGCTCCCACAAGGGCACCGGGCTGAACACGCTGCACCCACCCAGGCCGGCCAAGCTGCCCAGCGGCAGCAGCATCAGGCAGCGGCCAAGTGCGCTGCACAGGGGCTGTTTCATGATGGCGTCCTTTCAGCGGCGGGCCGGGCGCACGCGGCGGTGGCCGCCGGGCGCCAGGGCCAACTCAAGGCCACCGGGCTCACCGTGCTGCGCCGGCTGCAAGCGCGCCGATGCCAGACAGGCCGCGAGATGCGCTGCACTCACCCCCGACCAGTCACGGCTCAGGCGGCGGCGTTCACGCAGCGGCACCTGCAAGGGCACGCACGCCGGCATGGCCACGGGGTGAACACCGTACAGATCCAGCACCTGGTTGATCCAGCCGGCCAGGTTGATCCGCGGCGAACGGCGTTGCGCACCACGCTGCGGCGGCTGCACCGGGCGCCGGGCTGACATTGAAGGCGACATGGCGGTCGCTGGCAGGGTCGGGCGGCTCATGGCTCACACCTGCTCACTGAGCGACGGGCCGCCGCTGCCCAGGCCCAAAGCCAACAAGCTGCCGACATCCGCCGCAAACTCACCCACGCTGTCAGTCACGGCACCCACGCCATCCGACACAGCTCCCGCAGCGCTCGACAAGGCATCGCCCACCGTTCCAGCAGCGCTGGACAAGGCGTCAGCGCTGTCGCTGGCGAGGTCTTCGACCGTGTCGAGCGCATCGCTCAGGCCCTCGCCCACGGCATTCAGCACGCTGTCCACGCCATCAGCCAAGTCGTCCCAGGCCCCGGTGGTGGCATCGACGGCCGATTCACCCGCATCGGCGAGCTTCTTCAGGCTGTCTTCGCTGAACTTCCAGGTGGCGCTGCTGGTCTTGCCCAGCGCATCAGCGGCCCCGATGGCCGTGGCCACCACCGCGCCAAACTCGCGGGCATTGAGGTCGTAGGTGCTGGGCCGCGGCCGGGCCCTGCTGACCGCGTCAGACGCGGCGTATCCGGAAATCGAGGTCATCGCTGCACTCCTTCATGAAGAAAGTTGGTGAGCGAATCGTAGGCAGGCAGCCCGGGGCAGCATCACGGCATGAGCCACCCAGCGTGCGCAGCAGAACACGCATTGATGCATCAAGCCTGAGACAGACCGGACATGCACCGCCACGCGCAGACATGAACAGACACATCCAGCCGCTGTGTATCAGGCTTGATGCAATCCAGACAAGGCAGGGGCACAGAAGGAGAGGCGGTGCCGCATGCACCGCCCTGCCTGGCAAGGCGTCAGAAGAGGCGGCCGACGTTGAACAGCGTCAGCACACCCAGCACCGCGAAGATGGCGGCAGCCACGGCATGCACCAGCTGCATCTTCACCTTGCGGGCCACCACATCACCCAGCAGCACGGCCGGCACGTTGGCCAGCATCATGCCGAAGGTGGTGCCGGCCACCACGGCCAGCAGGTCGGTGTAGCGGGCGGCCAGGGCCACGGTGGCGATCTGCGTCTTGTCGCCCATCTCGGCGAGGAAAAACGCGATCACCGTGGTGCCGAACACGCCAAAGCGCTGGCTGCCGCCTTCGGTGTCGTCGTCGATCTTGTCGGGGATCAGCATCCAGCCGGCCATGAGCAGGAAGGACACGCCGATCACCCAGCGCAGCACGTCAGGCCCGAGGGCGCGGGCGATCCAGTCGCCGACCAGGCCGGCGCACGCGTGGTTGACCAGTGTGGCCACCAGGATGCCGAGGATGATGGGGATGGGGCGCCGGAACTTGGCGGCCAGCAGCAACGCCAGCAGTTGGGTCTTGTCACCCATTTCACCCAGGGCGACGATGCCAGTCGAGACGAGGAAAGCTTCCATTTGAGGACTCCAGGGCCGGACAAGCACGCACCAATGACCACGCAGCATAGTCCGGCCCACCGGACACTGCGGGGTCAAAGGTCTTGCCTGGGCAAAACGGTGCGCCGTGGGCGAAACGTTCTGCATGCACGCGCCATGACCGATGTGGGTCAAGTGTGTTGACGCGAGCCCCTGCGCAGGCCTGCTGGCCTGCTCAGGGTGGCTACTCCCCAATGACTGCTTCGCTGAATTCGAACAACCAGTGTTGGTCGAGGTTGTTGACCAATGAAAAAGGCCAGCACTTTCATGCTGGCCTTTTTGTTGGTGCCCAGGAGAGGACTCGAACCTCCACGGAGTTACCCGCTAGTACCTGAAACTAGTGCGTCTACCAATTCCGCCACCTGGGCTAGGTGTTCGTCTCAGCGAAGACCATGACTATAGCAAATAAATTCGATGTTTGGCAAGTGGCGCGTCTTTTTCGCTGAAATTCTTCAAATCACGGGATCGGAGCGAAGCGGGGCAGCTGCTGACCATCCAGCTCGATGGTTTCGAAAAACATGCCGTGCGGCCGCACCCACCAGCCGGTGGTGTTGTAGAGCGGGCGGTACACCACCAGCGGCTCGTGCGTCTCGCTGTGGCGCGCCACACCGATCACCTCGTACTCACCACCCTTGTAGTGGCGGTAGCGGCCCAGCGGGGTGGCGGGCAGCGGCGGCAGGTCGGTGTCGTCTTTCAGGGAGGCGATGGTCATGGTGTCACTCAAAAAGGGGTGGGATGGGCGGGCGGCGTCAGTCATCGTCGCCCACACCCAGATCGAATGCGGCGCGGAAGGCTTCGCAGAAAGCCGCGCTGCCGCTGAGCGCCAGGCTCACGGTGTGGCGGCATATCTCGCGGCCGCCGGGCGCACGGCTGAAGCCGCCGCTGCGGGTATCGAACTGCAGCTGCTCGTCGAGGCTGCGCTCGAGCGTGCCGCGCAGGTCGAAGTCCCAGTCGTGGCCCTCGTCCAGCGGGCCGCGGCTGTGCGGGAACTCGGCGTGGGCCCAGGCCAGCACGCGGGCCAGCTCGGCCTCCAGCTTGGGCAATTGCGCCGGGGTGCACGAGGCCATGGCATCAAAGCTGCCGTGGCCGTCGGTGTCGTCGCTTTGGTCAAAGATCAGGAAATCGAAACGCATGCGTGAGTGTCGCCTTGTTCAGGCCGCGTCGCCGGCAGCGCCGCGCAGGCTGGCGCCCAGGCCGCTGGCGCGCCGCGTGGGCTGCGACATGGCCGCCGACAGCGCCCCGGCCCGCGCACTGACCAGCGTGAACGCCGTGCGCGCCCGCGTGATGCCGGTGTAGACCAGCTCGCGGCTCAGCACCTGGCCCGCCTGCTCCGGCAACACCATCACCGTGTGCGCAAACTCCGAGCCCTGGCTCTTGTGCACCGTCATCGCGAAGGCAGTGTCCACATGGGCCAGGCGGCTCACGCCCACCGAGCGCGGCACCTCGCCATCGAGGAACCACACCCGCAAGCCCCCACCGGCCGCGGCCGACGGCAAGGCGATGCCGATGTCGCCGTTGGACACGCCCAGCGCCGCATCGTTGCGCGTCACCATCACCGGGCGACCGGCATACCACTCGCCACTGGGCGACAGCAGCCCGGCGGCGGCCAGCGTGCGCACCACGCTGCGGTTCACGCCGGCAGCGCCCCAATCGCCCTCACGCACCGCGCACAGGATGCGGAAGGTGTCGAACGCCTTGAGCACCTGCACCACCCACGCCTGGTGGGCCGCCACATCGCCCACCGGCGGGCGCGCCTTGACGCGGTTCAGGTAGGTGGCATAACCGCCCTCGGCACCGGGGCGGCCGTGCAGGGCCAGCGCCTGCAGCGTTTCCAGCTTGGCGGGCTCATGGGCCATCACCGGCCTGTCACCCCCAGTGCTGCCCGAATGCAGGCAGCGATGCGCCGTCTCCGCATCACCCCGGTTCACGGCCAGCGCCAGCTGACCAATCGGCCCGGCGAAGCGGCGGCTTTCGCGCAGCATCACCGTTTGCTGCGCCAGCGGTGACGCAGCACCCGCCGCCAGCATGGCCGCTGGCAGCACCACGCCGGCCGTGGCCAGCGCATAGCGCGCGGTTTGTGCGCTCCAGCCACCGGCTTCGGCGTCGCGGCACAGATCACCCAGCACCGCGCCCGCCTCCACCGACGCCAGCTGGTCCTTGTCACCCAGCAGGATGAGCCGGGCGCCGGGCGGCAAGGCGTCCAGCAGCGCCGCCATCATTTCCAGGTGCACCATCGACGCTTCGTCGACGATCAGCACGTCCACATCCAGTGGCGCGCCGGCATGGTGGCGCATCGCGCGGGTATCGGGTCGCGCACCCAGCAGCGCGTGCAGGGTGGTGGCCGGTCCCATGCGGCGGGTGAACTCACCCAGATCAGGCGCTGCGTCATCGCCCTGCCCCAGCTTCGATTGCAGCTCGATCAGGGACGTGTCGATCGCCTGCTTCAGGCGCGCCGCCGCCTTGCCGGTGGGCGCAGCCAGGGCCACGCGCAAGCGCTCGGGGTCTGGCGACGTGGCGAGCAGCAAGGCCAGCAGGCGGGCCGCGGTGTAGGTTTTGCCGGTGCCCGGGCCACCAGTGATGACGCTGAGCCGGCCGCGCATGGCCACCGCGCAGGCGAGCTTCTGCCAATCGGGCGGGGCTGCGGTGCTGCTGTCGGGGTTTGCAGCGGCAGGCGCCGGGAACAGGCGATCCAGCCAGCGGCGAATGAGCGGCTCGTCCACGCTTGTGTCGACGCTCGATGTCTCGCCCGTGGGCAACAGGCAGCGCGCCCGCACCTGGGCGGCCACCAGCTGTTCGTGGTTCCAGTAGCGGCGCAGGTAGAGGCGCGGCTGCTCGCCGTCGTCGATCAGCACCAGCGGCTGGCCCAGATCCGGCTGGTGGGCTGGGTTGCGGACGACCGGGCTGGCGCGCAACGCATCGCACCAGCGGGACACCTCCGCGGAATCAACCGCCACCGCTTGCACGCTGGCCTGCAACTCCGGCAGCGCCGCAGCCGGCCAGCCCAGCACCTCGTTCGGTGCCTGCACCAGCGGTGCCAGCGGCAGGCAGGTGTGGCCGCGCCCTTCCATATGGGCCAGCCAGGCGGTGCTCAGCAACAGGGCCGGGCTGGCGGCCGGGTCCAGCGTCTGCACGAAGCCGGCCAGCGCCACGTCCAGACGGCGCAGCCAGCCGGCATCGCGCCAGGCTTGCAGTTGCTGCAGCGTGGTGTGAGGTGCCGTTTGGGCTGCAGCTTGGGGTGGCATGGGGGCTGCCTCGGTCGGTGCGGTGATATCGGCCGCCCCTAGTGCGTCGTGGTTCTCCGGTTCTTCCGGCACCTCACCCAGCTCAGGCTGTGCAAACAGATCAGGGGTCATCAAATCCGGTGTGCGGCGCTGGCGGCTCATGCGGCCTCCTCAGGCTGGGTCGGGGCGTGTTGCAGCAGCTCGTCCAGGCTGGCCAGCAAGTCCATCGGCGGCTGCAGCGTGATCGCGCCCTGCTCCGGGCCGTCAATGCCGCGCAGAAAGAGATACACCGCGCCGCCGAGGTGCTGCGACGGCACGTAAGCCTCGCCCAGCCGCGATTGCAGCAAGCGGTGCAACGCCAGCAGATACAGCGCCGCCTGCACGTCGTAGCGGTGGCTCACCATCGCGTCGGCCAGCGCGTCGGCGGTGTAGGCCGCGCCATCAGGCCCGAGCTGGTTGCTCTTGTAGTCGAGCACCCAGTAACGGCCCTCATGCTCAAACACCAGGTCGGCAAAGCCCATCAGCATGCCGTGCAAGTCACGTGCAGGCAGCGCGGGCCGAGCCCGGCCCGGCCACAGGTGCTGCGTGCACAGCGCGTCCACCTCGGCCGCGGGCAAGCGCTGCGCGGGCAGCCAGAACTCCATCTCGGGCAGCACGTAACTCAGCTGGTTCAGGGCAGCGCCGGGGCCGGGCAAGGTGGTTGTCTCCACCGCGCGCAACCAGGCCAGCACATCGGCGGCCTGCTCGCCACGGCCATGGCGTTCGCAGCGCCGGCGCAGGCGCTCGGCCAAGGCGGCGTCGTCTTGCAGATTGAAGCGCTCACCGGCCAGCCACTCCAGCTGGTCATGCAGGAAGTTGCCGGCCACGGCGCCACGCTCGAAGCGGTGCCACACGGGTGCCGCTTCTCTCCGGGCCGCCAGCGTGGCGGGCACACCCACTTCAGTGGCCACTTCAGAACCCGGCTCGTCATCGGCCGGTCGCGGCACCATGGCCGGCCCGGTGGCCGCCGGGCTGTTGCCGATGGCCCGCACCAGCGACGAGAAGCTGGCGATCGTCCAGCGCTTGTCGAAGGGCGCATCAAACACCGGCGCGGGCAGCAAGGCTGGCGGCTCGGCGCGTGAGGCCAGCTTCGTGAAGCGCCGGTGGCCTTCAGCAGCCTGCACGCGGATGCCGGGGTTGGCCACCGCAAGGCTGTCGAGCGCGGCCGTCAGGGCCTCCGCCGACGCCGGCTCAGGCCCGCTGATGAGCAGCCCCGCGGCACTCTCGTGGTTGACCGGGGTTTTGCCATTGCGGGCCGCCAGCGCGCCCAGGCCCAGCCACAGCGCATGGCGGGCCCGGGTGAGGGCCACGTAGAACAGGCGCAGGTCTTCACGCAGGCTGTCCACGCGGGCCTCGGCCATGGCGTCCTTGCCGCGCTGCAGATCCAGGTGGCGCTCACCGTCATCGGTGGTGCGCAGCACGAACGGCGTGTTGCGTCGGTCGTCCAGCCGGAAGGTGCCGGCAAAGGGCATGCAGACCACCGGATATTCCAGGCCCTTGCTCTTGTGCACGGTGATGACCTTGACAAGATCGGCGTCACTTTCCAGCCGCACGATCTGCTCGTCGCCGCTGGCGCCGGCCCCTTCCGCCGCGGCCTGCACCTCTTCGGCCAGCCAGCGGATCAGCGCCTGCTCGCCGTCCAGCGTGGTGCTGGCCTGCTGCAGCAATTCGGCCAGGTGCAGCACGTTGGTCAGGCGGCGTTCACCATCCAGCTGCTGCAGCCAGGCTGCGGGCAGATCGAGCAGGTGCAGGGTCTGGCGCAGCAGCGTCAGCACGCCTTGCGTCTGCCAGACCTGGTGCAGTTGCCGCAGCTGTTCGCAGCGCGCATCAAAGGCTTCGTCGTCGTGGGCCAGGGTGGCCAGCTCGCTCAGGCTCAGGCCCACGGTGCGGGTGGCCAGCGCGGCGCGCACCAGGCGCACATCGGTGGGCTGTGCCACGGCGCGCAGCCAGCGCAGCAAGTCAGCCGCCTCGGGGCTGGCGAGCACGGAGTCGCGGTCAGACAGATACACCGACGCCACACCGCGCTCCCGCAGTGCGCGCCGCACGGCACGGGCTTCACGGCCACTTCGCACCAGCACGGCGATGTCCGCCGGCCTCAAGCGCACCAGGTCGCCATCACGTTCGAAGCCGCAGGCCGGGTCGTTCAGCCAATCCACGATCTGCTCGGCACAGCGCCAGGCGTAACGCTGCAGGTGCACCTGCGCGCTGCACAGCTGGTCGTCCCACACCACGCTCATCGGTGGCACCGGGCCAGTGCTGCAAATGAACTGCTCCTTGCGACCCTGTGCGCCGACGGGCACAAAGGGCAGCGGATTCTGGCCGTCGGGCTGGCGGAAGAGAAAGGCGCCGTCGGGGTCATCACCCGTGGCCTCGTCCCGCGTGCGCTGTTCGGCGCGCAGGAACACGGTGTTAACCGCATCAACCAACGGGCCGGTAGAGCGGTAGTTCACGCTCAGGACGTAGTGGCGGCCCTCGGTGGCGCGGCGGGCTTTCAGGTAGCTGTCGATGTCAGCGCCGCGGAAGCGGTAGATCGATTGTTTCGGGTCACCGATCAGCAGCAAGGTGGTGCTGGCGGCGTTGTCGGCGGTGCGGTAGAGCGCATCAAACAGGCGGAACTGCAGCGCCGAGGTGTCCTGGAATTCATCAACCAGCGCCACCGGAGTCTGCTGCACGATGCGCTGGCGCAGGCGCTCACCCTGCGGGCCTTGCAGCGCAGTGTCCAGGCGGTGCAGCATGTCGGCAAAGCCGAAGCTGCCGTCCTGCCGCTTGAGCAGCGCCAGCCGCTCATTCACGCGGGCGACGGCGTGCAGGCGCAGGGCCACGCTCACATCCGTCAGCTGGTCCAGCGCTTTCACCAGCGCGTCGAACTGCGCGAACTCGGGCGGCAGGTTCACGGCGGGCGCGTCGTCCTTGCGTGCGTCCATCAGGCCTGCAGGCGTCAGGCGGGTGCGGCCGGTCGAGAACTCCGGCATCGCCTCGCCCAGCTCACCGCGGCCAAAAGAGGCCAGCGTGTCCAGCCACGCATCGAAGTACCGCGCCTGCAGCTTGCGGCCGTTCCAGCCGCTCTTCTTGTCGGCCAGTTGATCAGTCAGCCACTGGCGCATCGACTGAGCCCGCGCGTCCCATCCGCTTTGCAGCTGCAGCAGGGTCTCGCTGCGCTCAGCAACGGCGCGCTCGATGCAGGCCGCCAGGCTGCCGTGGCCTGCGCCCTCGGGCAGGGGCTGCTGGATGAGGCTGCGCACATCGCGCATCAGCCCGTCGAGGTTGCGCCAGGCCTTGTCGACCCACGGCAGTTGTTCAGCCGCCAGCGGGTAGCACTGCTGGCGCCAGTAGTCTTGCACCGCTTCGAGCAGCAGGGCCTGCTCGTCAGCCAGCAAGGTTTCATCAAACAGGCAGCCGCTATCGAAGGCGTGTTCGCGCAGCATGCGCTGGCACCAGGCGTCGATGGTGTGCACCGCTGCGTCGTCCATGCCCTCGGCGGCCATGGCCAGGCGCCAGGCGGCCTGCTCGCGCTCCAGTGGGTCGGCATAGGCGGCCAGCAGGTCGCGCAGGAAGGGGTCGAGCTCATCGACCGGCAGCTCACCGCGGAAGGCCTTGGCGCCTTGCAGCAGGCGGTCGCGGATGCGGTCTGACAGCTCGCGCGTCGCGGCGCGGGTGAATGTCATCACCAGGATCTGATCGGGGCGCAACGGCGTGGGGTGGGCCTGCTCGCCGCCGTGGCCCAGCACCAGCCGCAGGTACAGCGCGGCAATCGTCCAGGTCTTGCCGGTGCCGGCGCTGGCTTCAATCAGCCGGCTGCCCCACAGGGGGAAGGTCAGTGCTTGCAGCGGCTGGCTCATGCGCCCTCCTCGTCCAGGCTGTGTCCGCTGGCGCCGGTATCAACCGAAGTATCGGCATGCAGCTCGATCTGCACATGCTGGCCGGCCCACGCCAGCAGCGGCCCGTACAGGCTCTCTGCCCAGCCCTCGAAAGACAGGTCGGCCGTCAGGGCTTCGAAGTCGGGAAACTGGCGGGCCAGGCAGGGCTCAGCCACTTCGCCGCGGCTTTGCCAGCCGCCTTCATAGGTGGTGGCCGCGGCCACCAGATCGTGGCGCTCCAGCCAGGCCAGCGCCGTGACCGGGGCCACCGGCAGCGGCTGCTGCTGGCCATGCAGCCAGGCGGTCAGCATTTCCTGCGCGGCCTGCGTGGCCACCTCCCGCGAAGGGGGTGACAGCGTCAATTGCGCGTCCCGGCCAATCAGCACGATGTGCACCGGCACACCGCAGGCCGCTGCCAGCAGGCTGCGCACCCACGGTGCCACCAGCTTGGGCAAGCGCACCTCCGGCGGCTTGCCAGGGCGAAGCGTGCACAGGCGGCTGGCCTGCACCTGCAGCCACACCGCGGGCGGGGCGCCATCGGCCTCGGGCGCATCGTCTTGCAGCACGGGCAAGGTGCGCAGGTCATCCAGCCAATCCTGCAGCACCACGCCGTCGTGCTGCAGCAGCAAGGGCTGGCGCGTGGCAGCTTCGTCGTGCTGCGCCTGCCACTGCTGCCAGGCATTCAACATACGGCCCAGATCAGCGCCCAGTTGCGCGCGGGTGCGTTCACCCTGCGCTCCCAGCGGCAGCCGGCCACTGCGGTCCAGCCGGGCCACACCAGCCTGCACCCACTCGGCAGGCTGAAACCCGGCGGCACCCACGGCGCTGGCGGCCCCATGGCGCTGCAGGGCCTGCAGCGCATCACGCAGCAATTGGTCGACCAGCTGGTGCTCGTCCAGGCCCACCACGTCGAAGGCTTCGTCGTCCAGCGTGGCCTCGTCAGCGTCGTCAAACACCACGCCCAAGCGGTGCCTGAAAAACGCCTTCACCGGGTTCTGCACGAAGCGGGTCAGCTGCTGCAGGCTCAGCGGCACGCCGGTATCCACGGGCGGCAAAGCACCGGCTTCGCCACCATCACCATGCGCGGCCTCAGCGGCCAGCACATGCGCCTGCCGCCATTCGCGTGCCCAGGTGCGCTGCACGGCGCCGGGCTCGAAGTAGCGGCGGCTGAAGGGCTGCAGCGGGTGCTCGAAGGTGCGCGCCTCAACCGCTGGCTCACCCCAGGCGGCGCTCAGGTAATCACGCAGCTGCGCCACCAGCACAGAGGGCGGTTGCTCGCTGTTGTCGCGGGCATTGCGGCCGGTCCAGCTGATGTAGAGCGCGCGGCGGGCCGACAGCAGCGCTTCAAGCATCAGCTGGCGGTCGTCGTCGCGGCGTGAGCGGTCACCCGGCCGGGCCTGACCGGGCTGGCCCATCAGGTCGAAGTCGCTGCGCGGCGCGCGGCGCGGGTAGTCGCCATCGTTCATGCCCAGCAGGCACACCACCTCGAAGGGAATGGCCCGCATCGGCATCAGCGTGCAGAAGGTGACGCCGCCCGCGCGGAAGCGGCGGTTCAGCGTGGGCTCGTCGAGCGTGTCCAGCCAGGCCTCACGCAGCACCGTGGCCGGCAGCTCGGCGGCAAAGCCGGCCTGCGCGCAGGCATCCAGCCAGGTGTCGAGGGCGTCGTCGAGTGCAGCCAGGGTCTGGCGTTCGGCGTCGTCGCCGGCCTGGAACAAATCCTTCAACAGGGCACGGCCACGCGTGGCCCAGTCGGCCGGCGTGGCCGGCGTGCACAGCACCGCCCACCAGTGCGCCAGGCGGTCGAGCAACTGGGCCATCGAGCCGGCCAGCTCGGCGTCCAGGCCGCCCACTTCGGCATAGGGTTCGATGCCGGCAAACACGGCGGCGCGGTCGGGCGTGGTGCCAGGTGCATCAGCCAGGTCAGCAGCGCCACTGGCGTATCCCAGCAGCATGCGACGCAAGGCCCACCAGCCGCTGTTCACTGCCCCGCAGGCCCCCAGGCCCAGCGTGGCACGTTGTTCTTCATGCAGGCCCCAGCGCCAGCCCGCGCCCTCCATCCACTGGGTCAGCTGCGGCAGGTCTTCGGTCGACAAGCCGAAGCGGCGGCCGAGTGCCGGCACGTCCAGCAAATCCCGCAGCTCACTGAAGCGGCAGCGCTGTTGCGGCAGGCGCAGCAGCCAGTCGAGGGCGGTGACCATCGGGCTGGCGTGGCGGCTGCTCAGGTCGGCGATGTCAAAGGGGATGTAGCGGGCATCACCGCGGCCATGCTGGCCAAACACGGCGCGAATGGCCGGGGCCATCTGCTCGATGTCGGGCACCATCACCACCACGTCGCGGGCCTGCAGCGGGGCCACGCCCGGCGTGCGCTCGGCCAGCAGGCTGAGCAGTTGGTCGTGCAGCACTTCCACCTCGCGCATGGCGCTGTGGGCCTTGTGGAAGACGATGGAGAAGTCGGCGTCAGCCAGCGGCGCCTCGGCGTGCTCGGCCAACGGCAGCATGTCGCGGACGCGCGCCTGCACCCGGGTCAGCAGCGGCGCGTCGTGTGCATCGTCTTCATCAAACAGATCCAGCCGGGGCAACTCGAAGCGCTGCAGGGCGCGCTGGGCGTCGTCGAAGGCGTCGAGCTGCCGCACAAAATCGCGGCCCTGGCGGCCCCACGCGGCCAGCAGCGGGTGCGCATGGGCATGCATCTGCGACAGTGGTACGGCGTCCAGCGGCAGGCCATTGCGCAGTGGTTGGCGTTGGCGCTGCATGCGCAGCAGTTCGCGGCCGTCCATGATGTCGGCCCAGTGGAAGCGGCAAGGGTTTGGAATGGCCATCAGCACCTGGCAACGCTCACCCAGCGCGGTGAGCGCCTGCAGCGTGGGCAAGGGCACGTGCGTCATGCCGAACAGCACCACGCGGCGCGGCAGGCGCATCGCGGTGGGCGCGTCCGAGCTCAATACGTCCAGCACCCGCTGGTGCAAGGCCGGGCGGGTGGCTTCCAGCTGCTTCGCCTCCACCTCAGCCAGCAGCGCGCGCCACAACAAGGGCTGCCAGCGCTGGTCAGCAGGCACCGGCAACTCCGGCCGGCCCGGGTTGAGCAGCACGTCGTGGCCGTCACGCCAGGCTTGCAGCCAGTCGGGGCGGTAGACCTGGTACTGGTCGAACAGGTCAGCCAGCCGGCGGCACAACTGCAGCAGGCGGTCGGGGTCACCACCCTGCAGGAAGCCGGCCACGGGCTCCCAGCCAGGGGCCTGCTGCCACTGCGGCAATGACTGCATCAAGCGCCAGGTCAGCGGGGTCTTGTCGAGCACCGAATGTTGCGGCACCTGCTCGCGGCCCAGCACCTGCCGGTAGAAGCGCCACATGAAGCGGGCGGGCAGTTCCACCCGGGCGGCGGCGCAGATGCCGGCCTGCTGCGCCAGGGTCATCTTCAGCCACTCGGCCATGCCGTTCGACTGCACCAGCATCACTTCTTCTTCCAGCGGCGCCAGCGGATGCGCGCGCAGCCACGCCAGCACCGTGTCGGCCAGGGTTTCGGCACGGTTGCCGTGCAGCACCAGCAAACCGGGGGTGATGGGGGTGTCTGCGTGCATGGAAGAAAAGTCGGTCATGGGCAGGCTAGCCTACGCGGGCACAGGCTCAAATGCTGCACCTGGGGATAGAGACAGTATCGCCGTTACCATCTGGCCATGAGCACATCGAACCCCTTGGCTGCATGGCTGGCGCGCTCGCCCCGGCTGATTCTGGACGGCGCCCTGGCCACCGAACTGGAGCGTCGCGGCGCTGACCTGAAAGACCCGCTGTGGTCTGCGCGGCTGCTGATGGAACAGCCCGACCTGATCCGCCAGGTGCACGTGGATTACTACCTGGCCGGCGCCGACGTGGCCACCACCGCCAGCTACCAGGCCAGCTTCTCGGGCTTCGCGCAGCGCGGCCTGAATGCCGAGCAGGCAGCTGACCTGATGCGCCTGTCGGTGCAGCTGGCCTGTGAAGCGCGCGACCAGTTCTGGCAAACGCCCGGCGCCCGGGACGGCCGGCACTTTCCGCTGGTGGCGGCGTCGGTGGGTCCGTATGGCGCGGTGCTGGCAGACGGCTCGGAATACCGCGGCCACTACGGCCTGAGCGAAGCGCAGCTGCAAGACTTCCACCGGCCGCGCCTGCAGGTGCTGGCCAATGCCGGCGCCGACCTGCTGGCCGTGGAAACCGTGCCCTGCGCGCTGGAGGCCCGCGCCGTGGCCCGCCTGCTGGCTTCGGAGTTTCCGGGCACCAGCGCCTGGATCAGCCTGTCGTGCCGCGACGCCGCCCACAGCTGCGAAGGCGACCCGGTGGAAGCCATCGCAGCTGAGCTTGACGGCCTGCCTTCGGTGGCCGCCATCGGCGTGAACTGCACCGCCCCTGAACACCTACCCGGCCTGATCACCGCGATGCGCCGTGGCACCACCAAGCCGGTGCTGGTGTACCCGAACGCCGGCGAGGTGTATGACGCCGAGGCCAAGGTGTGGCGCGGCGGTGCAGACCCCCGCCCCTTCGCCCACATGGCCGACGACTGGGCGGCTGCCGGTGCCACCTTGATTGGTGGCTGCTGCCGCACCACGCCCGCCGACATTCACGGCCTGTTCACCCGCTGGACGTCAACGGCGGCCTGAGCCAGCCGTTAGGTGATCATCAACATCACGAGATCAACAAGATCCACGAGGAGAGAGACCATGCCTTTGTTCGATGCCCTGCGACGACGCCTCGCCCTGGTTGGCGTGCTGCTGGTGGCGGCCCACGGCGCCGCCCTGGCCGAATTCACCGGCGATGACCGCGACAGTGGCCTCTACCAGATCCAGCAAGCGCGCTACGGCACCGCCGATCGCAACGTGGACGTGACCCAGCGCCTGAAAGAGCTGGCCCGCACCGACCAGCGCTTCCGCATGGGCAACGACACCTTCGGCACCGACCCGGCGCCCGGCCAGGTCAAGACCCTGCGCATTTATGCCACCGACCGTGGCGGCCAACCACGCACCTTCGAGTACCGCGAAGGCGTGACGATCGACGGCGCGCAGTTCACCGCCTGGGGCGGCGGCGGTGGCGGCTGGGGCCAGGGCCCATGGAATGGCGGCTGGCAAGGCCAGGGCAACCTGGACGGTGAATTCCAGATCATCGAGGCCACCTACGGCACCCGCTACCGCAGCATGGATGTGACAGCCACGCTGGTGGACATGGCCCGCCGCGACCGCAACTTCCGCCTGGAAAACCGCGTGTTCGGCAATGACCCGCACCCGGGCGAGCCCAAGGCGCTGGAAATCCGCGCGCGCAACCAGCGCGGCCAGGTGCGCACCTTCCGGTATGCCGAAGGCAGCATGGTGGATACCGCGATCTTCGGTGACGAGCAGGGCAACAGCTGGCACGGGAATGGGCGCGGCAATGGGCACAGCAACGGCAACAACGGCAACCATTACGGCCAAGGCGGCGATGCTGGCCAGTACACCATCCAGAGCGCCAAGTACGGCACCTACGACCGGAACATCGACGTGACCGCGCGCCTGAGCGAGCTGGCCCGCCAGGACCGCAGCTTCCGCATGGGCAACGACACCTTCGGCACTGACCCGGCCCCCGGCCAGGTGAAGACGCTGCGCATCGAAGCCCGCGGCCCGGACGGCCGCAACCGCACCTTCGAATACCGCGAAGGCAGCACCGTGGACGGCGCGCAGTTCACCGGCTGGAGCGGTGGTGGCTGGGGTGGCGGCAGCAACCCGGCGATCACCGGCGGCCTGCGCATCATCAGCGCCGTGTACGGCACCGGCCGCCAGAGCGTGGACGTGACCGACCGGCTGCAGGCGCGCGTGTACAGCGGCCGCCTGGCAGCCAAGGTCAACAACGACCTGGCCGGCACCGACCCGGCCCCCAACCGCCCCAAGAGTCTGGTGGTGACCTACAGCGTCAACGGCGGTCGCCAGCAAAGCACGCAGGTCGACGAGAACAGTTACCTCTCGCTGCCCTGAGCGGCGCACCATGCAAAACGGCCTCCAGATGGAGGCCGTTTTTTTTGGCGGATGGGCCTGCCGTCAAGCAGCCATCAGCAATCAGCAGCCATCAGCCGTTGAAGCGCGAGAACACCAGCGTGGCGTTGGTGCCGCCGAAGCCGAAGCTGTTCGACATCACCGTGTTCAAGGTCTGGTCCAGGCGCTCACGCAGGATGGGCAGGCCTTCAGCAGCCGGGTCGAGCTGCTCGATGTGGGCCGAGGCGGCGGCAAAGCCTTCCTGCAGCATCAACAAGGAGTAGATCGCTTCCTGCACGCCAGCGGCACCCAGCGAGTGGCCGGTGATCGACTTGGTCGAGCTGATGTAAGGCACGCGCTCACCGAACACCTGGCGCACGGCGCCGAGCTCAGCCAGGTCACCCACCGGGGTGGAGGTGCCGTGGGCGTTGATGTAGTCAACCGGGGTGGTGACGTTCTGCAGCGCCTGCTGCATGCAGCGCACCGCGCCTTCACCCGAAGGCGCGACCATGTCGTGGCCGTCGGAGGTGGCGCCGAAGCCCACCAGCTCAGCCAGGATGTTGGCGCCACGGGCTTGTGCGTGCTCCAGTGATTCGAGCACCAGCATGCCGCCGCCGCCAGCAATCACGAAACCATCGCGGTTGGCGTCGAACGCGCGGGCAGCCGATGCAGGCTGGTCATTGCGCACACTGGACATGGCACCCATGCCGTCAAACAGCAGCGACAGCTCCCAGCTTTCTTCCTCACCGCCACCGGCAAAGACGACGTCCTGCTGGCCCCAGGCGATCAACTGCGCGGCGTGGCCGATGCAGTGGGCACTGGTGGCGCAGGCCGAGGTGATGGAGTAGTTGACGCCCTTGATGTGGAACGGCGTGGCCAGGCAGGCCGACACCGTGCTGGCCATGACGCGGGTGACCATGAACGGGCCAACGCGCTTGGTGCCCTTGGTGCGCAGGGTGTCAGCAGCCCACACCTGGTTCAGGCTGGACGCACCGCCCGAGCCGGCCACCAGGCCGGTGCGCGGGTTCGAGACCTGCTCAGGCGTCAAACCCGACTGGGCGATGGCCTGCTGCATGGACAGGAACGCGTACGCCGCGGCGTCGCCCATGAAGCGCATGTTGCGGCGGTCAATCGCCTCTTCCAGGTTCAGGTCGGGCCGGCCGCTGACCTGCGCGCGCATGCCCAGCTCAGCGTACTTGGGGTTGAACTTCAGGCCCGAGCGGGTGTCGCGCAGGCTCTGGGTGACTTCGGCGAGGTTGTTGCCAATGCTGGAAACAATGCCCATGCCGGTGATGACAACGCGGCGCATCAGAAGTCTTCCGTTGAAGTGAACAGGCCGACCTTCAGGTCGGTGGCGGAGTAGATCTCGCGGCCGTCGGCGTACATGCGGCCGTCAGCGATGCCCATCACCAGCTTGCGCTCGATGACGCGCTTCAGATCGAGGCGGTAGGTCACCTTTTTCACGGTGGGCAGCACCTGGCCGAAGAACTTGACCTCGCCGGAGCCCAGCGCGCGGCCGCGGCCCGGGTTGCCCCGCCAGCCCAGCCAGAAGCCCACCAGCTGCCACAGGGCGTCCAGGCCCAGGCAACCCGGCATCACCGGATCGCCTTCAAAGTGGCAGGCAAAGAACCAGAGGTCGGGGGTGATGTCGAGTTCAGCCTCGATCACGCCCTTGCCGAATTCGCCGCCCGTGGCGTCGATACGCACGATGCGATCCATCATCAGCATGTTGGGCAGCGGCAGACGGGCATTGCCCGGGCCGAACAGTTCGCCGCGGCCGCAGGCCAGCAGCTCGTCGCGGTCATAGCTGTGGCGGCCCAGCGCACATTGGCTGGGGCGGGCTTCGGCGGCGGCGGAGGTAGAGGAGTCGCTCATGGTGCTTGCGTTTTTTTTGGGGCGGAAAATGGCCCGGAGGCGAACCTCGAAATGTATCCTGTACAGGTGTGCATTAATTTGACAGCCCGCATTCTCCCCGCTTTCGATGCAGACCCCAAGCAGGGTCAGCCCCTGCTTTACAGCTACCGACGCTGCCCATACGCCATGCGCGCCCGGATGGCGCTGTTGCTGGCGGGGCAGCCGTTTCTGGTGCACGACGTGGTGCTGCGTCAAAAGCCCGCTCAACTGCTGGCAATTTCGCCCAAAGGCACGGTACCGGTGCTGCAACTGCCGGGCGGCGAGGTGCTGGAGCAAAGCTGGGACATCATGGCCTGGGCACTGCAGCGCGAGGGCTTGGCGCATTGGTGGCAAGCAGCCCAAACCAGCAGCAACCTTGAGGCTTTGGCCCTCAACGACGGCGAATTCAAGCGGCAGCTTGACCGCTACAAGTACCCGGAGCGCTTTCCGGAGGAGCCCGCCACGGGCGAGCAAGCCCGCAGCCAAGCCGCCCTTGTCTTGCTTTTGCCGCTGGAAGCCCAGCTGACGCAGCACCCCTGGCTGGGCGGTGAAGCCCCGTGCGCCACCGATCTGGCAATCTTTTCGTTCGTGCGGCAGTTTGCGGCCGTTGACCCCGCCTGGTGGGCGCAGCAACCGTGGCCCGCGCTGCGAGGCTGGCTGAACCACTGGCTAGCCAGCCCGCTGTTCAATGCCTGCATGGTGAAAGTGCCGGCTGCGCAGACAGTGTTGTTCCCGGCGCCTGCCTATGCCGCCTCCCCCTTCCTGCCAGAGCCCCCTGCGCACCACCCGGGCTGAGTTCGCTCACCCCCGCCCCCATGCCGCCGCCCCGACCCCGCACCCGCGCACCGCTGCCTGACGCCCTGCCTTTTGAATACCCCCAGCACCTGCGTGAGGCGATCCACGACCTGCCCCAGGTGCCCGGCGTCTACATCTTTCATGGCGACGGCGAGTTGCCGCTGTACATCGGCAAGAGCGTGCAGATCCGCAGCCGGGTGCTTTCGCACCTGCGCAACCCGGACGAAGCCAGCCTGCTGAGGCAAACACGCGCCATCACGCACGTGCCCACGGCCGGTGAGCTGGGCGCGCTGCTGCTGGAAGCGCAAATGATCAAGGCCCAGCAGCCGCTGAAGAACCAGCGCCTGCGCCGCAACCGGCAGCTGTGCGCCATTCGCCTGCAAGGTGAGCGCCCCGAGGTGGTGACCACGCGCGATGTGAACTTCGCCACCGAGCCGCACCTGCACGGCCTTTACCGCAGCCCGCGCGCCGCACTGGAAGGCCTGCGTGACCTGGCCGACGAACACCGGCTGTGCCTGGGCCTGCTGGGCGTGGAGCGCCTGTCACCCGGCCGCGCCTGTTTCCGGGCGATGGTGAACAAATGCGGCGGCGCCTGCACCGGCCGCGAAAGCCCGGCCGACCACCAGGCCCGGCTGCAAGCCGCGCTGCTGCAGATGCGCCTGGCCTGCTGGCCCTACCCCGGCGCCATCGCCATCGTCGAAGAAAGCCACGGCCTGCGCGAATTCCTTGTCGTGCGGAACTGGTGCTACCTGGGCAAGGCCAACACGCTGAAAGAAGCGCGGAAGCTCGACAGCGTGGCGGCGGGGTTTGATGCGGATGGGTACAAGATACTTTGCGGGCCGGTGCTGACGGGTGGGGCGAATATTGTTGGGCTTTGAGTGATGGGGATGCAGGTGGGGCTTGGCGTGGAGATTAGCCGAGCTGCCTCTTGGCGGCGTTGGACGGCTGGACGGCTGCCCGAGTACGGCGCGTGCGGCGAAAAAAGTTGCGGCATCATGGCGCTGAGATGAGCACCGATCGTTCAGCTAGAACTTGTAACTGCCTGCCGCTTTTGTCGGAAATTTAATGCTGGATAAACAGGCAACTGCAACAAGGAAAGTGTTTATGCGACAGGTACTTAGTTGCATTCAGCTTCTCAGTTTTAGGGAGCAGCCTGCCTGCTTAGGTGGCGTATGCTGTCTGTATAGAACACGTTGGGCCTCATTGCCTTACCGCCGTGGTCACCACTAAAGCGCATCCCGTGCAGTCCAAAGTTCGAGTCCTCATAGGTGCCCTGTGGAGCCTAGGTCTTTGCCTGAACTTCGTACTTGCCATTTCTTCGCTCTGGGGTTGGAGCTCGGCTCTGGGGTGGACATCTACACTTGTTTTGGTTGTGTTCGCCTTAGACGAACGCAAGAACATCTCTTCGGCGCTCATGAACCGGCACGCACCATTGGATCGCATACTTGGCGGGTGCCTCTTGGCATTGCCGACGTTGGCAGTTGGGGTCAATCTTGCCTTGCTGGCGTTTGGTCGATAGGTCTCGCGGTGAGGCCCAACCATTCATTCCAGCGGACCGCCTTCGGCCGCCGCTGAATTCAAACGTTGAGGCTGTGCAAAAACCTGCCCTGATGCGGTAAGCCGCGACTGGCGGGATCAGGCGGGCGAAGAGAACATGGCAGGCATCGCTGAGCCACGAGGACCACTGATGCCGCGCTACAAACCTGTTGACCGCAGCCCCCGATTTCTTCCGGTGGTGTTGGCCGAGCAGATCCAGCCCGGCACGTTCGAGTTTGCGTTGGACCACTTGGTGGACAACGAACTTGACCTGAGCATGCTGGACGCCAGGTTCCGCAACGACGACGTCGGCGCGAGTGCCTACGACCCACAGGTCATGCTCAAGATTGTCCTGCTGGCTTACAGCCGTGGTTTGGTGAGCAGCCGCAGCATTGCGCATGCCTGCCTGCATCACGTTCAGTTCATGGCCATCAGCGGCGACAGCCAACCCAGCTACACGCACATCGCCAAGTTCGTGCGCGGGTTGAAGGATCAGATCCAGCCGCTGTTCGTACAGGTGCTGATGACGTGTGACCGCCTGGGCTTGATCGGGCGGCAGATGTTTGCCATCGACGGTGTGAAGCTGCCCTGCAATGCCAGCAAGGAGCGCAGCGGCACGTTTGATGAGCTGGCGCATCGCGCCGCACGGCTGGACAAGGCCGCTGACAAGATCCTCGCCCTGCATCAAGCTCAGGATGCAGGTGGCGAGAGCCCGACAGCGTTGGACGCCGCGCGCCAGGCCCGCATCGACGAGTTGCGTCGAGAGGCTCGCGCCACTCGCGCCTTCGTTGCGGGACGCAAGCCACGGCTGAGTGAGCGGGGTCAGGAGCTCAAGAGCAACATCACTGATCCCGACAGCGCCAAGATGGCGACAGGCAAGGGCGTGATTCAGGGCTACGCGGCACAGGCCGCGGTGGACAGCGCACACCAGGTCATCGTGGCCGCCGAGGTGACGGGCTCCGGCTCGGAGCAGAACATGTTGCTGCCGATGATCGAGGCGGCGGCTCCGGTGCGTGCCGCTCACACGCTGATCACCGCAGACGCCGGCTACCACTCCAGCGAGAACGTCAACGCCCTGTGTGAGGCAGGTATCCCTGCACTGTTGGCAGACAACCAGATGCGCCAGCGCGACGAGCGCTACGCCGAGCAGGCCAAGCACAAGGCCAAGGGCGAGGTGCTGCACGACAAGCGCAAGCCGGCAGCCAGCCCGAACCCGAAGGTCAAGGGGTACTTCAGCGTGGCCGACTTCGTATTTGACGGCGCAAACACCTGCACCTGCCCGGCCGGCTGCACGCTGCGCAGCAGCGGCGCGCTGTACAACGCGGGGCGCTATCAGCGACAGGAGTTCAAGGCCCGGGCCAGCGACTGCCAGGCCTGCGCACTGCGGCCGCAGTGCATCCGCAAGCCAGAGACAGCGCAGCGCAAGATCGCCGTGCATCTGCGCATGCCAGATGACCCGAACGAGCCCATCCACCGCATGCGCGCGGCCATCGACAGCGCACACGGCCGTCAGCTTTACAGCCAGCGCATCGCCACCGTGGAGCCGGTGTTCGGCAACCTGCGGCACAACAAGCGACTGAGCAGGTTCACGGTTCGGGGCAAGGACAAGGTCAGCACGCAATGGCGCTTGTTCTGCCTGGTGCACAACATCGAGAAGGTCGCCAACCGGGTCGTTTGGGCGTGAAGCAGGGGGACAAGTGCCATCCCTCGCAGATCACGTTGGCAAGGCTGAAAATTCGATCAGAATGTATCAATCGGCCCGGATCAATCAGCCCGGTTTCGCAATGAAGAATCCATCTTCCTCACCATTCAACCGTCACTGCGCAGCACCCGAAAATCGGGTTATTGCCCAGCGTCGTTAGGGCGCACCATGCGCATCGTTAAGTCGCTCCGCGCCTACGCCGGGACGGCCTTTCGCTGGCAACGTGGGCGTCAAGGCACCGGGTACGACAAGATGCTTCTTCTCACCTCCCGGTGGCCACTGCCCTTTGACAGCTATCTCATTCGCTATCCCGAGGGGTCAGAGATTCCACCTCACACAGATCCAGTGCAGGCCGGTCGCCACTACCGGTTGAACATCATTCTCAAGTCGCCCAAGTCTGGCGGCGAATTCGTGTGCGCCAAACCGTTGTTCGCCACAGGGCGGATTAAGCTCTTCAGACCCGACGCCTGCGAGCACAGCGTCACGCAGGTCGTTGGCGGCAGTCGCTATGTACTTTCACTCGGCTGGGTGCTGGGCAAGAATGCGACCTAATCGGGTAGGCACCGGTTTCTAGCCGGCGCCCCCCCCACACCACCCACCATGCGGGTCCGCAGTGGGCGGTTCAACAAGTTGGCTCGCTCGACGTTGTGTTCAGCCCTTCGCGGTCGTGTAGCCCTGGGCCTTGCACCACAGCTCCTTCAAGCTGACCAAGCCCTGCGCTTTCAGCCACGCATTGGACAGCCCTTGCTGCACCGCCGGGGTTCGCGCCATATGCCAATAGCTCTTGTGCTGACACCGTGCTGGATCGCTGTCTTCAGGCTCACGCCTTGAGCCAGAAAGTGTCGGATCTTGGTGCGCGGCCAGCGCCACTGTTTCCAGTAGCACATCCGCATTCGCCGTCTGATCCAGTCGTCCAGCTCGGGCACTGGCCGGTAGTACTCGCTGATGCCGAAGTACGCCGTCCAGCCCCGCACGTATTGCCCCAGCTTGTGCAGCCGGTAGCCTGCTAGGGGCTGAGGTCGCAACGGCTTGCGCCGTGCGCTCAATAACGTTGCCGAGGATTCCCTTGATGGCCGTGGCTGCGCCCGTTCGATCTGACTGAGACCCATGCGCGGCGCTGGAGCGGTTGGGGCCGGTGCTCACGGCCATGTACGCGGCCGATGTGAAGGGCGGATGACCCAGCGTGGCACCTGAGAAGTTGCTGCGCGCCATGCTGCTGCAAGTGCTGTTCAACGTGTGCTCCGAGCGGCAGTTGATGGAGCAGGTGCACTACAACGTCGGCCCAGACAATCCCGGCCGAAGGCCGATTGGGTGATCACAGATGAGGCGCGGGGGCAACTCAAGTCGTTCGCGCCAGGTTGGTCGTTGCAGGTGGAGAGCAGCCAAAGTTTTTCGGGCTGACGGAGGCTGGTGAGCACACAAGGTGTCGCGCCGATATTCGGCGACCGGCGGCATAACGCCGCGCAGCAGGCTTGCCGCCGCCGCCCGGGCGTGAAACGGGAGGGGCCTGTGCCAACCATCGCCGTTCCTGTTGGCAAGGCCAAAATTCAATCAGAATAGACCGGACGGGTGGTCGGGCAGTTCGGATCAACCGGTCGTGTTTCGAAACGCAGCGCTGTCTGCGCCATCACTCAACCGTCAAGGCACCGCGCCCGGGAGTCGGGTTGTTGCCCAGCACTGTCATGCCGTACCAACCACCTGCCGCACATGTTCCCACCTGACATCCTCGCCGCCTACTTGGTGGCCGTCCTCCTCGTCGTTGTATCGCCGGGCCCCGACAACATTCTGGCCATGAGTCGCGGGCTGAGCCAGGGCCCGCTCGCCGGCACCTTGTCTTCCATCGGCGCGGGCCTGGGCATCATGGTTCATGCGGTTGCCGCGGCACTTGGTCTGGCGCTGGTGCTCCAGGCCTCGCCTGTGGCTTTTTGGGCCGTCAAGATTGTCGGCGCCGCATACCTGATCTGGCTGGGCTGCAAGGCCCTCACGGCTCGCAATCTGATCTCTTTCACGCCTGCAGCGCATCAGTCACTCGGTCGAGTTTTTTCCACTGGCCTGCTGTCAAATGTGCTGAATCCCAAGCCTGGCCTGTTCGTCGTGGCTTTCATTCCGCAGTTCACCAGCGTCTCGCGCGGTTCGATACCAGCACAGATCCTTGTGTATGGCGCCATCTTCGCGGTGGTCACCGCGGTCAGCTTCGCTGTTCTGGCCTGTGGTGCTGCACAACTGTCTGCATGGCTGTCTCGTCGCCCGAAGGCGGTGGCCGCTGTCAATATGGGCGCAGGCCTCACATTCGTCACTGCCGGGCTCTCCATTCTTGTGCTCGGTCGACGCGGCGCGGCCTGACTGTCAGATGTCGAGTGATTGATCACCTATACCGGTGTATCCAGCGCCACCGGCACCTTCACCGCCACGCACTTCACCAAGCTGCGCAGGGCCGGCAGGCAAGAGCCGCAGTTGGTGCCGCACTTCAGCGCCGCCTGCAATTGCGTGAGCCGGTGATCCGGGCTGCCTTCAAGGCCTTCCAGCTGCTGGCGAATCGCCGCTTCGTTCACGTTGAAGCAGGTGCACACCTGCGGACTGACCGGGGCCATTTGTTGCCCTGCCAAGGCACCGGGCATCAACAACTGGCGGGCCGGGTTGGGCAGCGCCGCATCTGATTCCAGCAGGCTGCGCAGCCAGGCTTCGCTTTTGGCGTCACTTCGCACATCACTTCGGGCATCGCCACGCAAATCGCCGTGCAAATCAGCACCCGCATCGCCCACCAGCCAGAAGGCGTCCAGCTGTTCCGCCCCTGCCCCGTTGGCATGCACGCGCACCGCACGGTGCTGGCCGCGCTCGGGGTCAAGGTAGCTGATGGCCTGCGGCCCGTCCACACCGAATGCCGCGCGCAGCGGCGCCAGCACGGCTTCACTCACCCGGCCCGCGGCGCCGGCACGCAGCAGCAGGCCGCTGCGGCCATGGGCGTCTGGCTCGCGGCCAAAGGGCAGCAGGCAGGCGTAACCGAAGGCGGCCATCGCGGGTTTGATCAGCTCACGCAGCGCGGCGGCTTCGCCCTCAGGCAGCCACGCCATGGCGGTCAATCGCCAGGGCAGCGCCACGGGTTCGATGGCCACCGCCGCATGCTTCAACTCGGGCTGCTTCGAGCGCGGGCAGAACGCGGGCGATGTGAGCGCATTCACGCCACCCGCAGCCACGCCGCCCAGCACCTCACCGCCCCAGTGCATGGCGATGAAGACCTGGCCCGGCGCCATGCGCTCGCTGCCGCGCGCACTCAGCACCACGTTGCCGCGGCGTGAACGCACGCGCAGCAGCTCACCCTCGGCCACGCCCAAGCGCGCCAGGTCAGCGGGGTGCACTTCCACGCTGGGCAGGCCGTCGTGGCCAAACAGGCGGCCCAGCTGGCCGGTGCGGCTCATGCCGTGCCACTGGTCACGCAGGCGGCCGGTAAGCAGGCCGAAGGGGTAGGCGTCATCACACGGCTCGGCCAGCGGCATGAAGGCCACATCGGCGAACTGCGCACGGCCATCGGGCGTCGGGAACATGCCGTCTTCATACAGGCGCACCCGGCCCACCGTGGCGCCTTCAGGAAGCGGCCACTGCTGCGGCCCCTGGGCTTCCAGCATGGCGTAGCTGAGGCCGGTGATGTCCAGGTCACGGCCGCGCGTGCTTTCCCGGTGCTCGCACCAAACCTGCTCGGGCGTGCGGTAGTCGAACATCGCCACGCGCTCCGGCGCGATCCGGGTGGCCAGGCGGCGCGCCACGTCGGCGGCAATGTCCCAGTCGTGGCGGGCCGCGCCAGCGGGCGGCAGGGCAGCGTGGGTACGGCTGATGCGGCGCTCGCTGTTGGTCACCGTGCCGTCTTTCTCGCCCCAGGTGGTGGCGGGCAGCAGCAGGTCGGCAAACGCGGCGGTGGCCGTGGTGGAAAAGGCCTCTTGCACGATGACAAATTCGGCGCGCTGCAAGGCCCGTTGCACGGTGGCTTGATCAGGCAGGCTCTGGGCCGGGTTGGTGCAGGCAATCCACAGTGCCTTGATCTGCCCATCGGCCGCGGCCTGGAACATTTCCACCGCCGTGAGGCCGGGCCTGGCTGGCACCTCGGGCACGCCCCAGAGTGCTGCCACCTCGGCCCGGTGCGCGGGGTTGGCCAGGTCGCGGTGCGCGCTCAGCAGGTTGGCAAGGCCACCCACTTCGCGGCCGCCCATGGCATTGGGCTGGCCGGTCAGGCTGAAGGGGCCGGCGCCGGGTTTGCCGATCTGGCCACAAGCCAGGTGCAGGTTGATCAGCGCCGCGTTCTTGGCGGTGCCGCTGCTGCTCTGGTTCAGGCCCTGGCAATACAGGCTGAGCGTGGCCGGGCTGCTGCCGAACCAGCGTGCGGCGGTGCGCAGGTCTTCGATGCGCAGGCCCGTCAGCTCGGCGGTGTGTTCGGGGGTGAAAGCCGCCACGCGCTGCTTGAGCGCATCGAAGCCAGCCGTGTGCGCGGCGATGTAATCGGGCCGGGTCAGCCCTTCCTGCAGCAGCAGGTGCAGCAGCCCGTGGTACAGCGCCACATCACTGCCGGGGCGCAGGGCCAGGTGCAGGTCGGCGGCGTCGGCGGTTTCGGTGCGGCGCGGGTCGGCCACGATCCAGCGCTGCGCCGGGTTGGCGCGCCGGGCATCTTCCAGCCGACGGAACAGCACCGGGTGCGCCCACGCCATGTTGGAGCCGGTGATGAACACCGTCTGCGCATGGGCCAGGTCTTCGTAGCTGCAGGGCGGCGCGTCAGCGCCCAGCGTGGCCTTGTAGCCGGCCACGGCGCTGCTCATGCACAGGCGCGAGTTGGTGTCGATGTGGTTGCTGCCCAGCAGGCCCTTCACCAGCTTGTTGAAGACGTAGTAGTCCTCCGTCAGCAGCTGGCCCGAGACATACACGCCGATGGCATCAGGACCGTGCTGTGCGTGGATCGCGGCGAGGCGATCAGCGGCGTGGTCAAGGGCGGCATCCCACCCCAGCGGCTGCGGCGCTGCGCCACGCTGCAGCCGCTGCATGGGTTGCAGCAGGCGCGTCTGGCGGGTGAGTGCGGGCGTGGCGGTGAGGTGCAGGGTCGAGCCCTTGGTGCACAGGCGGCCGAGGTTGGCGGGGTGCTGCTCGTCACCGCGCACGCTGATGATCTGGCGTTCATCGTGTTCGATGATGACGCCGCAGCCAACGCCGCAGTAGGGGCAGGTCGATCGGGTTTCAGCCATGGGGTGCTCGGTGGTCTGCCGCTCAGGCGCCCTGCAGGGCGGGGTGGCGTGGGGTGAACGTGGAGATGGCGGGTGTGATGCCAGCCGGTGCCGCCGGGGCAGCCAGCGACTCACAAGCCGCCTGGCCGAAGATCAGGCCATCACGCAGTGCAGCCACGGGGCGGCCGCTGCGGATGAGGTCGAGGTACCACGGGCCGTCGTGCGTGTCGCCATACAGGCAGGCACCCACGAGGCGGTTGCCGCGCAGCACCAGCTTCTTGTAGACGCCGCTGCGCAAATCGTTAAGCAGCAGTTCTTCACAGCCCTCGCCGCCCATGAAGTCGCCGGCCGAAAACAGATCAATGCCGGTGACCTTGAGCTTGGTCGACACCTGGCTGCCCGTGTAGCGGCCGAGCCCGTGTTCCGCCAGGTGCGTGGCACACACTTGGCCCTGCTCATACAGCGGCGCCACCAGGCCATACGCCACGCCGCGGTGGGCGGCGCACTCCCCCACCGCGTAGATGCGCGCGTCGGTCACGCTCTGCAAGGTGTCGGTCACCACGATGCCGCGCTGGCACAGCAAGCCAGCGGCTTCGGCCAGGGCGGTATTGGGCCGAATGCCGGCGGCCATCACCACCAGGTCGGCCGGCAGTTCACGGCCGTCTTGCAGGCGAACGGCGCGCACGCGGCCCTGCGGTGATGCCAGTAGCTCCGCCGTCTGGCTGTCCAGCGCAAAAGACAAGCCGCGCTCGCCCAGCGTGCGGGCCAGCAGGCCGCCGGCGGTGCGATCAAGCTGGCGGTCCATCAACCAGGCGGCCAGGTGCACCACGGTGACGCTCATGCCGCGCTGGCGCAGGCCGTTGGCGGCCTCCAAGCCCAGCACGCCACCACCAATCACCACGGCGTGGCGGTGCGTGCGCGCGGCGTCGATCATGGCCTCGGTATCAGCAATATCGCGGTACGAGATAACGCCTTCCAGCTCACGCCCCGGCAAGGGCGGCACAAAGGGCGTTGAGCCGGTGGCAATCAACAGGCGGTCGTAATGCGCTTCAGTGCCATCGGCGGCCACCACCACGCGGCGGGCGCGATCGATGCGCACCACCGCCTTGCCCAGGTGCAGCGTGATGCCGTGACGCGCATACCAATGCAGCGGGTTGAGCACGATCTCATCGATCGTCTGCTCACCGGCCAGCACCGGCGACAACATGATGCGGTTGTAGTTGGGGTGCGGCTCGGCGCCGAACACGGTGATGTCGTAGAGGTCTGGCGCCGTCTTCAACAGCTCTTCCAGCGTACGAACGCCGGCCATGCCGTTACCGATCATCACCAGTTGAAGTTTCTTCATCGCGCTGCCATTTGAGGACGGCCCCAGGAACTCACGCACCTCGTCCACCGCTCGCTTCCAGTACAGGCGCATCACACCAACGCAGCTGCCTGCCCCGCGCAGCAAAACGCGGAGTTGGCCAAAGCCAGTGCAGATGAGAAGGGGGGATGGGCCGATGCCCTGGAAGCGCTGGCCGCACCGCCGTTGGCGGGCCAGAAGGGACGAGGCGCGAGAGCGCTCGAGACGATGTACGCAAACATCGTGCCGGGCAAAAACGGCCTGCAGGCGGCCATGGCGCACAAGCTTGGTGCGCCCGGTGCGTGCGCCTGGAACACCCCGTCAAAGCCTCAGGCCAAGCATGCAATGAGCGGCAAGACTTCGCCTATGCTTCGGGCCTGTTGTCTTGCCGTCTATGGATGTTGATGCGCCCTTCCCCTTTGCTTGCATGGCTTGGCCCGGCGCTTGATGACGCCCAGGCAGCGAGCTGGCAATTGCGCCTGCAAGAGGGCGGGCACGCCGCCGTGGACATGGTGCATGGTGCGCAGGCCCTGAACCAAGTTGGCGCGCCGGCCGCACCACGGGCCGTCATCGTGGTGGCAAACGCACCGCAACTGCTGGCTGCCCTGCAAGGCCACACCTGGCCCGGTGGCCCGGTGAGCCTGTTCGGCCCCACCCCCACCCATGCTGAGGCCGATGCCTTGCTGGCCGCGGGCGTGAGTGGCTGGTGGCCCGACACGCTCAGCGCCTCGGCCCTGAACGCCGCACTGGCCCTGGACCGCGTGCGCTGGCAACAAGGCATTGATGCCAGCACCCAGCTCGACCGCGCCCGGGCGCAGCTGGATGAACGCCAGTGGGTCGACCGCGCCAAGGGCGTGCTGATGAGCGCCCGCGGCATCGGCGAAAACGAAGCCTTCACCTTGCTGCGTGGCGCCGCCATGCACGCCAACCTGCGCATGGGCGAGCTGTCGCGCTCGGTGACCGAAGCTGCCCGCTGGGCCGATGCGATGAACCGCGCCGGCCAGCTGCGCATGTTGTCGCAGCGGCTGGCGAAGCTGGCGGTGCAGCGCTGGTCGGCCCTGGACGCCCGCCGCGCCCGCACCGACCAGGACGAAGCCTTGCGCCGCCTGGCGGACAACCTCACGCACCTGCAGGCCCTGCCCGCCCCGGCCACGGGCAGCGCGCCGTGGGCGAGCGCCCTGGCCACCGTGCAGCAGGCCAGCGAGGACTTGAGCGAGGCGCTGTCAGGCCGGCTGGGCGCTGAGATGCTGCGCCGGGTTGATGAGCGTGCCGACACCCTGCTGGCGGCGGCTGAGCAGCTGATCGTGGCGCTGGAAGCCGCCAGTGGCCGCCGCGCGCTGCACATCATCAATTTGTGCGGCCGGCAGCGCATGCGGGTGCAACGCGTGGCCAAACAAGCCTTGCTGGCGCAAAGCCTGGGGGATGCGGGCCGTCAGGCGTCATTGCCTGCACTGCTGGACGACTTCGAAGCGGCGCTGCGTGAACTGCAAGCCGCGCCTTTGAGCTCGAACGACATCCGCGAGGTGTTGCACGCCGCCAATGACGAATGGCTGCACCTGCTGCGAGGGCTGCACCAGTTGAACCAGGAAACCGGCCGCCTGACCTTGAGCCAGGCCAGCGACAAACTGCTGTCGCTGTTCGAGCGCCTGACCGCCTCTTACGAGCGCAGTCTGCAAGTCATCATGGCCTGAGCTTGGGCTACGCACACGCACCCGACATGCCATCTGCCATGCCTTCAATGCCCTCTGTTTTTCAGCTGCACATCACGGATGTGTCGATGCCGCCGGGCGGTGCGTCTGCGGGCGCTTCAGCCAGCGCATTCACCACCCTGATGGGGCTGCGGAACGAGTTGGGCGCGCACACCCAGGCCCACCAAGTCATCGTCGGCCCCACCGCAGCTGCGCTGGCCGCTGCACAGGCGGCGCTGGCTGCGAACAACCACAAAAACACCACACCCAACACCCCCCTCGGCCCGCTCACCGTCTTCGCCCCGCTGCCAGAGCCGGCCGCACTGGCCAAGCTCGGGCATGCCGGCCTGACGGGCTGGTGGCCGATGGACGACACCGCCCCCGCCGCATTGCTGGCCTCTTGCCTGCACATGGACCAGGCCCGCTGGCGCCAACTTGAAACAGCGAATGCAGCGCTGCACTCCGTGCGCACCGAGCTGGAAGAGCAGCGCTGGGTGGAGCGCGCCAAGGGCGTGCTGATGCAGGCGCGGCAGTTGTCGAGCGACGAGGCACTGCACCTGCTGCGCGGCGCAGCCACAGGCGCGGGCTTGCCGCTGGGCGAGGTGTCTCGGGCGGTGGCGCAAACCGCGCAGTGGGCCGAAGCCGTGAACCGGGCCGGCCGCTTGCGCATGCTGTCGCAGCGGCTGATCAAGCTGGCCGCCCAGGTGCTGGCGGGGGTAAATACGCGGCGCGCCAAGCAGGCCCAGGGCATTGCCATGCGGCAGGTGGAGAGTTGCCTGAAGACGCTCGATGACCTGCTCGAATCACGCTCGGCCGACCCGGCGGGCCTGGACGCGCTGCGCGCCGTGCACCAGGCCTGGCAGGCGCTGCTGGCCCTGCTGACACCGCGGATGACCCTGCGCACGCTGCAACAGGCTGACGACGCCGCAGCCACCCTGCTGCACTGCGCCGAGGCCCTGACCGACGCGCTGGAAGCCGGCGGTGCGCGGCGCGCGCTGCGTCTCGTCAACCTGTGCGGGCGCCAGCGCATGCAGGTGCAGCGGCTGGCGAAAGAAGCGCTGCTGGCAGCGCTGCTGCAGCAACCAGAACGGCTGGATGCACTGCCCGCCGTGATGCAGTCATTCGAGGCCGCCGTGCAGGAACTGGAACACGCCCCACTGGGCAGCCCCGCCGCCCGCGCCACGCTCAGCGCCGCGCGTGAGCAGTGGTTGAACCTGCTGCGCGGCCTGCGGCTGCCTGACGGGCAAGAGGGCCGGCAAGCCCTGGCCGTGGCCAGCGACGCCTTGCTGGTGCTCTTCGATGAGCTCACCGACGATTACGAACACAGCCTGCAGCTGATCTTGTCGTGAGCCGCCGCCCCGTGCTGGGGCGCCCAGGCACCGGGGCCGTGCAAGCGCGCCTGCGTCAGTGCCCCTCCTGACCCTGAAAACACCAAGGCACGGGCACCACACCGGGCAAGCCATCAAGCCAAACGCTTGGCACAGCGCTTGCATGCCTTGAGCCCGAGCCGATCAACCCACCGGGGTTCTTCGGCCTCTCCTTCGCACAGCCTCTGCCAACGCCGGTAGAGCCCAGACGCCGCCTCGGTCGTCCCTGCTGGAGCCAGATGTCGTCTGGTTGCTGTTGTCATGTACCCCTCGTTGGTTCTGCCGCCCGGCTAGTGCGTGCGTGCGTGCGTGCTTGCATTTGTGCATTTGTGCATTCGCGCTCGCCCTGCCCGTGCGGCTGAGCTAACGACTCTGCTCACTGAAAGACACCCATGAAGATCATCGTCGTCGGCCACGGCATGGTGGGCCACAAGTTCCTCGAGAGCGTGGCGGGCAGCGACCTGGCCAGCGCGCAGGTCACGGTGCTGTGTGAAGAGCCACGGCCGGCCTACGACCGCGTGCACCTGTCTGAGTTCTTCTCGGGCAAATCGGCCGACGAGCTCTCGCTGGTCGAGCCCGGCTTCTTCGAGCGCACCGGTTACAGCCTGCGGCTGGCCGCCTGCGCCGCCAGCATCGACCGCCGCGCCAAGACGGTGACGACGGTCAGCGGCGAGGTGCTGCCCTACGACAAGCTGGTGCTGGCCACCGGCTCGTTCCCCTTCGTGCCCCCGGTGCCGGGGCGTGACCGCCACGACGTGTTTGTCTACCGCACCATTGAAGACCTGGAGGCGATGCAGGCCGCCGGTGCGCGCAGCCAGACCGGCGTGGTGGTGGGCGGCGGTTTGCTGGGCCTGGAATGTGCCAAGGCCCTGTGTGACCTGGGCCTGCAAACCCATGTGGTGGAGTTCGCGCCGCGCCTGATGGCCGTGCAGGTGGATGAAGGCGGCGCGCGCATCCTGCGCGAGAAGATCGAAGCGCTGGGCGTGCAGGTGCACACCGGCAAGAACACCGTCGAGATCACCGACGGCGCCACCGCCCGGCACCGCATGGTGTTTGCCGACGGCAGCCACCTGGAGACCGACATGATCGTGTTTTCAGCGGGCATCCGGCCGCGTGACCAGCTGGCGCGCGACAGCCTGCTGGCCATCGGTGCGCGGGGCGGCATCGCCATCGACAGCGCCTGCCGCACCAGCGACCACGACATCTACGCCGTGGGTGAGTGCGCGGCCTGGAACGACCAGACCTTCGGCCTGGTGGCGCCAGGCTACGAAATGGCCCGCGTGGCCGCCCGCCAGGTGGCCGGCGACACAGACGCCACATTCGCCGGTGCCGACATGAGCACAAAGCTCAAGTTGATGGGCGTGGATGTGGCCAGCATCGGAGATGCCCACGGCAAGACGCCGCACAGCCGCAGCTTCCAGTACGTCGATGAGATCAAGCAGATCTACAAGAAGATCGTGGTGAGTGCCGACGGCCAGTTGCTGCTCGGCGCCGTGCTGGTGGGCAACGCCGATGAATACGGCACCTTGCTGCAGATGGCGCTCAACGGCATCGCGCTGCCACCCAACCCCGAGTTCCTGATCTTGCCGAGCAGCGACGGCCAGGCCAAGCCCGGCCTGGGTGTGGATGCGCTGCCCGACGGCGCCATGATCTGCTCGTGCAACAGCGTCACCAAGGGGCAGATCTGCCAGGCGGTGGGCGAAGGCAATACCAGCATCGCGCAGCTCAAGGCCTGCACCAAGGCCGGGGCCACCTGCGGCGGTTGCGTGCCGCTGGTGACGCAGGTGATGAAGGCCGAGATGAGCAAGCGCGGCATGGCGGTGAACAACCACCTGTGCGAGCACTTCGCCTACTCGCGCCAGGAGCTGTTTCACCTGGTTCGCGTCGGCCAGATCAAGACCTTCGACGAGCTGCTGGCCAGGCACGGCCAGGGCCTGGGCTGCGACATCTGCAAGCCCACCGCCGCGAGCGTGCTGGCCTCCGTCTGGAACGACTTCGTGCTCAAGCCCGAGCTGGCCAGCCTGCAAGACAGCAACGACTACTTCCTGGGTAACATCCAGAAAGACGGCACCTACTCGGTCGTGCCGCGCATGCCGGGCGGTGAAGTCACGCCCGACGGCCTGATCGCCGTGGGCACCGTGGCGAAGAAGTACGGGCTTTACACCAAGGTCACGGGCGGCGCGCGGGTCGACATGTTCGGCGCCCGGCTGGAGCAGTTGCCGCTGATCTGGGAAGAGCTGATCGCCGCCGGCTTTGAATCAGGCCACGCCTACGGCAAGAGCCTGCGCACGGTGAAGAGCTGCGTGGGCAGCACCTGGTGCCGCTACGGCGTGGACGATTCAGTGGGCCTGGCGGTGGAGCTGGAGAACCGCTACAAGGGCCTGCGCGCGCCGCACAAGATCAAGTTCGGCGTGTCGGGCTGCACCCGCGAATGCGCCGAAGCGCAGGGCAAGGACATCGGCATCATCGCCACCGACAAGGGCTGGAACCTGTACGTGTGCGGCAACGGCGGCATGAAGCCGCGCCATGCCGAATTGTTCGCCTCTGACCTGAGCAAGGCCGAGCTGATCCGGCTGATCGACCGCGTGCTGATGTTCTATGTGCGCACCGCCGACCGCCTGCAGCGCACCAGCACCTGGCGCGAGAACCTGGAGGGCGGCCTGGGCTACCTGCAGGACGTCATCCTGAAAGACAGCCTGAAGCTGTGCGCCGAGCTGGAAGCGCAGATGCAGAACGTGGTGGACACCTACCAGTGCGAGTGGAAAACCGCGGTGAACACGCCTGCCGTGCGGCAGCGCTTCCGCAGCTTCGTCAACAGCGACAAGGCCGATGAGCACATCGTGTTCGTGGAAGAGCGCGGCCAGATCCGCCCTGCCCGCCCCGAAGAACGGCACCCCGCCTGAGCCCCATTCCGGAGAAGCCCCATGAACACCGCCACCCTGAGCTGGACCACCGTCTGCGCAGCCACCGACATCCTGCCAAACACGGGCGTCTGCGCCCGCGTGGCCAACCGCCACATCGCCATCTTCCGCGTGGGTGAGGCGCAGTTCTACGCCATCGACAACGTTGACCCGAAATCCGGCGCCAGCGTGTTGTCGCGCGGGCTGGTGGGCAACCTGGGGCCACGCCTTGTGGTGGCTTCACCGCTGTACAAGAACCACTTCGACCTGAAGACCGGCGAGTGCCTGGAGCTGCCCGACTGCTCGGTGCAGGCGCATGCGGTGCGGGTGGAGGCGGGCGCAGTTCAGGTGGCTTGCGGC
The DNA here is from genome assembly GCF_038066635.1 of Ideonella margarita. Lineage (NCBI taxonomy): Bacteria > Pseudomonadati > Pseudomonadota > Betaproteobacteria > Burkholderiales > Sphaerotilaceae > Ideonella > Ideonella margarita. The sequence continues at coordinate 129,192 of NZ_JBBUTI010000009.1, read as the reverse complement.
TGAGTGGGATGATGTGCAGGTGCGGCGGCGATCAGGCCCGTCATGTCATCCAGCCGTCGCCCCAACGCAAGGAACGTCTCCCATGAAGCTCGGCTACACCATTCTCTACGTGCCCGACGTGGCCGCCTCCCTCAGCTTCTTCGAGCAGGCCTTTGGCTTGCAGCGGAAGTTCCTGCACGAGAGCGGCACCTACGGCGAGCTGGACACAGGCAGCACCACGCTGTCGTTCGCCGCGCATGAGCTGGGCGACATGAACTTCGAAGGTGGCCATGTGCATGCACACAACTCCGTGCAGCCACTGGGCTTTGAAGTGGCGCTGGTGACGGACGACGTGCCTGCCGCCCATGCCCGCGCCGTGGCCGCAGGCGCCCGCAGCATGGCGCAGCCGGTGGCCAAGCCCTGGGGGCAGGTGGTGTCTTACGTGCGTTGCCCGGACGGCATGCTGGTGGAGCTGTGCACGCCGATGGGCGGTTGAGCGCCCGCCAAACCGGACAACTCAACCACGGGCTCAATGACCATGGCGATGCCCGTGGTGCAGATCGGGCACATGCGCGTGGGCATGCCTGATCGGCTCATGCACATGCGCATGGCTGTGCGCCCCCACGGGCATCGGCTCATGGACATGGTTGTGGTGGCCGTCGTCGTGGGTGTGGGCGTGTTCATGCGCCATCGGCTCATGCTCGTGTTCATGGGCATGGGACTCGGCCAGGTGCACCACCACGCCCGCCAGCATCAACAGGCCGCCGAGCAGCAGCAAGCCGCTGCCTGAACGGTGGCCCAGCGCCAGCGCGCAGGCGGCGCCGATGAAGGGCGCAAACGCAAACACCGAGCCGGTGCGCGCCGCGCCAAAAGCGCGTTGGGCCAGCAAGTACAAACGCAAGCTGAGCCCGTAGCCGGTGGCCCCCACGGCAAAGAGGCCGGCCGCCTGCGCGGCCGAAGGCAAGGGCTCATCCAGCGCCAGCGCCAGCAGCGCCGTCACCACCGAGCCGAGCAGCGCCTTGGCCAGCACCACCTGGCCGGGGTCACGGTCAGCCAAGGCGCGCGACAAGGTGTTGTCAACGCCCCAGGCCGCTGTGGCCCCCATCACCGCCAGCAGGCCGAGCCAGCCCGCTGCCGCAGCGCCGCTGGCTGTGGCCGCACCCAGCCGCTGGTCCAGCACCAGCAACATGCCGCCCAGCAGCAGCAGGCCCATGGCCGTCCACACGCGGCCGTCCATGGTTTCGCCATAAAGGCGCCAGGCCAGCAGCGCGGTGAACAGGGCTTCCAGCGTCAGCATCAAGGACGCGCTGGTGCCGCTGGTGTGCTGCAACCCCCAGGCCAGCGCCACCGGCCCGATCACGGCGCCCATCAGCGCCATGGCGAACAGACGGGGCCAATCAGCCCGGGCCAGCCGCGCTTCCAGGTCAACCCGGCTGCGCGAGAGTGCGCCCACGGCAGCGGCCCCCGCATACAACAGCGCTGCTGTGGAAAACGGCCCGAGGCCGGCGCCCAGAGCCTGTACCAGCGGCGTGCTCACGCCGAAAAGCACAGCGGCCAGCAAGGCGAGCAAACCGCCGCGCAGCGCCGGGCCGCGAAGGGCGTGGTCAGCCTGCATCACGAGTGAACTCATACCGGCTGCGCACCACGTCGTCGCGGCCAGATCGCACTTCGCGCTTGGTCAGCAACCAGGTGCGCGGCGTGAGGCGCCATTCGAAGTGATCAACGCCGCCGTCCACCCGGCGCTCGTAGTTCAGCTGGGCACCCTGCGCGCCGGCTTCCAGCAGCGTGACCGTGTAGTCGGTGCTGCCGGGCTTCGAGACGCCCGACAAGGAGGTCAGCCGCTTGGCCGCCACATCCAGCCGCAGACGTTCGTAGGAGTACACCGTCTTGCCGGGGCCGTCGTCGTAGACGTAATACAGCGCCAGCTCGTCGGGCGAGATCAATGCGCCGCTCACCCGGGTGGCCAGCGTGACCATGCGGTCGGGGTTTTGATAGTCGCGGTAGGTGAGCGTGCCGCGCCAGGCGCCCACGCCAGCGGCAAGCAGCGCATCGGGCGGGGGGTCGTACAGGGCCCAGGCGGGCGCGGCCACAAGACCGCCAAACGCACCACACGCCGAGAGAAAACGTCGCTTGTTCATGCGGGCACCTGGACCGTCGCCTTGACGTGTTTGAGGTTGGTAATGATGGTGAAGCTCATCAGCACAAGCAGCGACCACGCGTTCCACTTCGTCACGTGCACCGCCGCCCATGCGCCAAGCTGGTGAGGATAGGCCCACAGCCCGAAAAACGTGCCGATGTTTTCCGCCAGCCAGATGAAGAAGCCGATGAGCACCATGGCCAACGGCAAGGGCATGCGCCGGTCTTGCAGGTGCGGCCTGAACACCACCCGGGCCCGCGCGTACAGGCCCAGCGCGGCAGCACCCAAGTACCAACGGTAGTCGCCGATGAAGTGGTGGGTGAAGAAGTTGAGGTAGATGGCGGTTGCGATCAGGCCCGCCATCCAGTAGGGCGGATGGTGCTCGACCCGCAGGTCAAACAGCCGCCAGGCCTGGATGATGTAGCTGCCCACCGCCGCGTACATGAAGCCGGAAAACAGCGGCACGCCAAACAGCTTGGAATAGGCCGGATCAGGGTACGACCACGACCGGATGCCGCTCGACGTCTTGAACACCTCCAGGGCAAAACCGAGCAGGTGGAACAGGCAGATGGCCTTGAGCTCATCCATCGTTTCTCGGCCCGTGCGCACCAGCCAGATCTGGATGCCCAGCGCGATCAGCAAGAGCAGGTCATACCGGGGCACAGCCAGCCAGCCACCACGCGGCACCAGCAGCACCGCCGCGAAGAACAGGCCGGCGAAGATGCAGGCCTGCGCTTCCTTCCAGGTGAAGTGGGCGAACTCGACCAGCCACCTGGCTGATGGCTGCGATGGGGCGGCGGCAACGATGCGCATGAAAAAGGCAACGGTGGCACCCTGCCCGGCAAGCCGGATGTGCCACGCTGGAAACAACAGATGTGCCGGACGATACCTGCAACAGGCGCAGCAGCGCCCTCAGCCCCCAGCTGAAGGCCGCCGCGCCAGGTGCACCCCCGCCAGCATGCAGCGCACCGAACCGCCGGCCATCTCGATGGTGGGCACCGCCAGCGGCACCAGCGTGGCGGTGCGGACGATGGCGCGCTGCTGCGCCGCATCCAGGCTGGCCGCCGCGCGGGCCGACAGCGCCAGCAGGCGCCCGCCACGGCCCGTCAACTCCAGCGCATTGCCGGCGAACTCCGCGATCTGGTGCCTGCTCAGGGCGATGACCTCGCGGCCTGACTCTTCCAGCCGCGCGCGCACCTCGGCACGCCGGGCCGGCTCACGGATCAAATCCAGCCCCACCAGCGCGAACTCGGTGGCCACGCACATCAGCACATTGGTGTGATAAATCGGCTGGCCAGTGGCGTCCGCCGTGTCGAACACCATCGGCTCATAGTTGAAGTGGGTGCAGAAGCGCTCCAGCGCCACGGCGTCGGCCCGGTTGGAGCGGGCGGTGTAGGCCACGCGCATCACATGGTCGAGCACCATCGCGCCGGTGCCTTCCAGGAACAGGCCATCAGCCTCCAGGCCGGAGTAGTCGATCACGTCCTGCACCCGGTACTCGCGCTTGAGCATCTCGATGATGTCGGTGCGCCGTTCGCGGCGGCGGTTGGGGGAGTGCATCGGGTATAGCGCCACATGCCCGCCCGGGTGCGTTGAAAACCAGTTGTTCGGGAACACAGAATCCGGCGTGTCTGCCGCGCCGTCATCGTCGAACTGGTGCACGCGCACGCCGTGCTCGCGCAGGGTGTGCGCGGCCTCGGTGGCCTCGGCATGGGCGGCTGCGGCCAAGGGCGCTGCGGGCAAGCCGGCTGCGCTGCGCTGGAAGGCGTTGTCAGCAGCGGTTTGCGGGTTGGGATGGAAGTGGTGCGGGCGCACCATCACCACGGCCGACGGGGCCTGGATGGACGGGAGGCTGGTGAACTGCGGGGCGTTGATCATGGCGGGAGGCAGGCTTGGAACGCCCTCAGTGTCTGCAGCCCCGGCGCCAGTTTGAAGCCAGAGTGCCGATCAAAACTCTGGCTACACTGAACACATCGCCAACACGGTTGATCAAAATGAGCTCAATTGACGACACCGACCGCGAACTGATTGCCCTGCTGCGGGCCGACGGCCGAGCCACGGTGGCGGCCCTGGCCGCCAAGCTGAAGGTGGCGCGCGGCACGGTGCAGAATCGCATGGCCCGCCTGCAGCGCGACGGCATCATCGTGGGCTACACCGTGCGCCTGAAGCCGCAGGTGGAGGCCCACCGCATCCGCGCGCTGATGAGCATCGCGGTGGAGGGCAACAGCAGCGAAGGCGTGATCAAGTCGCTGCGCGGCCACCCGAATGTCTCGGCGATCTACACCACCAACGGCCGCTGGGACATCGTCGCCGAGCTGCAGGCCGAATCGCTCGAAGCCTTCGACCGGGTGCTCGGCGCCATCCGCCTGTTCAAGGGCATTGCCAACACCGAAACCAGCATCCTGCTGTCCACCCACAAGCTGTGAGTTGAAGCCGGGCTGGCTGGTGCAGCCTCAGGCTTTCGGGGGCAGCAACCCTGGGGCCAGCGCCTTGCCCATGAACACGCTGAGCGGGTGCTCGGCATAGCTGCCGAAGGCGCCGCACACGCTGAACCCACAGGCCCGGTAGAAGGCAATCGCCTCGGGCTGCAACGGCCCGGTTTCCAGCTTCAACGTCCGGCACCCACGTGCCTGTGCGGCGGCTTCCAGCAGCTGCATCAGTTGATGAGCCACCCCTTGGCCACGTGCAGCCGGCGCCACGTACATGCGCTTGACCTCGCCCACGTCAGCGCCCGGCAAACCGCCGAGCACCACGGCGCCGCACCCCACCGCCGCGCCCTGGGCATCACGCGCCACGGCAAACAGCACATTGGGCTGCGTGAGCGCACCCAGGTCCAGCGCATAGCGCGCCTCCGGCGGATACAGGCTGTCCTGGTAGGCGTCCAGCGCGGCGATCAGCGCCACCACGCCCGGCTGATCGGCCGGCTCCAGCGCGACCCTCATCAAGCTGCGCCGAACAACATGCCGGCAGCAAAGCCCACGGCCGCCGACAACACCAGGAAGCCCATATAGGCCAGCAGTCCCAGCAGCAGCGGTCGGCCCCACTTCTGACGCGGGTAGGTCTTGCCGAAGCGCGACACCACGTAGGCATTCTGCGATTTGCCGTGGGCGTAGTACCAGGTGATCAACAAGGCCAGGCCGCTGATGCGGCCCAGCACATCAGCCACAAGTTCATTCCGACCCAACACGCTCAGCAGCACAGCCAGGGCCAGGAACGCCGCTGTGCCCACCATCCACCGCTTCGACGTGGCCGCCTTCTCAGGCTCACCCAGCGCCTGCCAGTTCCTCATCTGCAGCCAGGCGCCAAAGACAGGCGTGAACAGCAGGCTCCAGCTGGCGGCGGCATTGGGGTTCCACAGCTTGGGCGCGGTGCCCGGCGGTGTGCTCAAGTGGCTCACATCGGCCACTTCCGAACGGGGTGGCGCATACAGGTTGTTGTCTTGGGTCACGGGTTTCCTCCTGGGTTGTGATTGTCGTGGGGCGGCCGTAGTTGGGCGGCTGTAGTTGGCGGCTGTAGCAAGGCGTCAAGCCACGCGCCGGTTGTAGGCCAGAAAAACGTCGTCGCGCACCCAGCCCAGCGCTTCATACAGGCGCTGGGCCTGCTGGTTCGTGCGGGCGGTGGTCAGGTCCATGCGCACCATGCCGTCGGCGTGGGCGCGTTGCTCTGCCGCCAGCAGCAGCGCGCGGCCCACGCCGCCTTGCCGGGCGGCAGGCGAGACGAACAGGTCGTACAGCGTGTAGATGGGCGCCGCTTCCACCGAGCAGAAGCTGGGGTAGAGCTGGCAGAAGCCCAGCAGCTCGCCACCGCCGTCGCCCTGGGCCACCAGCAGCACCGACTCACCCTGCTCGAAGCGCCGGGTGATGAAGGCGAGTGCCGCAGCCGCGTCGGCGGGCTGCTCGTAGAACTGGCGGTACTGGTCAAACAAGGCTGCCACGGCGGGCAGGTCGGCCTGCTGGGCAGGGCGGATGATCAAGGGCATGCGGGCTCCGGAAGGCTCAGGCCCGACGATACCCAAAACGGCAGCAGCGCCTTCACGTCGGCGTGCGCTCACCGGTGATCGGGTCACGGCGGTTGGCCTGGTACTCGGCCACCTCGTGCAGCAGCCAGGCCTGGAAGATTTCCAGCGACGGGTTGCTGGCCTTGCGTTCCGGCGTCGAGAGGTAATAGGCGCGGTCACTCGGGCAAGGCTGGCGCACCGGAATGACAAGCCGGCCCGAGGCCAGGTCATCGCCCAGGTCGTACTCGGGCACCAGCGCCACGCCCAGGCCAACGATGGCCGCCTGCAGCGACATGAAGAACAGCTCATAACGCGGCCCGGCCAGCTCATTGCCCGGCGCATAGCCCACCGATTCAAACCAGTGGCGCCAGGCATATGGGCGGGTGCTTTGCTGCAGCAGCGGAAAGGTGGCCAGCTGCTCTGGTGTGAGTGTGCGGTGCGGCGCAATCAGGGCCGGGCTGCACACCGGCACCAGGTTCTCGCGCATCAGCAAGGTCGTCACGGCGCCGGGCCAGTTGCCATCGCCGGCGTAAATGGCCGCATCCACCTCGGAATCCTCGAACAGGAAAGGCCGCGTGCGGCTCGACAGGTTGAGGGTGATGTCCGGGTGTTGCTGCGCAAAGCCGGCCAGCCGGGGCAACAGCCACCGGGTGCCGAAGGTGGGCACCACGGCCAGCTCGAGCGAGGCGCCTCGGCCGCGGCGCGCCATCAGGTTCAGCGTGTCACGCTCGATGCGGTCGAGGTGGCCAGACACCTGGCGGTGGTAGGCCACGCCCGCTTCGGTCAGCAGCACGCCGCGCCGGGTGCGCCGGAACAGCTTGAGCTCCAGCAGGGTCTCCAGCCCGGCGATCTGCCGGCAAATGGCGCTCTGCGTCAGCGACAACTCGTTGGCGGCCTCGGTGAAGCTGGAATGGCGCGCCGCCGCATCAAAGGCATTGAGCGCAGCCGAACTGGGGATCTTGCGTCGCATGAGCAGCGCTCCGAGTGATTACGGAGTGCGATTTTTGCATGACACAGTGAGAACAAGTCGTTTGATTCACTGCAGCAGCCTCACCTACAGTCGCCCAAAACCACAGTGCAATCTTCCACGGATGCACATCACAAAGGAGACCCGGATGCCTGACCAGCCTGATCGGAGCCCCAGCGAAGGCGCGTTGTCGCACCTGCGCGTGCTCGATCTTTCCCGCGTGCTCGCCGGCCCCTGGGCCAGCCAGATGCTGGCCGACATGGGCGCCGAGGTGCTGAAGATCGAGCAGCCCGGCCAGGGCGACGACACCCGCCAGTGGGGCCCGCCCTACCTGGCCGATGCCCGGGGCGAGCAGGTGGAGTCGGCCTACTTCCTGTGTGCCAACCGGAACAAGAAGTCGGTGGCGATCGACCTCTCCACCGCCGAAGGGCAGCAGCAGATTCGCGCGCTGGCCGCGCAGTCTGATGTGCTGATCGAGAACTTCAAGGTGGGCGGCCTGAAGAAGTACGGCCTCGACCACGAAACCCTGCGCGCGCTGAACCCGCGGCTGATCTATTGCTCGATCACCGGCTTTGGCCAGACCGGTCCTTATGCCCAGCGCCCGGGTTACGACTTCATGGTGCAAGGCATGGGCGGCCTGATGAGCCTGACCGGCCTGCCGGACGGCGAACCCGGCGGCGGCCCGGTGAAGGTGGGCGTGGCGCTCACCGACATCATGACCGGCCTGCATGCGGTGGCCGGCATCCTGGCGGCGGTGGCCTGGCGCTCACGCTCGGGCGAAGGCCAGCACATTGATCTGGCACTGCTGGACGTGCAGGTGGCCTGCCTGGCCAACCAGGCGCTGAACTACCTGGTCAGTGGCCAATCACCCGGCCGGCTCGGAAACGCGCACCCTAGCATCGTGCCCTACCAGTCCTTCCCCACGGCCGACGGCGAGATGATTCTCGCGGTGGGCAACGACAGCCAGTTCGCCGCTTTCTGCCGCGCGGCCGGCCATGCCGAGTGGGCAGCCGACGCCCGCTTCGCCACCAATGCGGCACGGGTGAAGCACCGCGCTGAATTGATCCCGCTGCTGCGCCAGACCACCGTGCACCAGACCACCGCGCAGTGGATCACGACGCTGGAAGCCGCCAACGTGCCATGCGGCCCGATCAACACGCTGGCGCGGGTGTTTGATGACCCGCATGTGCAGGCGCGCGGCCTGCGCGTGGACCTGCCCCACCCGGTCACCGGCACCGCGCCGGCCGTGGCCAACCCCTTGCGCTTCTCGAAAACACCGGTCCAGTACCGCTGGGCAGCACCGGCCCTCGGTGAACACACCGAGGCCGTGCTGGGCACCTTGCACGCCCCCGCCGCCCAGGCCCTTCCTTCCACTTCCTGCTGAAAGCCCCTTCACCATGAAACTGCTGTCTTTCGAATACCAGGGGCGTGCCTCCTGGGGCGCCGTGATCGGCGACCACGTGGCCGACCTGGGCCGCGCCCATCCGCAATACCCCACGCTGCAGGCCTACCTCGAAGCCGGCCGCGGCGCGCTGGCCGCACAAGACGCCGAAGGCGTGGCCGCGAGCATTGCGCTGAGTGACATCACCTTCCTGCCGGTCATTCCGCACCCGGAAAAGATCGTCTGCGCGATCCGCAACTACCACGATCACCACCGCGAAGTGGTGGCCGCCGGCCTCGACCGCGAGCTCTCGGCCTACCCGCCGATCTTCCTGCGGGTGTGGCGCTCACAGTGTGCGCATGGCCAGCCCATCCTGCGGCCGCACTGCTCGGACTCGCTCGACTGGGAAGGTGAGCTGGCTGTGATCATCGGCAAGCCCGGCCGCAACATCCCCGAAGACAAGGCCCATGAGCATGTGGCCGGCTACTCGATCTACAACGACGCCAGCGTGCGCGAGTGGCAGTTCCATGCCAAGTCCATCGCTGCGGGCAAGAACTTCGAATCGACCGGCGCCTTCGGCCCGTGGATGATGACGGCGGACGAGATTGCGCCGACGCAGCCCCTGAAGCTGACCACCCGCCTCAACGGCGTGCAGATGCAATCGACCACCACCGCCGACATGATCTTTTCGGTGGCCCAGCAGATTGCGTATGCCTCGACCATCTTCACGCTCGTGGCCGGCGATGTGCTGGTGACCGGCACCCCCGGCGGCGTGGGCTGGAGCAAGAAGCCACCGCGTTTCATGGTGCCCGGCGATGTTGTCGAAGTGGAGATCGAAGGCATCGGCACGCTGCGCAACCCGATCGAACAAGCACCGATCTGAGTGCCCCCCTGAGGAGACAACACCATGAACAAGAAGACCCTGACCCGGCGCGCTGCATTGGGCGCCACCCTGGCCGCACCCCTGCTGGCCGGCGCACTCAGCCTGGCGCTGCCGCGTGCAGCGCACGCCCAGACCTACCCTGACAAGCCCGTGCGCATCGTTCACGGCTTCGCCGCGGGCGGCAATGCCGACGCGGTGGCACGCATCCTCGGCACCGACCTGGCCCGCATCCTCGGCCAGCAGGTGCTGGTGGAGCCCAAGCCGGGCGCGGGCGGCACCATCGCGGCGGGCAGCGTGGCCAGCGCCAAGCCGGACGGCTACACGCTGCTGCTGGCCACGGGCGGCCACGCCATCGCCGGTGCGCTCTACGACAAGCTGCCCTACGACACGGTGCGCTCGTTCCAGCCGCTGGCCTCGCTCACCTCGTTCCCCTTCCTCGTCGTGACGAACGCGGGCAACCCCGCCACCACGCTGCCCGAACTGCTGCAAGGCGCCAAGTCCCGCAACAAGCAGCTGAACTTCGGCACCGCCGGCATTGGCACCGGCCAGCACCTCACCGGCGAATTGCTGGCGCAGCGCTCGGGCGGCGCGATGATGCACGTGCCCTACCGCGGCGAAAGCGCGTCCATCACCGCCATCCTGGGCAATGAGGTGGACTTCGTCGTCGTGGCCCCGACGGCCGCCATCAGCCACATCAAGGCCGGCAAGCTGCGGGCACTGGCCACCTCCGGCGGCAGCCGCTGGAATGGCCTGCCCGACGTGAAGACCGTGGCCGAGCAAGGCCTGGCCGGTTTTGAAGTGCGCTCATGGACCGGACTGCTGGCACCCGCCGGCACACCGAAGCCCGTGACCGACCGTCTGCAGGCCGCCATCCAGCAGGCCCTCAAGGACGAGGCCCTGGTGGCCCGTCTGGTGGAGGTGACAGGTGGCGACGTGGTGGCGGGCGGCCCGCAGGAGTTCCAGCGCCTCATCGAGACTGACCTGAAGCGCTGGTCGCAGCTGGTCAAGGAAGCCAAGATCCAGAAGGACTGACCATGAAAGTACTGCGCCCCACCCCTGCCCATTTCGGCATCTACACGTATGACCTCGACCGCATGGTCGACTTCTACACCCAGGTCTTCCGCCTGACGATCACCGACGAAGGCATCGGCAAGAACTTCGGCAACCGGCTGGTGTTCATGAGTGCCACCGACGACCAGCATCACCAGTTCGTGCTGTCGGCCGGCCGCTCGCCCGAAGCCAAGGTCAGCACCATCATGCAGGCCTCCTTCCTGGTGCCCGATCTGGCCGAGCTGCGCCTGAACCGCGAGAAGGCCGAAGCGCTGGGCGCCACCGCCATCCAGCCGATGAACCACGGCAACGCCTGGTCGGTGTACTACTTCGACCCCGAGGGCAACCGCGTCGAGGTCTACATGGACACGCCCTACTACGTGAACCAGCCCTACGGCACGCCGCTGGACCTGTCGCTGAGCGAAACCGAATTGCTGGCGCAGACCCACGCCATGGTGCGCGACGACCCCAGCTACATGCCGCTGGCCGATTGGCAGGCAAAGTTCCGCGAGCGCGGCGCCGGGAGGGCGTGATGAAGGCGAACCTGATTCACGGCGAGTGGGTCACCGGCACGCGTGCGGTGGCCAACATCAACCCGTCAGACACGCGCGACGTGATCGGGGACTACGCCCAGGCGGATGCCGCTGCGGCCAGTGCCGCCGTGGCCGCCGCTGCACAGGCCTTTCCGGCGTGGTCGATGAGCGGGCCGCAACAGCGCTTCGACGTGCTCGACAAGGTCGGCACCGAACTGCTGGCCCGCGCGGCCGAGCTGGGCGACCTGCTGGCCCGCGAAGAAGGCAAGACGCTGCCAGAGGCGATTGGCGAGGTCACGCGGGCCGGGCAGATCTTCAAGTTCTTTGCCGGTGAGGCCTTGCGCCAGCGCGGCGACTTGCTGGCCTCGGTGCGCCCGGGCATCAGCGTGGAAATCACCCGCGAGCCACTGGGCGTGATCACGATCATCACGCCGTGGAACTTCCCGATCGCCATTCCGGCGTGGAAGATTGCACCGGCGCTGGCTTACGGCAACTGCGTGGTGTTCAAGCCAGCTGAGCTGGTGCCGGGCTCGGCCTGGGCACTGGCCGAGGTGCTGTCGCGCAGCGGCCTGCCACCCGGGGTGTTCAACCTCGTGATGGGCACGGGCGCGGAGATCGGCCCGGCGCTGGTCGATGATCCGCTGGTGACGGGCTTGAGCTTCACCGGCTCGGTGGCTACGGGCCGTCGCCTGGCGGCCAGCTGCGCGACGCGTGGCGCGAAATTCCAGCTCGAGATGGGCGGCAAGAACCCGCTCATCGTGCTCGACGACGCCGACCTCGACGTGGCGGTGAACTGCGCCGTGCAGGGCGCGTTTTTCTCCACCGGCCAGCGCTGCACGGCGTCCAGCCGTTTCATCGTGACCGACGGCATCCACGACCGGTTCGTGAGCGCCCTGGTGCAGCGCATGAAGAGCTTGAAGGTGGGCGACGCGCGCCAGGCCGGCATCGACATCGGCCCGGTGGTGGATGCCCGCCAGCTGGCGATCGACCTCGAGTACATCCAGAGCGCCCAGGCCGAAGGCGCCACGCTGGCCCAGGGCGGTGAACACCACGCCACCGACGCCCAAGGGCAGCCCGGCTTCTTCCTCACGCCTGCCCTGTTCACCAACACCCACAACGGCATGCGGATCAGCCGCGAAGAGGTGTTCGGGCCGGTGGCCAATGTCATCAAGGTGCGCGACTTTGACGAGGCCATCGCCGTGGCCAACGACACGCCGTTCGGCTTGTCGAGCGGCATCTGCACCACCAGCCTGCGGCACGCCACGCGCTTCAAGCGGCTGGCGCAGGCCGGCATGGTGATGGTCAACGCCCCCACCGCCGGCGCCGACTTCCATGTGCCCTTCGGTGGCCGCAAGGGCTCCAGCATGGGCGCACGCGAACAAGGCACCTACGCCAGCGAGTTCTACACGACGGTGAAGACCGCCTACACCGCCGCCTGAGCCTGGCCTCACTGCGGTACTTGCCCTGAAACTTCAACGAGCACACCCCATGCCTTTCATCGACATCAAGATCATCGAAGGCGTTCTGCCTGACGACAAGAAGGCCGACCTGATCGCCGCCATCACCGAAGCGGTGGCGCAGGTGGGCGGCGAAGGCCTGCGACCCATGACGCGCTGCGCGATCCAGGAGATCCGCAGCGGCTGGTGGGGCGCGGGCGGCAAGCCCGTGACCACCGAAGCCGCCCGGCCGAAATAAGCCCCGCCGCCATAGCCTGACGCACCACCCCATGCACGCCCCTGCTCAATTCATGCGCTTGCTCACGTGCCTGCCGGCATTGCTGCTGGGGGGCTGCGCCTTTGCGCCTGCAAGCCCGTCCGCCACTCAGTCCTCAACAGCGTCAGCTCCACGCCCTGCCCAGCCCGGCCTGCTGCAGCAATGCCAGGCGCTGACCAGCAGCTTCCAGCACCCGGCCACCGAGTTGCGTGCAACCACGGTGGTGCCCGCCGGCACGCTGAACAACGCCGGCCGGCCCGTGGCCGAACACTGCCTGGTCACCGGGCAGATGCATCGGCGCGTGAGCCCGGTCGACGGGCAGACCTACGCCATCGGCTTCGAGATGCGCCTGCCCCGCGACTGGAGCGGCCGCTTCCTCTACCAGGCCAATGGCGGCACCGACGGCATGGTGGCCACGGCCGACGGTGGCTCTGCATTGGGCAGTGGCGGCGTGCTGACGAACGCCCTGCAACGCGGCGTGGCCGTGATCAGCTCGGACGCCGGTCACAGCGCGGCGCAGAACCCGCTGTTCGGCCTCGACCCCCAGGCCCGGCTCGACTACGGCTATCAGGCCGTGGCCAAGCTCACCCCGATGGCCAAGGCCTTGATCGTGGCGGCCTACGGTCGGCCGGCTGATCGCTCGTACATCGCAGGCACCTCGAACGGCGGGCGACACGCCATGGTGGCCGCAGCCCGCCTGCCAGAAGCGTTCGACGGCGTGCTGGCCCAGGCCCCGGGCTTCAACCTGCCGCGCGCCGCGGCCGCCAACATGGCCACGGTGAAGCACTGGGAGCGGATCGCCCCGACCAAGGTGGTGAACGGGCAGCCGGATGTGGAATCGGCCCTGCCCACGGCGGACCGGGCCCTGGTGGCACGGGCCATCCTGGCGCGCTGCGACGCGCTGGACGGCCTGGCCGATGGTCTGGTGCACGACACCGAGGCCTGCCATGCCGCGTTCAACCTGCAGCGCGATGTGCCCACTTGCAGCGGCGCGCGTGATGGCAGCTGCCTGAGCGCCGAGCAGAAGCAGGCGCTGGCCCGCGCCCATGCGCCGTCCTTCACCAGCAACGGCACGCCTGTCTACAGCGGCTTCGCCTTCGACCCCGGGCTGGTGCAACCCGGCTGGGCCGAATGGAAGTTCCGGAGCGCCCTTGGCCGCCAGCGCAACCCGGTGTCGATCGCCTTCATCATGTCGTCGCCGCCCTCTGGCGATCTGTCGATGGCGACAGACGCGTCACGCTCGGCAGCCTTCGCGGTCAGCTTTGATCTGGACAGCGAATTCCCGAAGTTGTTCGCCACGCAAGGCCCCTACACCGAGAGCGGCATCTCGTTCATGACCCCGCCGGGCGACATGCTGTTCGAGCCGTTCATGCGGCACGGCGGCAAGCTGCTGGTGGTGCACGGTGTAGCAGACCCGATCTTTTCATCGGAAGACACGGCCGCCTGGTATCGGCGACTGAGCCAGCACCACAAGAGCGCCACCAGCAACTTCGCGCGCTACTTCCAGGTGCCCGGCATGGGCCACTCGCGCGGCGGGCCGGCGACCGACCAGTACGACGGGCTGGCCGCGCTGATTGATTGGGTGGAAGGGGGCCAGGCGCCGCAGCGCATCGTGGCCACCGCACGCCAGGCCGGCAACCCCGGCGGCGCCAACCCGGACGTGCCGGCCCAGTGGCAGCCCCAGCGCAGCCGCCCGCTGTGCCCCTACCCCAGCGTGGCGCGCTACACCGGTGGCGACACCGCATCAGCCGCCAGCTTCACCTGCCTGCCCTGAAAGGCCCGCCATGTCATTGCTCGAGGTTCGCAAGCGCCAGCTGGTGGTGGAAACCGTGTTCCACGAAGGTGGCCCGCCACCCGCCACGCCGCTGCGCATGGCCGCCGCGCTGGCGGTAGTTCGCAACCCCTATGCAGGCCGCCACGAGCCCGACTTGCTGCCCTTCATGGCCGAGCTGCGCACCCTCGGGCGTGCGCTGGCGGAAGAAGCCGCCGGCGCGCTGGGCACCGGGCGGGTGGAGGCCTACGGCAAGGGCGCCATCGTCGGCGTGAACGGTGAACTTGAGCATGCCGCCGTGTGGCACGAGGCAGGTGGCTGGGCCATGCGCAGCGTGCTGGGTGAGCCCAAGGCCATCGTGCCGGCCAGCAAGGCGGTGGCCAGCGCCGGTTATCGGCTGATGGTGCCGCTGCACCATGTGAACGCGGCCTATGTGCGCAGCCATTTCAACGCGATGGAGGTGGGCCTGCAGGACGGCCCGCGGCCCGACGAGATCCTGTTCGCCCTGGTGATGGCGGACGGTGGGCGCATCCACGCGCGGCTGGGTGGCTTGCGCGCAGACCAGATCGCGGTGCACGACGGGCAGCGTTGACGTCCAGAAGTCGACAAAATCCATCTTGTTGCAAATGCGAATCGTTCGCAATAAGATGGATGCATGCACACCCAATCACCACACGCTTCCGCCGAGCCCGATGGCCCCTACCTGGCCAGCGCCGTGCGGCTGGCCTGTTGCCCTACCGGTTCGAACCCGGTTCCGGGCACCCAGGTGCACGGCTCTCGCCGCCGCAAGCTCTGGGAGTTGCCCGTGCATGCACATTGCCCGGTGGTGGGCGTGTGCCTGCCGATGGAGGCGGTGCGCCAACTCGTCAACAAGACGGTGGGCGATGTGGGCGACGCCAGCGACCACGCCCTGCACTGCGGCGTGAACGCCGAATGCAAGCAGCGCAGCCGGGTGTCTGAAGCCGTGCACAAGGAGCTGGACCGCCGCTACGCCTTGCCGCTGCAGCAAGCCAAGGCGCTGAAATGCACGCACACCCTGACCGCCCATTGGCGCCAGATGCGCGGCCAGGGCAGCGCGGTGGCCGGCGCGCTGTGGGCCGTGCTGACCCACCCGCGCTGCGACCCGGTGCTGGAAACCGAAGTGCTGCAGGACATCCACATGCTGCAGCACCAGCTCGGCGCCGCCGACCGCGCCGACCACGCCCGCATCCGGGCCCTGCTGCATGAAAACGCCGTGGTAGCCCGAGCACTGGCTTCGGCCCAGCAACGCTGCACCCGCCTGAGCGAACAGCATGCCCAGGCGCTGGCCGCGCTGCAGGCGGAGCAAGTGACGCTGCGCGGCGCACTGATCGCCAGGACGTCAGAGCTGGCGCAGCTGCAGCAGGCCCATGCGCAGCTCAAGGCCACTCTGCCCGACCTGGACAGCCGCCTTGCCCTGAAGCAGCAACTGGCGATGCAGCAGGAACGCAACCAGGCGCTGCAGCAAACCCTCTCGCAGCTGCGGATGGCGCATGAGCGCCTGGTGGCCGAAACCGACCCTCCGCGTGCTGAGCCACGCGCTGAGCAACCCGTTCAAAAAGACGCCCCCGTGCCGGTGGCCGCCCCCACCCCCACCCGCTGGCAAGACCGTGCCGTGCTGTGCGTGGGCGGCCGCCCGGGCGCCATTCCGATCTACCGGGAACTGGTGGAACAGGCCGGCGGCCATTTCCTGCACCACGACGGTGGCGAGCAGGAGTTGCTGGCCAAGCTCGACAGCACGCTGGCCGCGGCCGATCTGGTGATCTGCCAGACCGGCTGCATCAGCCACAACGCCTACTGGCGGGTGAAGGACCATTGCAAACGCACGGGCAAGCCCTGCGTGTATGTGGACAAGCCCAGCGCCAGCCGCCTGAAGCGCGTGCTGCTCGAGCCCTCAGCGCCAGTGGCTCAATCGGCCCAGCGCAGCATCGCCTCGTCGCGCCAGTAGGTCACTTCGCTGTAGAAGCCTTCCCACACGCAGCCGATGCAGCCGCTGTCGCAGCAGTTGGTGGGCTCGGCGGGCGCAGCGGGCAGCGCCACATCGGCCGCCTTGGCGCGGGCCAGCACCGCCTGCACCAGCGCGCGGGCCTCGGCGGGCTCGGTGGGTGTCCAGTGCATCAGAACGTCATCGGGGATCATCGTGTCTCGGGGGCAGCGGCTGCAAAAACAGGCCCGGTTTCTACCATGCCCGCCCCTCGGCATCGATTAACCTTGGCGCCCCATGCCGTTTTCCCTGTCCGAGCCGGTGCATGCCGAGCTGATCATCAAGAAGAGCCGCTTCATCGCCTGCGTGCAACCGGTGGCCGACCGTGCCGCCGCCCAGGCCGTGGTGGCAGAGCTGCGTGCCCAGCACCCCGGCGCCGTGCATGTGTGCTGGGCCTTGATGGCGGGCGGGCAAAGCGCGGCGGTCGACGACGGCGAGCCCTCGGGCACCGCGGGCCGGCCCATGCTGGACGTGCTGCGCCACCAGGACCTGGACGGCGTGCTGGCCACCGTGGTGCGCTACTGGGGCGGCGTGAAGCTGGGCGCTGGCGGCTTGGTGCGCGCCTACACCGACAGCGTGGCCCAGGCCCTGCTGAAAGCCACCAAGGTGCCCCGGCAACGCCTGCGCCACCTGCACTGCCAGGTGCCCTATGCGCTGGAAGGCTGGCTGCGCCGCCAGCTGGACACCGCCGGTGCCAGCCTGGGCGAGGTGACGCACGGCTCGCTGGTGGAGGTGCGTTTCAGCCTGCCCGACAGCGATGCCGATGCCCTGGTGAAGGCGCTGGAGGACGGCGGCCAGGGTCGGCTCGGCTGGATCAAGCCCGACTGACCGCCTGCCGCGCTCGCAACGTGCCTCAAGTTGGGGCATGCTCAGGCCGATGACAGTCAGACCACGCCACCTCGAGCGTGGCGGCCCGCATGTGCGGCAGCAACAACCAGGATCAGGCAGGCGAGCAATGCCTTGGTGGCGGTGGTTTGATTCATTGAAATTCAAGGTGACCGTCGCCGGGGTGCTGGCGCTGGCGCTGGGCATCGGGGTGACAGCCACCGTGCTGATGCTGCGCGCCGAAGGCGAAACCCTGGACGCGCAGCGCCGGATGGTGCTGGAAGAAGCCTCGCACGATGCCCTGACGCTGTCGCGCCACGTGGTGGGTCAGCAGCGCGCCCTGGGTGCAGCCGCCGGCCAGTTCCACCCGCCCGACCTGGCCAGGCCCGACGTGCTGCAAGCGCGCCTGGCCGGTGAACACGTGTTGAGCACCCTGTTCGATGCGCTGTTCATCGTCGATGCCAAGGGCCGGATGCTGATGTTCCGCGACGACGCCGGCACCCGCCCGATGTCGCTCGACGTGGCCGACCGCCCCTATTTCATCCGCACGCTCGAAGAGCGTCGAGGCATCATTTCCGAGCCGGTGACCAGCCGCGTCACCGGCAACCAGGTGGTGCTGCTCACCTGGCCGATGGTGCATGCGGGCGCGGTCTCGGGCGTGCTGGTGGGTGCCATCACCCTGCAGCGCCGTGACCTGCTGGCCACCGTGGTCGACCCGACCAATACCGAGCACCCGGCGCTGGTGATCATCACCGATGCCGCCGGCAAGATCATCGCCCACCCCACGGCCGACATGCGCGGCCATTCGATCGAGGCCGACCCCTTCCTGCACGGCGCCTTCAAACGCTGGCAGGAAGCCGGCAGCCCGGCCGAGCTCAGCGGCATCGACATCAGCGATCGAGAGCACCTGACCGGCGTGGCCGCCGTGCCCGGCACCGACTGGCTGGTCTGGCGCAGCCAGGACGTGGCGGGCCTGCTGGCGCCGCTGCGTGACGGCCGCACTGAAGCCACCCGCGTGGCCGCCGGCGTGGTGGTGGTGCTGGCCGTGGGCCTGGCGATCATGCTGCGCTGGCTGCTTCGGCCTCTGTACCGGCTGGAAAAGCGCGCGGACCGACTGTTCGACAGCGACATCGCCCCCGACGAAGGCTGGCCAGCCGCCACCGGCGAGGTCGGCCAGTTGCAACGCGTGCTGCGCCGCAGCGTGCGTGAGCGCGCCTTGATCGAAGAGCGCAACAACCAGGTGCTGCAGCAACTCAGCTCGGTGCTGGCGGCAGCGCCCGTGGGCATTGCCGTGACACGTGCCGACCAGTTCGAGCTGGTGAGCGCCCACCTGTGCCAGCTGCTGGACACGCCGCAGGACGACCTGCTCGGCCAGCCCATGCAGCTGGTGTTTGCATCCAACGAAGACTACTTCGCGATGGCGCCGCAGCTGGCGGCGTCGTTCAAGGTGTCGCAACCCTATGCGGCCGAATGGCAGCTGCTGCGCCGGGGCGGCCAGCCTTTCTGGGCGCGGCTCTCGGCCCAGCCGGTGAACCCGCATGCACCCGCCGACGGCATCATCTGGACGCTGCAGGACATCACCCGGGAAGTGGCCTCGCGCACGGCGCTGGAATGGTCAGCCACCCATGACAGCCTGACGGGCCTGGCCAACCGCACGGTGCTGGAAGAGCGGCTGGCTCGCGCCGTGAGCCAGCGGCCGGGCTCGATGCCCGCCTGCGTGCTGATGTTCGACCTCGACCACTTCAAGCCGATCAACGACGAGTTCGGCCATGCCGCGGGTGACGCCATGCTGCGCGCCGTGTCGCAGGCCGCTGCCACGCAGGTGCGCTCGGTGGACCTGCTGGCCCGCATCGGCGGTGACGAATTCGGGGTGCTGCTGGAGCACTGCCCGGCTGATGCCGCGCAGCGCGTGGCGGTGGCCATACGCGATGCCATCAGCGAGCTGGCCATGCCCTGGGAAGGCCGCAGCCTGCGGGTGGGCGTGAGCATTGGCCTGGCGCCATTGACCGCCGATTACACCGACGCAGCCCAGTGGCTGGCCGACGCCGACCAGGCTTGTTATGGGGCCAAGGCAGCTGGCCGCAACACCGTGCGCAGCCACCTGCCGGCCGGCTTGGCTGCGGGCGGGCCGCTGGGCTGGCAACAGTCGGCGCAGGGCCTGCGCCTGGTGGCTCAGCGAACCAGCAACACCCGTTGATCAACCGGTGCTGACGAACGGGCCGGTCTGGCAGGGCACCACTCAGTCCGGCAGGCCGCGCTGCGGCGGCGGCTTCTTGCCACGCTGGGCCTTCTTGATCTGGCGCTCGGCCTCGATCACCTCACCCGCCGCACGCCAGGCCAGAAATTCCTCCGGCGTTTCCAGGGTGATGCGCCCCAGATGCCCGGTGCGGAAATCGGTGATGACCAGCTCGGCGGCCTTCTGCATGTTGATGCGGCCACCGCTTTGCACCGCACCACGCTGGCGGCCGATGGCGGCCAGCAGGTCTTCGGCCGGCACGTCGGCCACCTTCTCCTGCTTGTAGCGCGCGGCGATGCGGTCGGCGTAGGCCACTTGCAGGGTTTCCAGCAGCTCCAGCGCCACCTCTTCCTCGTCGTAGGCGTTCTTGCCCACAGAGCCGGCAGCGGCCAGGTGAAAACCGCTCTCCGGCACGATGATCTTCGGCCACAGCATGCCCGGCGTGTCGTAAAGGTAGACGTCCTTGGCCAGCGTGATGCGCTGCTCGGTCTTGGTGATGCCGGCTTCGTCGCCCGTCTTGGTGGCCTTCTTGCCGACCAGCGTGTTGATCAGCGTGGACTTGCCCACGTTGGGTACGCCGCAGATCAGGATGCGCAGCGGCTTGTCCATGCCGTTGCGGTGCGGGGCCAGCTCGCAGCAGGCGGCGGCCAGGCGGGCGGCCGGAGCGGGCTCGCTCGCATCCAGCGGAATGGCGCGGGTGCCGGGCTGGGCGTTGTAGTGGGCCAGCCAGAGCGCGGTGCGCCCGGCATCGGCCGTGTCCTGCTTGTTCAGCACCTTCAGGCCGGGCTTGCCGCCGGTCAGCTCAGCCAGCAGCGGGTTGGCGCTGGAGCCCGGCAGGCGCGCATCCAGCAGCTCGATCACCACGTCGATGCCCAGCTTCATGCGCTCGGTGATGGCCTTGCGCGTGGCGTGCATGTGACCGGGGAACCATTGGATGGACATCAGGGCTTTCCTTGCGCTGGGGCGAATGACAACCTGCCATTGTCCCAGCTTGCGCGCCCACTGCGTTCAATGGGCCGATGTCACCGACTCAGCCAGCCAGCGCTGGATCTCCTTGGTCGTGGTCGGCGCCTCGCCGTGATAGGCCAGCGCACCCAGCACGGCATCGAAATCACTCAGCGCATCGGCGCTCGCCCACAGGCAATGGTCGGGGCCGACCAGGCGGTACGGCTGCAGGGCCTCGCCCGGCCGCAGGGTGCCGTTGTGCTGCACCCGCCAGCCGTTCACGTGCACGCAGTCACGCCAGAACACCCCGACACCGATGCGGGTGGTGCCCGCGAGTATGTGTATGGCCATGTCTCACTCCTTGTGAGACGGCTATCGTCATTTTTATCACTTTGTTGAGTCGGGGCGGGTTTACACCGCGCTCGGCTTGAGCTTGAACGCCCCCACGGCCTGCACCAGACGGTCGGCCTGCTGCTTCAGGCTCTCCGAGGCCGCTGCACTTTCTTCGACCAGCGCCGCGTTCTGCTGGGTGACATGGTCCAGCTGGGTCACGGCATCGTTCACCTGGCCCAGACCCAGCGTCTGCTCCTGCGCGGCGGTGCTGATTTCCACGATCAGCTGCGAAACCGAGCTGACCTGCGCCACGATGCCGCTCACCGCCGTGCCGGCCGCAGCCACTTCCCGGGCGCCGGCTTCCACGCGCTCACTGCTGTTGCCGATCAGGCGCTTGATCTCGCGGGCGGCCTCGGCCGAGCGCTGGGCCAGCACACGCACCTCACCCGCCACCACCGCAAAGCCTCGGCCCTGCTCACCGGCCCGGGCGGCTTCCACCGCGGCATTCAGCGCCAGGATGTTGGTCTGGAAGGCGATGCCGTCGATCACGCCGATGATGTCGACCACCTTGCGGCTGCTGTCATGGATGGCGTCCATGGTGCTGACTACCTGGCTGACCAGCGAGCCGCCGTGTGCCGCGGCTTCACGGGCATGGGCTGCCATGTCGGCCGCCTGGCGCGCGTTGTGGGCGCTGCTCTGCACGGTGTCGTTCAGCTCTTCCATCGTCGCCGCGGTTTGCTGCAGGCTGGAAGCCTGCTCCTCGGTTCGCTGGCTCAGGTCGGCATTGCCCACCGCAATCTGGGCGCTGCCGGTGGCGATGCTCTCGGAGCTGTCGCGCACGGTGGTCACCACTGCCGAGAGCTGGTCGTTCATCTGGTTGAGCGAGCGCAGCAGGTCGCCCAGCTCGTCCTTGCTGCGGGCACTGGCCGTGGTGGTCAGATCCCCTTCGGCAATGCGTTGAGCCATGTGCACCGCCCACTGCACCGGGCCGGTCACCGAGCGGGTGATGAGCCAGGCCTGCGCAGCACCGATCACCAGCGTGGCCAGCACGGCCACGCTGAGCCAGAAGATGAGCTTGTCCTGCAGCACGTCAGCAGCGCGGTACTCCTGTTCAGCCACCGTGAGCTGCAGTTGCACCAGCTTGCCGTTGGCCTCGTTCACGGCATGGCCCAGCGGCTTGAGCTTGCTCTGGTCGATCTTGCGGGCTTCGTCGAAATTGCCCGCCTTCATGGCGGCCACCAGCGGCAGCAGACCGTCGGTCAGGTAGGTGCGGCGGGCGGCATCAAAACTGGCGGCCAGCACCTTTTCTTGCTCGGTCAGGTAGGTGGCCATGTAGGCCTTCCACACCTCGTCGATGCGGGCCAGGTGCCGCTGCACCTGCGCGTCATTGCCCTGGCCAAGCGCAGGGTCGGCGTGGGCCAGGGCCTCCAGCACGAGCGACCGGCTGTCGAGCAGCAGGTGGTCGATCTCGGCCAGCTGGCCCATGGGCACGGTGCGGTCCTCGTACACCGTCTTCAAGCCGTCGTGCACCCGCCCCAGGCTCCAGCCACCGGCCACCGCAATGGCGAGTGTCAGCAGCAGCATCAGCGCAAATGAGGCGCCGAGGCGCACCCCGATCCTGAAATTCCGGACATTGATCATCGCGTAGACCTTCTTGGCGTTTGACGACCCCTGAAGGCCGTTTCGCGCTTTTTCGGCCTTCAGCGTCAAAGATCAAGGGTCTTGCCCCGGTAAATGTGGGCAGTTTTACGCAGCAGGCGCCACCAGCGCGCCCATGGCCCACCGGGCCACCGCCGCATGGGCGGCATTCAGGTTGTCCGAGGTGGCGGTGCTGCCGCCCATGAACACGGCCAGCACCAGCGGCGGCTGCCCCGGCGGCCAGGCCACGGCCACGTCATTCACCGCGCCGCGCGGGCCGGTGCCGGTCTTGTCGCCGGCCTGCCAGTCGGCTGGCCACGGCGCGCGCAAGCGGTTCATGCCGGTGCTGGCGCCACGCAGCCACAGCTGCAACTGCTGGCGCGAATGGCTGGAGAGCGTCGAGCCGTGCACCACGCTGGCCACCGTGCGGGCGAAAGCCGCGGGCGACGTGGTGTCGCGCGCATCGCCCGGCAGGTTCGAATTCAGTTCGGGCTCGTTGCGGTCGAGCCGCGTCACGGCGTCGCCCCAGGCGCGCAGCAAGCGCGTCAGCCCGGCGGGGCCGCCCACCCAGGGCAGCAGCACATTGGCCGCCGCGTTGTCGCTGACGCCCACCGTGGCTTCGCACAGCATGCCCAGCGGCACCTGCACCGCCGCACGCGTGCCCAGCAAGCCTTCCATCACCGGGGCATAGGGCACCAGATCGGCTTTGCGCACGGCCACGGTTTGCTGCAGGCTGAGTCGGCCGGCATCCACCTGCGTCAACACAGCCGCGGCCAGCAGCAGCTTGAAGGTGGAGCACATGGCGAAGCGTTCATCGGCCCGGTATTGCCAGAGGCGCCCGGTGCGCGTTTCCATCAGGCACACGCCGATGCGACCACCGTGCTGCGATTCCAGCCCGTTGCACAGAGCGGCGAGCGAATCTGCGGCTGCGGCCTCACGGGGGCTGGTGGTTGATGCACCCAGCGCGGCCTCTTGCCCCTGCGACGGCGGCGGGCTGAGCAACTGGGCGACAGCCGCGCCGGGCCATGCGAGGCTGAACCCGGCAGCGCCCACGCCCGCGGCCAGGCCGGTGAGCAGCGCACCACGGCGGGCCATGGGCACGGGCGATGCGGTGTCTGCTGGATCGACCTTCATCGGTTCAGCGCGCACTTTGAGGCGAGGCCACGAAGGCCGAGCGCTGGTAGCCCAGCGCCACCGCCCGGTCCAGCGCCAGCGCCAGTTCGGCCTCCGGCAACTGAGGTGTGCGGGACAGCACCCAGCCGAATTGGCGGCTCGGCTCGCCGACCAGTGTCCACTGCTGGCCTGCGCCCTGGGCCAGCACCCAGTAATCGCCATAAAACGGCCGGAAGAAGCTCACCCGCAACTTGGCATTGCCACTGCCGGGCACCACCTCGGCCACACCCGTGGCCACATCCACGGCGCCGGAAGCGGTGCGGCAGCGGTTTTCAACGACCAGGGTGCTGGGTTGTCCGGTGGCCTGGCCACTGTTCTGACCATCCTTCAGGCTGTACCTGGCTTCGGTGTCGCCCACGCACTGGGCCTGGAAGCGGTTCGGCACCAGCGCCACCTGGTACCAGGTGCCGAGGTAGCCCGGCAGATCCACCTGCGCTACGGTGGGCAGCGGCGGGTTGGGTGGGCCGGAGGCGCAGCCAGACAGCGCAAGCACGGAAACGAACGTCAAGACAGCAGCGGCAGCGGCCGAGAGGCGCACCGGTCGGGAAACACCAGCGGCGCGGGGCGAAAGCAAAGGCATCGTCATGCCCGCATTGTCTGCCCGACGGCGCAAAACGCCAGTGCAGGGTCAAGGGGGATGGGGGGGATGGAGGGCGGCCTCCCGGTGCTGGCGCCGTCAGTGCGTCCAGACCCAGACCACGCTGCGCGACATGTTGACCTGCTGCAGCGTGACCCAGCCCAGGTGCGGGCGGTTGGCGCCATTGGCAGCCGAGGGCAGCAAAAGCTCCGACAGATCGAGGCTCACATCAAACGGCGCCCCCTGGAAACCCAGGCGCGTGACGCTGCTGACGCCGTCGTGCAGCGCCAGCGGCAAAGGCTGCCCGGCGCGCCGCGTCCATTCCTGCGCAAACGCGGCGCCCGATTGCACCTCGGGCACGGCCCCGGCCAGCTGGAACAAGCGGCCCAGGCCATTGTTGGCCGACAGCTGCTGCAAGGCGGCCAGCACATCGGGCACGGGCTGATCAGCCTGGGCGTGGGCGGCACGCAGGCCGGCTTCGGTCAGGGGTTTCAGGGCGGCGTGGGCAGGCGAGAGGCTGAGGCCGCCGAGCAGCGACGCGACAGCAACGAAGTACCGGGACAACACGGCGGAGCTCCTTCGGGAAAGAGCTGCCAGTGTGGGGAATCGGTGCCCGCGCGATCAGCGGAAAAGCGGCGCTATAGCGGCCCGGAACGGCCTCAACGGGGCGGGGCTTTCAGGCACCCATGGCGCTGCGCCACAGGCCATGCGCGTCAGCGCTGCATCGCCTCCAGCGCCGCACGCGGCCCACCCACCACGATGCACCCCGCGCCATGCAGCATCAGGTTGCGCGGCAGGCCGAAGTCTTCGACCGAATAGCCTTGGGCATCCACCCAGCTTCCCGGGCTCTCTGGCGATTCGGTGCACGGCACCTGCTGCACCAGCGGCCGGCAATCATCGGTGTAGCCCCACACCGCCTTGTTCAGCGCTGCGGCGTAGCCCACCTCGAACGCGGTGCCCGAATCAGGCTCGTGGCCGCGGAAATTGGCCAGGTTGGCCAGCACCACGTCCGAGCGCTGGATGAGCGCGATGTTGGCGCGGTAGATCCACATGGCCAGCGCCTCACCGTGCAGGTCGGTGGGGGCCTGGTTGTCGAGCGGGAACAGCCCCGTGTGGCCGAACTCGGCGCACAGCGCTTGCAGGCGCTGGCCGTGGGCCACGGCGTCAGGGCGGAAAACGTCGAAGCCGGCGAGGTAGATGGTCTTTGAGATGCTCATGGCAAGGCCCGTTCAGCCACGCCCATGTCGCGCCACAGCGCGGGGTGGCAGGTGAAGAGCAGCACCTGGTGGCGCTGGGCGGCGTCGAAGATCACGCGCTTCATGTGGGCCAGGCGGGTGTCGTCACTGTGCACCAGCGCATCGTCCAGCATCAGCAAGGTGGGCCGGCCGGCGGCTTGCAGCAGGTCGGCGTAGGCAAAGCGGCTGATCAGGCCGAGTTGCTCGCGCGCGCCGAAGCTCAAGGCGCTCACGTCGCCGGTTTCCAGCGCGCCGTTGGCCCGCGTGCGGGTCAGGCTGCCGGGGGCCAGGTGTTCATCGATCTGCACGCTGCCGCCCGGAAACAGCAGTTGCAGGTAGCGCTGCATGTGCTGCTGCAGCGGGGCTTGCAGGCGCGTCAGCGCGGCCTGGCGTTTGGCGTCCAGGCGCTGGCACAGCCAGTTCAAGGCATCGGCCCGGCGCTGCAGCTGGCTCAGGCGCTGGCTGCCGCGCACCAGCTCGCCGTGGGCTTGTTCGCGCAGCTCGCCCAGCCCCGCCGCCTTGGCGTTCTGCAGGGTGTTCTCAAGCAGCATGATCTGGTCGCGGCGCTGCTGGTGGGCCTGCTGCAGCTGCTGCACGCTGCGCTGCAGGCGCTGGATGTCTTGCGCCACGATGTCGGGCCGCGCTGCACGCAAGGCGCCTGCGGCCTGCTCCACCCGTGCGGCCAGGGCCGCGTGTTCGGTTTGCGCGCTCAGCCATTGCTGCTGCGCCGCGGCATGGCGGGCCTGGTGGCTGGCATCGGCCAAGGCCGCTTGTGCGGCGGCGATTTCCGCCTGCGCGGCAGCAAGCTGGCTGTGCAGCGCCGCCTGGGCGCTTTGGGCTTGCGACAGCGCCTGCTGGCTGCGACGCTCTGCTTGCTCGGCGGTGTCGTGCAGCGCTTCGGCATCAGGCACCGAGACGGCATCAGACGTAGCCTCTGCCAGCGGTGGCAGCGCCTGCAAGGCAGTGGTGGCCGCTTGCACCCGGGCCTGCGCCTGGGCCAGCGCCGCACGCAGCGCGTCCAGCCCTTGCGGCGCCACCAGCGCCAGCGCCTGCTCGGCCAGCCGCAGCTCGCTCTGCTGGGTCTGGTGGCGGGCTTGGCGGGCTTCGGCCGCGGCCAAATTTGGCAGCCCGAGCTTGTTCAATGCGGCAGCCAGATCGGCCTCAGCCTGCGCTTGATCGCGCGCCAGCTCGGCCAGGTCAGCACCGCCGGGGCTGATGCTCAGGCGGCCCACGCCGGGCAGCTCCAGCGTGGCGGGCGCGTCCAGCAGGTGAGTGCTTTGGCCTTGCAGGGTGAGCACCTGGCCGTGGGTATCCAGGGTCAGATGTTGGCCCGGCAACAGATCCACCTGCAGGCGGGTGGCCACGGCTTCGCGCTGCAGGGTGGCGTCACGCAGGGCGCGGTCGCGCTGGCGCAGGGCATCGAGCTGGGCCGGCGTGATGGCGGTGGCCGCGGCCTCGGCGCGCAGGGTGCTCAGGCGCTCGTGCTCGGTGGTGGCGCGTTGCAGCGCGTGGTGCAGCCGCTCTGCCGTGGCGGTGGCTTCCGTCTGCTGGGCTTGCAGGCTGTGGCGCTGGGCCACGGCGCGCGCGGCTTGCAAGGCGGCGCGGGCGGCGGCGCTGCGGCTCTGGGCCCGCTCAGCGGCGGTGCGGGCGGTGGCCAGCAAGGCCTCGCCTTCGTCGTGGCGCAAGGCCAGCGCGGCCAGGGCCTGCTGGCGGGTGGCCAGCGCGGCTTCAGCCTGCGCATGGGCCTGCAACTGGGCTTGCAGCAGGTCGCGGTTCTGCTGCAGTTGCTGCAGGCGGGCGGTGTCTTGCGCAAGCTGATGTTCCTGCGCCGCCAGCGCCTGCTGCACGGCCTGGGCCTCGGCGAGTTGGGCTTTCAAGGCCTCCCAGGGCTGGGCAGCGTCATCGTGCTGGTGGGCCTGGCGCAGCAGGGCCAGCTGGTCCACCTGCTGGCTGTACAGCGCCATCTGCTCGTCCAGCGCACGCAGCTCGGCAGTCAGGCGGTCCACGTCCTCCATCGCCTGCAGCAACGCAGCGCGCGGCTTGCCGGTGCCGCTCAGCAGCTCACCGCGCTGGGCACGCAAGGCGTCCAGCACGGCGTCGCCGCGGCTGGCGGCCAAGTTGGCAGCCACATGGGTGCCCTTCGACGCATCTTGAGCATCAGCACCGGCGGGGGCCTGGTGGTTCGACAAGGCCTTGTGCAGGTGGTCACGCGCTGGCGCCACTTCCAGCACCTGGCCGGTGCCCTGCTCTACCCACAGCAGGCCTGGAATGCCCCAGTGCTCGGTTTTGCTCGCGCCCTTGCCCGCAAAGGTGAAGCCCAGCAGGTCGGCCAGATGGTCTTCTGCGTCCACGCCTTCAAAGCTGCGGGCGCCCAGCTTCAAGGCGCAGCGCTTCTTGCCCAGAAAGGTTTTGACGAGGTGGGCCGGCTCACCGAGCAGCTGGAAATCAAGCTCGACAGTGGGCGTGGCGGCGCTGTCGCCCCAGGGGCGCAGGTCGTCCACCACGGTGGAGCGGTGCCGGTCAAAAAAGGCCGCGCGAATGGCGCGCACCAGCGTGGATTTGCCGGCCTCGTTCGGCCCGGTGATGATGTTCAGGCCCGGCTCCAGCGCCGTCAGCTCGAAGGGCTGGCGGAACTGGCGGAACTGCTCGACGCGCAAACGGGTGATGTGCATGGATCAATCTGCCAGGTGGGTGGCCAGCAGCGCCAGCGCGTCTTCGGCCAGGCGCGCGTCGTCAGCGCTTGCGGGTTGGGCCAGGGTCTGGCGCAGCTCGGCCAGCACTTCGCCCAGGTAGCCGTCGGCTTGCAGCGCGGCCATGTCGTCGTCGGTGGGCAGCATGCGCAGCTCGCCCAGGTCGGCCTGCAAGTGGCGGGTCTGTGCATCGGCCTGGCCAATGGCGGCTTGCAGGCGCTGGTGGCCGGGCCAGTCGGTATGGCCTTGCAGGTGCAGGTCCACCACGTCGGTGCGGCCGAAGGCGGCCAGTTGCGCCACCACGGCGTCCACATCGGTGGGCACGCTCAGCTGCGCGGTCACGCTGTGCCAGGTGAACTGCGCCACCGGCAGCGGCTGCACCACGGGCTCGGCGCCGGGGGCGTCAATGTTCACCAGCAGCGCCAGGCCGGCATCGTTGTTGCGGAAGCGGTCGGGCTCGGGCGTGCCGCTGTACCAGAGCCGCGGGCTGATGGCCTTGGCGCCGTGCCAGTCGCCCAGCGCCAGGTAATCCAGGCGGGCACGCTCGGGGCGATCAGGGGCGATGGGGTTGGCGCTGTCGATGTCTTCCGCCAGGATGCCCTGCACGCTGCCGTGGCCCAGGCCGATGCGCAGCAGACCGTCGGGCGTGGGCGCCAGGTCAAACCACTCGGTCAGATCACCGTGGGTGTGGCGCTGGGTCAGGGGCGCGGGCAGCACGGCAAAGCCCAGGTCGGCAAACACCCGCACCTCGGGCGCGAGCAGCAGGTGGGCGTTGGGCGGCACGGCGCCCAGGCGCTGCGCGCGGGTCCAGACGCTCTCCGTCAAGGCCGCGTCATGGTTGCCGGGGATCATCAGCCACGGCCCGGCAAAACCGGCCATGGCCTGGAAAAGCCGGCGAATCACCCGGTCGGACACGGTCTGGGTGTCGAACACGTCACCTGCCACCAGCACGGCCTGCACCTGGTGCTCCGTGGCCAGCGCCGCCAGGCGCTCCACGGCCGTTGTGCGGGCTTCAGCAAGGATGACGGCGTGTTCGGGGTCGAATGTTGCAAATTGACGACCAATTTGCCAATCGGCGGTGTGCAAGAAACGGGGCAAAGCGAGCTCCAGGGGCCAAGACCACGATGATGACAGCGAACCCGCACTCTGCCCGCAGCGGGGCTCAGGGGATGAGCCTGCATGGCGCCACTCAATCAACGCCATAAAACGCCGATAAACCCCGAGCAGTACCGGTTTCCGGCTGCGGTAACCTAGCCGCACCACAGGCTGGCTGCGTCCCTACTTCAAAACGAAGGTTTGCCATGTCGATGTTCCGCCTTGCACCCGCTTCCCTGCTGGCCGGCGCCACCCTCGCCGGTGCGCTGCTCACCGCCACCGCCCCGGCACACGCCGGCCCGGTGCTCGACAAAGTGACCAGCAGCGGCACGGTGCGGGTGTGCATCTGGCCTGATTACTACGGCATCACCTTCCGCAATCCGCGCACCAACCAGCTGGGCGGCATCGACATCGAGCTGTCCGCCGAATTCGCCAAGGACCTCGGCGTGAAGGTGCAGTACATCGATTCCAGCTTCCCCAAGCTGATCGAAGACCTGGTCACCGACCGCTGCGACATCGCCATGCATGCCGTGGGCGTGCTGCCGGCCCGGGCCGAGAAGCTGCGCTTCACCAAGCCTTACCTGCAAAGCGACATCTACGGCATCACTACTCGCAGCAACCGCACCCTGAAAACCTGGGACGACATCGACAAGCCCGGTGTGCAGGTGGCCGTGCAGGCCGGCACCTTCATGGAGCCGGTGATGGCCGGCGCGCTGAAGCAGGCCAAGCTGGTGGTGGTGAAGCCGCCGCAAACCCGCGAGCAGGAGCTGGAAGCCGGTCGGGTGGATGTGTTCATGACCGACTTCCCTTACAGCCGCCGCCTGCTGGACAACGCCGACTGGGCGCGTCTCATCAGCCCCACCAAGACGTTTTACACCCTGCCCTACGCCTACGCCGTGAAGCCGGGTGACGAGGCCTGGCTGCAGAAGGCCGACGACTTCGTGGCCCGCATCCGCAAGGACGGCCGCCTGGCCACCGCCGCCCGCAACAACGGCCTGACCGAAATCGTCGTCCGCTGACGACCGAGCCGGGCACACGCCGCCACCTCCTCCAGACGTTCGCCGCACGAACTGCCCGAATGACGCCAAGCGAAGAACACGCCCGCACCGACACCGACACCGACGGCGCTGCGCCGCACGACGCTCCCCGCGTGCCAGTGTGGCTGCAAAGCCGCAGCGTGCCCTGGGTGGGCCTGGTGCTGTCGCTGGTGATCGCCGCGGGCGCTGCGGCCTTCCTGGTGTTCGAGCGCGGCGAGATCAACGAGGAAGCCACCTCACGCGCGGAGCTGTATGCACGCGTGCTGGAAGACCACGCCAACCGCAGCATGGGCAGCGTCGAGCTGATCATTCAGACCGCTGAAGCCACGGTGGAAGGCCGCGGCGCCAGCGGCAAGAGTGCCGATGCCCTGAACCAGATGCTCGAAGAGGCCGTGCGCGGCCAGCCCATGGTGCGCAGCCTGAACTGGCTGGATACCCGTGGCCTGGTGGTGGCCAGCTCGAACCCGCGCAATGTGGGGCTGGATACCCGCGTGCTGATCGACCTGCCCGACACCGGCCTGGGCAAGGTCACGCCCGGCCGGGACCTGCACCTGATGGTCGCCGACGGCGCCTTGCTGCCCACCGCCCCCGGCGTGGTGGTGCTGCCGTTTGCACGCCCCACGCGCCAGCTTGATGGCCGCCTGCTGGCCCTGGTGAACCTCGATTTCTTCGCCAACCAATACCAGCTGACGCTGAGCGACTCGCCTTCGCGGGCTGCGCTGCTCAGCTATGCCGGCCAGCTCATCACCGCCACCGAAGGCATTGAAGCCCCCGGCGGCCAGATGGTGCGGCAGCTGCCCGTCTTCGAGCGCTTCCTGCCGAAACTGGAACTGGGCAGCTACACCGGCCCCGGCATCGACGGTGAACCCGCCATCACGGCCTTCCGCACCACCCGGCGCTACCCGCTGGTGATTGCGGTGGAAACGCCGGTGAGCAGCGTGAACGACCGCCTCTATGCGCTGGGCCTGCAGGTGGCCAGCGCTGCCGGCATGACGATGCTGGTGGTGGCCGCCCTGACGCTGCTGGCCTGGCGCAGCCTGCGCAGCCGCGAGCTGACCGACAACGCCCTGACCCAGACCAAGGGCACGCTGGCCGACCAGGGCCTGTTCACCGATGGCTTGTTCGAGGCCAGCCCGGTGCCCATGTCGGTGAAGGACCGTGAAGGCCGATACCTGCGCGTGAACCGTGCCTGGACGCGGTTTCTGGGCGTGGAGGCGGGCGACGTGCTGGGCCGCAGCAACGACCTGATGCTGCGCCTGGTCGACGCCGAACACCTGATGGGCATGGAGCAATCGGCCATGGCGCTGGGCCAGCCGGTGCAATATGAAGCGCAGATCACCGACGCCGGTGGCCAGCTGCGCGACGTGGCGATGCGCCTGATGCCTTACCGCGACGCCGCCGACAACGTGCGTGGCGTCATCAGCTGCTGGCTGGACGTGACCGAGTTCCGCGAGGCCGAGCGCCGCACGCTGGACGCGAAGAACGCCGCCGAACGATCCAACCAGGCGAAGAGCGAATTCATCGCCAACATGAGCCATGAGCTGCGCACCCCGCTGCAAAGCATCCTGGGCTACTCCGAGCTGGGTGTCGACCGCACCGCCAATGGCGACAGCAAGCTGCACCGCATGTTCTCGTCGATCCACGGCGGCGGCGTGCGCATGCTGGCCCTGGTGAACAACCTGCTCGATCTGTCGCGGGTGAGCACCGCGGTGGGGGATTTTGAGCGCCGCCCGGTCGACCTGGTGCCGGCGCTGGTCAGCGTGATCGACGAGCTGGCGCCACTGGCCGCCGGCCGCAACGTGGAGGTGGTGTCGCAGGGCCACGGCGAGCCCTTGCCCGCACTGGCCGACCCGATCCGCATGCAGCAGGTGCTGCGCAACGTGTTGGCCAACGCCATCCGCTTTGCACCCGCCGGCACCGCCGTCGAGGTGGACTGGCGCTTCGAGCATGACGCCGTCGACCGCATCACCGTGAGCGACCGCGGCCCCGGCATTCCGCCTGACGAGCTCGAATCGATCTTCGAGGCCTTCGTGCAGTCCACCCGCACCAAGGACGGCTCGGGCGGCACCGGCCTGGGCCTGGCCATCTGCCGCAAGATCATGGACAGCCATGCCGGCAGCATCGTGGCCCACAACCGGCCGGACGGCGGCGCGGTGTTCGAGATCCGCTTGCCGCGCTTGCAGACGCCGCTTGGCGAGAGCGACTGAGGCCCCCCGACCCGACGAGCCGGGCACCCAGCCCGGCGACGCTCAAACCAAGACGGACGCGAGGAACACCGAGGCAGATCGCTTCGGGCCGTGGGCTTGCGGCAGGCCACGGCTCACCATCAAGGCCCCTTCGAGCATGCACAGATACGCCTCGGCCAACTCAGCCGCCGCGGCCGTTGACCGCAAGGTGCCTGCGTCCAGCCCTGCGGCAAACACCATCGTCAGCCAATCGAGATTGATGCTGAAGAAGCGCTTGACCTCCTGGTTGATCTCGTCGGGCAAGGCATCAGCTTCAGCGCCAAGCATGCCGCAGATGCACAAGCGCCGGTCCGTCTCGTAGGTGGATTCGAACAGGCCCGCATACGCCAGCAAGCGCGCCGGGGCCTTGCTGAGGGTGCCTTCGATGTGCAGCAGTGATTGCCGGAAGCGATGTGTGTAACGCTGCGCCACCACCGCGCCCAGCTCCATCTTCGATGGAAAGTGGTGGTGGATGCTGGGCTTGCGGATACCGACGATCTTGGCCACGTCTTCGTAGGAGAAGCCGTTGTAGCCCAGCGTCTGGATCAGGCCCTCGGTGGCGTCCACGATGCGCTCGGCGGAAGGGGTGAGGCCAGCGAAGCTTTTCATGGGTCAGCGTGGTGATGGAGAGGTCAAGGGCAAGTCAAACTGGTCGCGGGCAGACGGGCCCCAATGCAGCGCGCCCCCAACATCGAGCAGTGGCACATGGCCGAGCTTCATCCACACCAACACCGGCTGGTCAGCAGTGCGCGCCTGCAAGCGCGAGCCACTCGGCAGACGCAACCACGACATGGGCGCGAAGGTGTCTCCGCCTTCCTCGAACGCACCTTGCAGCACGAGGAACTCGCCGCCGCCGGGCAGATCGATGTCAACCTGGGTGCCGCCAGCCTCCCAGCGCTCCAAGCGCACCTCCTCGGTGGCACTCTGGTACAGCAGCGACGTGGTCACACCGGGTCGCGCCGGGCTCGTGGCCCGAGCCGCCGATTCAGCGTTGAGCACCACCGGCACATGATCGGCCTCGGTGAATTGCCAGAGCTTCACGAAGATGACACAGCCCTCGTCCGAACGCGGGATGTGTCGCGACCCGATCGGGTTGCGCACGTAAGTGCCGGCCGGGTAGTCGCCATGCTCGTCCTGAAACGTGCCGCTGAGGACTAGGAACTCTTCACCGCCAGCATGGGTGTGCGCACTGAAATGGCTGCCGGGCGCATAGCGCACCAGCGAGGTGGCCTGGGCCACCTCGTCGCCCACCCGGTGCAGCGCGCGGCGCGCCACCCCGGGCATCGGCGAATCCACCCAGGGCTGGCTGGCCGCGTGCACCACGGCACGTTGCTTCATGTCTGCATGCAGCGTCATCATGTTCACTCCGTCATGTTCGGCAAGCCATGCTCGCCAAGCGCATCCACGCGGCGCCGCGCCAGCAGGCCTTCCACGGCCCGCTCTGCGGAGTCGAGCGCACCTTCGAGGTAACCACCGAACTGCGCCGAGCGCTCGGTGCCGGCCAGCCACACGCGCTGCCTCCATGGTTCTGGCACCACGGCCTGCTGATACGCCGGGTGGTGGCTCAAGGGGCGATGGTCGGCAGGCGTTGCCGTCAACGGCGCCTGGGCCCAGTCTTTCAGGTCACACCACAGCGGTGTGGCCGCTTGAGGGCCAAACAAGCGCACCAGTTGCGCCAGCGACTGCTGCATCAGCGCTTCGCGGCCCACACCGGCGCGGTAGCCGGGTGCGGCACCAACAAAGCCGAACAACGCCGCCGTGGCGCCGTGCTCGTCGGACGCATCATGGATCTCGGACATCGGCCCGCGCTGGCTCATGGCCATGCCGGAGAGGCCCGCCTCGCGCCAGAACGGCTGCGCATACACCGCAGCGAACTTGGCATGGCCGGCCATCCAGGTGGGTGTGGCGTGCATGGCTTGCATCAACTCGCCCGGCCAGGCCGGCGAGCATGCAAGGTCTTGTGCAAACAGGCGCGGCGGCAGCGTGACGATGACTTGCGCAGCCAGCTGCGTCCAGGTGCCCGCAACGCCCTGGAGGGTCAACGCCACCCCGTCGGCCTGCAGGGCCATCGACAGCAGCCGTGTCCCCAGCTTCAGCTGCACCTGGTCCGTCAAGCGCGCCAGCAGCGCCTCCACCAACGCCTGGGTACCGCCCCGGATGCGCTGGGAGCCCTGTGACCAGCCGGCCATGCGCTTGTAAAGCTGACCATCGGGCGCTTCGACCAGGCTCGCGCCTTCGGTGAACTGAGGGAAGTGATCGAGCTGCAGTTGCTGAACGAGGCGTTCGACACGCGGGTTCATATCGGGCCAGAACCAGGACGGCCCCATATCGACACGGTGCGCGCCTGCGCCGCCACCCGCGCTCATCACACGGCCACCGGCGCGGCCATCCGCCTCCACGAGCAGCACGCGCAGCCCGGCCTGCTGCAACAAGCAGCTGGCCTGCAAGCCACTCAGGCCTGCACCAACCACCACCACGGGATGGGACATGAGGATTTTTTCTCCCAGACACTCGCCGGCAGGGGCCGCTCATCAAACGGCTGAGCCAAATACAAGCCGACTAGTTGGTTGGTGCTTTTGTCAAAAAAAACAGAAAAATCGTCCGGGGAAACCACGCATCGCAATCGCGATTTCGGTTTCTCAGACGCCTACCAATCGGTAGGTTGTTATTTTGATTGGGGCACCGAAAACTGTCAATGTGCGCTGAAAAGCCTCGACCGCGCCCCGCCACGGGCTCGGCCGTCACGGCATTCCCGTGAGTTGTTGGCAACTTGGCACGCGCTCGTCGACCTTGGAACTCAATTCACGCCCTTCGACGACGAAACGGATCGACACGAGCGGTCTGCGTCTTTGCGGGCCAGGCTCCATACTTGCGGAGCACGAATGCGTTTTGACAATCTGACCGTCCGAGCCAAGCTGACCGCCGCCTTTGGCGTGCTGGTCTTCCTGATCGCGCTGGTCGCCGGCGTGGCGCTCAGTGCCCTGGATGACTCCAACGAAGATTTCGACCACTACGTGCAGGGCATCAACGCCCGGCTGTTGATGTCTTACGAGGTGCGTACCGCCGTGGAGCGCCGTGCCATCGCCGCACGCGACCTGGTCAATGCCGCCACCCCGCAAGACCGCGAGACCATCAAGGCCGAGGTCACCAAGGCACATGCCGACGTTCAGGCGAACATCGCCGCGTTGACGAAGATGGCCACGCAACCCGACGTGTCCGAGAAGGCCCGCAGCTTGATCGCCAAGCTGGCCGACATCGAGTCACGCTACGCACCGGTGGCCCTGAAGATCGTCGATCTGGCGGCACAGGGCCAGCGCGACGAGACCATCAGCAAGATGAACGCCGAGTGCCGGCCCCTGCTGGCGGCGCTGATCGGTGCAGCGCAAGACTACCGCGACTACACCAGCCAGCGATCCGAGGCGCTCATGGCCACCGCCGATGAAACGTTTGCAGCCCACCGCCGCACGCTGGTCTTGTGCTGCGTGGCTGCGCTGGCAGCAGCAGTGCTGGCAGGAGTGCTCATCACCCGCAGCCTGACCCGCGCACTGGGCGCCGAACCGGCCCGGCTGGGCCAGGTGGCCAAGCGCGTGGCGGACGGCGACCTGTCGCCGGTGGCCGATGCCGCAACGGCCGCCAGAGGCAGCGTGCTGGCCTCGCTCGGCGACATGCAGCAGAGCCTGGCGCGCATCGTGGGCGAGGTGCGCAACAGCAGCGAGAGCATTGCCACGGGCACCAGCCAGATCGCCATGGCCAACGCCAGCCTGAGCCAGCGGACCGAGGAACAAGCCAGCAATCTGGAGCAGACGGCGGCGTCGATGGAGGAGCTGTCCAGCACCGTGAAGACCAGTGCCGACGTGGCGCTGGAGGCCAACCAGCTGGCCTCGCAGGCCGCCGAGGCCGCCCGCATCGGCGGCGACCGCGTCGGCCAGGTGGTCGAGACGATGCAGAGCATCTCGGGCTCGTCGAAGAGGATCGTCGACATCATCGGCGTGATCGACGGCATCGCTTTCCAGACGAACATCCTTGCGCTGAACGCCGCGGTGGAAGCCGCGCGGGCGGGTGAGCAAGGTCGCGGCTTCGCGGTGGTGGCGGGCGAGGTGCGCATCCTGGCCCAGCGCAGTGCCGACGCTGCCAAGGAGATCAAGAGTCTGATCAGCGCCAGCGTCGAGCGGGTTGAGGTCGGCAGCAAGCAGGTCGACGACGCCGGCGCATCAATGCTGGAAATCGTGGCTCAGGCTCAGCGCGTGAGCCAGATGATCAGCGAACTCACCACCGCATCATCGGAGCAGTCACAGGGCATCTCCCAGGTGGGGGATGCGGTGCAGCAGCTCGACCAGGTGACCCAGCAGAACGCGGCGATGGTGGAAGAAACGGCCTCTGCGGCCGACAGCCTGCGCTACCAGACCGAAGCGTTGATGCAGTCGATGAGCGTGTTCAAGCTGAACGGCACGGGCGCGGTGACCTGCCGCTGAGCACGGGCGTCAGCCCACCGGTTGCAGCTCACTCTTGGTGTACCAGTGCGCCATGCGCTGGCCGTCCCACTGCAGCGCCACATGGGCGCCCTGCACCACCGGCAACGCCAGGGCCTTGGGGCGGAACACCGCCACGCACTGCCCTCCGGGGTGCCGCACGCTGCGGTAAGCCAGGCCCCAGCTGCCCGCAGCGCGCAGGCGCCGCGCCCAGGCTTGCGAGGGGCCGTAATCGTCGGGCTGGTGCAGGAATTGCCAGCTGGCCGGGCGCACGTCGTGCAGTGGCTGCAGCACCTGGCTCACATAACAACGGAAGTCGAGCTCGATGGCGGGCTCGTTCGTGGCCGCCAGAAACTTCGCGCGGTGGTGACTGACTTCGGCCACCGCCGCCGCCATGCTGTCTGCCGCGTAGTACACGCCCCAGCTGCCGTCTGAAAACCGGCTGCCCTCGGGGTTGAGGTGGCAGAACGCGGCCATCACCGGCGTGCTGCCAGGCCCGCTCACCCGTTCATCGGGCGGCACCAGCTGGATCTCGCCGATCTCGTTGCGCAGGCGCGGGTGCGTCAGGGCCTGAACGGCTGCAACCGCCTCCAGCTCATCGGGCCGGGCCACGCGGTCAAACAGACTGGTGGGTGGAAAGCGGCTCGGCACCAGGCGATAGCCCGGGCCCCACCCCAGCGGCTTGATGCGCGGCAGGCGGCGCTCGGTCAGCTGGTGGGCCGCCGGCACCGCGGCTGCCGTCAGGCGGGTGACGCTCATGCGAAGTCACCGCCGCGTTGTGCGTCGAGGTAGTTGGCTACCGCATGCAGATCACCCACCTGCCCGGCCAAAAGGCGCTGCAGCGCCGTGCCACCACCAAACAGCGGTGCGGCATTGGGCTTGCGCAGCCAGGCTGCGGCCCGCTCAGGCTCGGGCAACAAGATCTGCAGGGCGGCGTAGATGCGCAGCAGATAACTCAGGCGCTCCAGCACGGCGGGCTCCAGGCCGGCGCGCACCTTGCCCGCCTTCCAGGCGAACAGCGTGGTTTTGCCCACGCCCAGCAGCACCTGCTCGTCCGCAGCCCCCAGGTGCCATTCATTCGTCAGGCGAAAGAACACCGCCAGCACCTGCCGGCCCACTTCCGGCGTGTGCACGGGTGGCAAGGGGGCTTCAACGGGCAGGCTGTGGCTGGCAAGGGCGGCTGGCATGATGGGCAGTGTAGTTCTTCAGCGAACTTTAATCCATTAATAGTTCACCAGAGAACCAGACAGGCGATGAGCGAACCCACCGCCAATCGACTGGGCGCCAGATTGACACCCCTGGCCTGGCCCGGCAAAATTTCAGGACAGAACACTGTTCCTTCTTACAGAACAACATTTCATCCACCCTACCCCATGCCATTGCAGCCGCCCAGCACCGTCCTGATCAGCGAAGTCGGCCCGCGCGACGGGCTGCAAAGCGTGGCCGCCACCATGCCCACGCCGCACAAACTGGCCTGGATCACCGCGCTGCATGCCGCCGGCCTGCGTGAAATCGAGGTGGGCTCCTTCGTGCCCGCCCACCTGCTGCCGCAGATGGCCGATGTGGCCGAGGTGGTGCGCCACGCCCTCACCCTGCCCGGACTGACGGTGATGGCCCTGGTGCCCAACCGGCGCGGCGCTGAAGCCGCCGTGCAAGCGGGCGTTCACAAGCTGACCGTGCCGGTGTCGGCCAGCGAAGCCCACTCGCTGGCCAATGTGCGCAAGACGCGTGCGCAGATGCTGGAGGAAATGCGCAGCATCCATGCGCTTCGCGCCGAGCACGCGCCGCATGTGCACCTGGAAGTGGGCATCTCCACCGCCTTCGGCTGCACGCTGCAAGGCGCGGTGAGCGAGCACGACGTGGTGCAACTGGCCGAGCAACTGGTGGCGGCAGGCGTGGATGAGGTGGGGTTGTCAGACACCACCGGCATGGCCAACCCGGCGCAGGTGCGGCGGCTGTTCACCCAATTGCGAAACGCCATCGGACACCACAGCGGCGCGGCGCACATGCACAACACGCGCGGGCTGGGCCTGGCCAATTGCCTGGCGGCGTATGACAGCGGCGTGCGCACCTTCGACGCGTCCCAAGGCGGGCTGGGTGGCTGCCCTTATGCCCCGGGCGCTTCGGGCAATGTGGTGACGGAAGACCTCGTGTTCATGTTCGAGGCCATGGGCATTCACACCGGCGTGAACCTGCCACGCCTGTTTGAAGCCCGCCAAGCACTGGCCGCCGGCCTGCCGGGTGAGCCGCTGTACGGCATGACGCCCGAAGCCGGCTTGCCGCGCGGCTTTGTGGCCACCGCAGCAGCGAGCCCCGATCACCCATCGACCACCCCATGAGCACACCCAACGCCCCCCTGCCGCTGGCCGGCATCCGAGTGGTTGAATTCACCCACATGGTGATGGGCCCGACCTGCGGAATGATCCTGGCCGACCTGGGCGCCGAGGTCATCAAGGTCGAGCCGCTGACCGGCGACAACACCCGGCAACTGCTGGGCTCGGGCGCCGGCTTCTTCGCCATGTTCAACCGCAACAAGCAGAGCCTGGCGGTGGACGTGAAAGACCCGCGCGGGCAGGAGATCGTGCTGAAGCTGGTGGCCGGTGCCGACATCTTCAGCGAGAACTTCAAGGCCGGCACGATGGCCCGGCTGGGCTTCGGCCCGGAGGCGCTGGCCAAGCTCAACCCGCGGCTGATTCACATCTCGCACAAGGGCTTTCTGCCGGGGCCTTATGAGCACCGCACGGCCCTGGACGAAGTGGTGCAGATGATGGGCGGCCTTGCCTACATGACCGGGCCACCGGGCCAGCCGCTGCGCGCAGGCAGCAGCGTGAACGACATCATGGGTGGCATGTTCGGCGCAATCGGCGCACTCGCCGCCCTGCACCAGCGCGACAACGCCAAAAGCGGCACCGGCCGGGGCCAGGAGGTGCAGAGCGCGCTGTTCGAGAACAACGTGCTGCTGGTGGCTCAACACATGATGCAGTTCGCCGTCACAGGCCAGCCCGCCGCGCCGATGCCCAGCCGCATCAGCGCCTGGGCGGTGTACGACGTGTTTGAAGTGGCCGAAGGCGGGCAGATCTTTCTGGCCGCCGTGAGCGACGGCCAGTGGCAGCAGATGTGCGGCGAATTCGGGTTTGATGACCTGGCCCAAGACCCGCGACTGGCCAGCAACAACCTGCGGGTGCAGGCGCGCAGCTGGATGCTGCCGCTGCTGCGTGAACGCTTTGCGCCCTTCTCCGCAGCCACGCTGGCTGAGCGCTTCGAGCGCGTGGGCTTGCCGCATGCCCCCATCACGCGCCCGCAAGACCTGTTTGACGACCCGCACCTGCTGGCCACGGGCGGGCTGGCGCCGGTGCATGTGCCGGCCAGCGCCAGTGGCGCCCACAAGGCCTTCGACACCCGCATGGCGCTGTTGCCCATCTCGATGGACGGTGAACGCCTGCCCATCCGCCAGGCCCCGCCTGCGCTGGGCGAGCACACCGCGGCGCTGCTGCACTCACTGGATTATGGCGCCGAGGCCATCCAGCAACTGGTGGCAGACGGCGTGGTGGCCGGGCCGGCGGCCGACTGAGCAGACCGTTTCGTCTGGCGTGCCGGGCTACGCTCAGCTCGCCGTGCGACGTGGCTTGGCCGTCGAGGCCCGCACCACCAGCCGCGGCGGGCTGGTGATGACCATCGGTGGCGGCGCCGACGGCGGCGACTGGATCACCGACATCAGCATGTCCACCGCCAGGCCCGCCGCCTCGGCCGTGGGCACCGCCACGGTGCTGAGCGCCGGGCGCATCTGGTGAGCCAGTTGAATGTCGGTGACGCCGATGACCGACAGGTCACGCGGCACCTCCATGCCCAGCTCGGCTGCGGCCTGCAGCACACCGAAGGCCGGCAGGTCATTGCTGACAAACAGGCCCGTCAGGTCGGGGCAGGCGGCCAGCAGGCCGTGGGCGGAATTGCGGCCATCGTCGATGGTGTC
Organism: Ideonella margarita; assembly: GCF_038066635.1. Taxonomy (NCBI): domain Bacteria; kingdom Pseudomonadati; phylum Pseudomonadota; class Betaproteobacteria; order Burkholderiales; family Sphaerotilaceae; genus Ideonella; species Ideonella margarita. The sequence continues at coordinate 88,331 of NZ_JBBUTI010000009.1, read as the reverse complement.
GTGGCCGAAGTTCACCTGCGCATCCGTCCAGGGCAAACCGGCGCGGTGCACCGTGTCGATGAAACCCTGGTAACGCCAGCGGTGGTTGCCCGTGGGGTCACTGGCAACCACGGCGCCCAGGCGGCGGTGGCCCAGCTTGATCAGATGCTCGGCGGCCAGCACACCGGCCTGGTAAAAATCAACCGACACGCACGGCAGGTTCGGTGGCTCCTGCGGGCGTTCCCACATGCACAACACCACCGGCACACCGCGCTGGCGCAACGCGATCAGCTGGTCGGTCTGCACGAAGTCGGCGTTCATCACGATGACGCCCTGGGCGAGTGAGCCGCCAACCGCATCCAGGTAGGCACGCTCCTGCGCGGGATCGTCGTTGGTGTTGCACACCAGCAGGAAGTAACCGAGACGGCGCGCCGCGCGCTCCACTTCCAGCGCGAACTCGGGGTAGAACGGGTTGGCGATGCTGGAGACGATCAGGGCCAGCGTCGACGGCTTGCCCTCGACCAGCGCACGGGCCATCAGGTTCGGCCGGTAGCCGGTGGCTTCAACGGCCGCCAGCACACGCTGGCGCGTTTCGGCCCCGACCTTTCCACGGCCTCTCAGCACATTCGACACCGTGGCCGCGGTTACCCCGGCCACCTGCGCCACTTCAGCAAGCGTTGTCATGCCGCGATGTTAGCTGCGGCGCTCATGCACACAGCGCATCCAGCGCACGCAATTCTTCATCGGTGAGCGCGGGTGCCCGCACGGCCGCCCAGGCCGCGTCAATCTGCGCGGGCCGGCTGGCGCCGATCAACACGCTGCACACCGCCGGTCGCTGCAGCAGCCAGCGCACCGCCATGCCGGCCAGCGGCTGGCCACGGGCGTCAGCCACCGCCGCCAGGCCCCGCAGGCGTTGGAGCAACTGTGGCGTGATGGCGGCCGGCTTGAGGAAGCTGTGGGGCTGGGCCGCGCGCGAATCGGCTGGAATGGCGCCATCCAAATAGCGGTCGCTCAGCAGGCCTTGCGCCAGCGGTGAAAACGGAATGCAGCCCACGCCTTCATCCACCAGCGTCTGCAGCAGGCCCTGCTCGGGCGTGCGCTCCAGCAGGTTGTAGCGGGGCTGGTGGATCAGGCAAGGCGTGCCTGCCGCGCGCAGCAGCGCGGCCGCCTCGCGAGCCAGCGCCGCGGGGTAGTTCGACACGCCCACATACAGCGCCTTGCCCATGCGCACCACGTCACTCAGTGCGGCCATGGTTTCGGCCAGTGGCGTGTTCGGGTCGGGGCGGTGGTGATAGAAGATGTCGACGTGGCCCAGGCCCATGCGGCGCAGGCTGGCGTCCAGGCTGTTGAACAGGTACTTGCGCGAGCCCCCGTCGCCATACGGCCCCGGCCCCATGCGGTAGCCGGCCTTGGTGGAAATGACCAGCTCATCGCGCAGCTCGCCCGGCATGTCCCGGCGCAGCCACTCACCGAACAAGACTTCGGCGCTGCCTGGCGGCGGGCCGTAGTTGTTGGCCAGGTCGATGTGGGTGATGCCGCTGTCAAACGCATGGCGCAGCAGCGCGTGCGCCGCCGCGGCGTCATCCACCCCGCCGAAGTTGTGCCACAGGCCCAATGAAATGGCCGGCAGCTGCAGGCCGGAACGGCCGCAGTAGCGCAGGCTCTGCGCGTCATACCGGTTGGGTGCCGGCTGCCATGTGGTGTTGGCGGCGTTGGCGGCGCTGGTGGAGTTGGCGAAGGGCTGGCTCACCCCAGCAGCCCTGCGCCGTCGCTCGCCTTGCACAGGTACACCAGCGCGGGCTCACCCTCGGGCGAACGGTAGCGCTTGACCAGGGCCTGCTGTGCAGCGGCCACCCGTGCCTGCGGCAGCAACGCCACCACGCAGCCACCAAAGCCGCCCCCGGTCATGCGGGCACCGCCCTCGTCGCCGATGACCTCCTGCAGGATGGCCACCAGCTCGTCGATGGCCGGCACGGTGATCTCGAAATCATCGCGCATCGAGTCATGCGACTGCGCCATCAGCTGGCCCAGCGTGCGCAGGTCGCCCGCTTGCAGCGCGGCGCTGGCGTCCAGCACGCGCTGGTTTTCAGTCACCACATGGCGTGCACGGCGCAACACCAGCGGCGGCAGGCCGGCGCCGTCACGCGCCAGCTGCTCCGGGGTCACGTCACGCAGGGCCTTCACGCCGAAATGCGCGGCGGCCTGTTCGCACTGCTCGCGACGCTCGTTGTAGGCGCTGTCCACCAGGCCGCGGCGCACGCGCGAATGGGCGATCAGCACGGCCGTATCTGCAGGCATCGGCACCGGGCGGGTTTCGAGTGAGCGGCAATCGATCTGCACCGCATGGCCGGCCTGGCCACGGGCCGAGATGAGCTGGTCCATGATGCCGCACTTGCAACCCACGAACTCGTTCTCGGCGCGCTGGGCAAGCTGGGCCATGCGGGTGGGGTCGAGGTCGGTCAGGCCGTACATGGTCTTGAAGGCCTGCAGAAGCGCCAGCTCGAGTGACGCCGACGAGCTCAAGCCCGCGCCCTGCGGCACGTCGCCAGTGATGACCAGGTTTGCGCCGCGGATGGGGTAACCCTCCGACCACAGCAGCCACAGCACCCCGCGCACATAGTTCGGCCACTCGGCCACCGTGACATGTTTGGGCGTGCCGTCGAGCCGGAATTCATCAGGGGCGGCCAGGTAGTCCATGGCGATCACCCGCACCAGCAAGTCGGTGCGGGGCGAGCAGGCCACCACCGTGCCGTGGTTGATGGCGCAGGGCAGCACGAAGCCGTCGTTGTAGTCGGTGTGCTCGCCGATCAGGTTGACGCGACCGGGTGCTTGCACCAGGTGAGTGGCCAGGCCACCAAACACGTCATGGTGGCCGTTGGCGGCGGTGTGGCAGAGGGTGATGTCCAGGGTCGTCATGTTCAGGCGCGGCGGTAGTGAACGGCGGGCAGGTCACGCAAACGCGCGGCGGCCTGCTCGGGGGTGAGATCTCGCTGGGATTCGGCCAGCATTTCGTAGCCGACCATGAACTTGCGCACCGTGGCCGAGCGCAGCAGCGGCGGATAGAAGTGCGCATGCAGCTGCCAGTGGCTGCCGGCCTCGTCGGTGAACGGCGCGCCGTGCCAGCCCATCGAATACGGGAAGCTGCACTGGAACAGGTTGTCGTAACGCACCGTCAGGGCCTGCACCAGCGCGGCCAGGCTGGCACGTTGGGCGGGGGTCAGCTCAGGCAGGCGCTGCACGGCAAAGCGCGGCAGCACCAGGGTTTCAAACGGCCACTCGGCCCAGTAGGGCACCACGGCCAGCCAGTCGTCGTTGGCCACCACCACGCGCTCGGCCAGCTCGGCCTCGCGGCGGGCCACGGCCAGCAGCATGGGCTCACCGTGGGTGTTGAAGTAGGCGCGCTGGGTGCCGTCTTCGGTGGCTGCGATGCGCGGCAGAAAGTCGCTCGCCCACAGCTGGCCGTGCGGATGCGGGTTGGAGCAGCCCATCGCCGCGCCCTTGTTCTCGAACACCTGCACCCAGGGCCAGCGCTGGCCCAGCTCGGCGCTTTGCGCGCACCAGGTGTCGACCACGGCTTCGACGCCTGCGGGCGAAAGCTCCGGCAGGCTCAGCGAATGATCTTCAGAGAAGCAGATGACGCGGCTCTGGCCACGGGCCGGCATGCGCTGGAACAGCTCGTCCACGGCCGCACCGGCAGCCTCGGCAGGGACGTCGGGCTGCAGCGCGGCGAAGTCGTTGTCGAAGACGAAGGGGCCGCGGTAGTCGGGGTTGACCTCGCCGGTGACACGCCGGTTGCCGGCGCACAGGTAGCAGCTGGCGTCATGGGCCAGGCGGGGCGCCTCTTCAGCAGATTCCTGCTGGCCCAGCCAGGGCCGCTTGCTGCGGTGTGGCGACACCAGCACCCATTGCCCGTTGAGCGGGTTGAAGCGGCGGTGGGAATGGTCTTCAGGATCAAACATCAGGCGGTCTCACTCGAATCAGGGTGGGCGGTGTCAAAGCCCTGGGGATAGCGGCTTTGCCAGCGCCACGTGTCGTCGCACATGTCTTGCAGGCTGCGGCGGGCCTGCCAGCCCAGCGCATTCCTGGCCCGACTGGGGTCGGCCCAGTTCGCGGCCACATCACCGGGGCGGCGGTCCGCGAAGACCGTGGGCAGTGTCTGCCCGCAAGCCTGCTCGAACGACGCTTTCAGCTGCAATACGCTGACCCCCGTGCCGGTGCCCAGATTGAACACCTCAAATCCCTTTTGCGCATCCAGCGCAGTGACGGCCGCCACGTGACCGTCGGCCAGATCCATCACATGCAGGTAGTCGCGCACACCCGTGCCGTCAGGTGTGAGGTAATCGTTGCCGAACACGCGCAGCAGGGGCTGCCGACCCACGGCCACCTGAGCCATGAAAGGCATCAGGTTGTTGGGCACGCCGCGCGGGTCTTCGCCCAGCTCACCGCTGGGGTGGGCGCCCACCGGGTTGAAGTAGCGCAGGCAGGTCACGGCCCAATCAGCGTCGGCCGCGCACACGTCCGCCAGCAGTTGCTCGCAGTGCCACTTGGTGCGGCCGTAGGGGTTCTGCGGCGCGCAGCGCATGCCTTCCACCAGCGGCAGGCCTTCAGGCTCGCCGTAGACCGTGGCGGAGGAGCTGAACACCAGCCGCTTGACACCGGCAGCCGCCATGGCCTGGGCCAGGCGCTGGGTGCCGGTGACGTTGGTGTCTTGATAGGCCAGCGGTTGACGCACGGATTCACCCACGGCCTTCAGACCGGCCAGGTGCACCACGGCATGAATGTCATGCTGGCTGAACACCGTCGCGAGTGCGGCGGCATCACGCACATCGGCCTGCACCAGGGGCACCTGCACGCCGGTCAATGCGGCGATGTGGTCAAGCACCCGGGGCTGGCTGTTGCTGAAGTTGTCGAACACCACCGGCTGCCATCCGGCCGCCAGCAGTTGCACGCAGGTGATGCTGCCGATGTAGCCGGCGCCCCCGGTGACGAGTACCTTGCGGCTCATGCGCTGGCCTCCTCGGCCGTGGTGGCCACCAAGTTCGCGGCCGTCCTGCTGACCGCCCCAGCGGCGTTCAGCGGCGCATGCCACATCGCCACCTGGGCCGGGCCGATGCGCGCATCGCCCAGCACGAAGGACGTGCCAGCCGGCGCCGGCACCTGCACATGGTCGGGGCCGCGGTGCACAGCGAACAACCAGTCACCGCGGCGGCGCAGGCGCAAACCGGCGGGCAGGTTCACCACGGGCAGGTCAGCCAGGCGGGCAGCCTCGGTGAACCAGCGGGCCTGCAGCGGGGCGTCCACCATGCCGCACTGGCGGAACCAGCGGCCTTGCTGCACCCAGGCCGGGTAGCCGTCTTCGTAACGGGCCAGCACGCGCGCGGCGCTGTCGGCAGGCAGTTGGGCCAGATCGCGCCACTGGTGGCCATGGCCCAGAGGCTGGCCAAGCTCATCGCCCGACACCCCCACCACCGGCAGTTGCAGGCCCGGCCGCATCGAATCGACTGCCGTGATCGGCAAGTGCATGGCCGAGCCCAGCGGCGCGGCGCCAGCACGCTGCGACGACAAGCCCAGGTGCTCGGTCTTGCTGCCGGTGCGCGGGCCCAGCACCACCACGGCACTCAAGGCCTGCAGGCGCGCGCTCAGGGCGGGCGTGAGGTGGGTCAGGCCGGTCACCACCACCATGCGGTAGGCATCGAGCGGTGCGTCAGGGCCGACGAGGTCCACATCCAGGCCCAGCTGGCGCAGCGCGCTGTAGGCGCCGAACACCTGGCCGAAGTAGCTCATGTCGGCGCCCTGCGGCACGATGTCGGTCATCCACTTGGCGCTGTAGTCAAACACCAGCGCCACGGGGGCCGTGGCGGAGGCCAGCACCGCATCGTCCGGCAAGGCCGCCAGCTCTCGGGCCACCTGCGCAGCTTCCTCGCCGCCCAGGTCGCGCACGTCATCCGGCGTGTGCAGGCCGGAATGCATCTGCTCCTGCGCGTAGGGCAGCTGGCGCCAGCGGAAATAGCTCACCACCTCGGCGCCATGGGCAAAGGCCTCCCAGGTCCAGGTGCGCACCATGCCGGGCAGCGGCATGGCGTTCCAGTGGGCCCAGTTCACCGGGCCGGCCTGCTGCTCCATCACCCACCAGCGGCCCTTGCAGATGCCGCGGTACAGGTCATGGTGGAAGGCGCTGATGTCGGGGTGGCCGGTGCGGGCCCAGCTTAGACGATCAGCCTCACTGATGAAAGGTGCGGTGTCAGTGAAGCCGAGCGGGTAGTTGTCCCAGGCGGCCACATCCAGATCAGCGCCCATGGCGTGGTGATCGAACTCGCCGAACATGCCCATGAAGTTGTGCAGCACGTCGCGACCCGGCGCATGTTCACGCAGCACACGCACCTGCATGCGGTTGTAGCGCAGCACTTCGTCTGACGCGAAGCGGCGGAAGTCGAGCGCATGCGTCGGCAAGGCACCGGTGGGCTGGCCGACAGGGAAGCCGATGTCATCGAAGCTGTTGGCCTGCAGGCTCCAGAAAGCCGTGCCCCAGGCGGCATTCAGCGCGTGGATGCTGCCGTAGCGCTGCGCCAGCCAGCGGCGGAAACCGGCAAGTGCCGCCGGCGAGTAAGACAGCACGGTGTCGTGGCAGCCGTATTCGTTGTCCGTCTGCCAGGCCACCACCGCCGGGTGCTGGCCATAGCGCTGCGCCATGGCCGTGACGATGCGCTCGGACGCCGCATGAAACGCCTCGCTCGAGAAGCAGTAGTGGCGGCGTGAGCCAAAGGCCTTGGTGCGCCCGTGCGCGTCCACCGGCAGCACATCCGGGTGCTGTTGCACCAGCCAGGCCGGCGGCGCGGCGGTGGGCGTGCCCAGCACCACCTTCAGACCCTCGGCGGCCAGCGTGGCGATGGCGTCATCGAGCCAGGCCCACTCGAACTGGCCCGGCGTGGGCTCCATGCGGGCCCAGGCGAACTCGGCGATGCGCACGAGACGGATGCCCAGCTCGCGCATGCGACGCGCATCAGAGGCCCATTGCTCACGGGGCCATTGTTCAGGGTAGTAGCAGACGCCCAGGCGCATCGAGGGTTCAGACATCGGGGATACCGGCAGAGAAATTGAATTAAGCGTTTAACCGCATTACAGCAATCTGCCAGAGGACTGTCAACAGCGCCGTGCGCTTCCGGCGGGGCGTTGCAGCACTGCCCGAAGTCCTGAGGCTGACACCTGATTCCATCTCGGTTACCTATGAAGGATCGCCGGGATGCATCTCGTGAGATCAGCCCTCAACACCCAAAACCAAGGAGAATCCCTGATTGCCTTGCTTGCCGGTCGCTGGTCTACTTTTTTAACTTAAACGCTTAACCTTCTGGTGCAGACAGGGCACAATGCTGCGTCACCCCGCACCCTCGCCATGCAGACTTCGCTCATTTCCCTGACCTTGCCCGCCACCGCGCCGCCGGTCGAGACCAATTTCCTGAACCTCGGCCACTACCAGCGCCCGGGCCGCTCGCTGCAGGTCAACAGCCGTTATCTGGTGCTGGACGACCAACCCTGGATGCCCGTGATGGGCGAGTTCCACTACAGCCGCTATCCGCGCGCCGAGTGGGAAGCCGAGCTGCGCAAGATCCGCGCCGGTGGTGTGCAGGTGGTGGCCAGCTACGTGATCTGGAACCACCACGAAGCCCGGCCCGGCGAGTTCAACTGGCAAGGCCAGCGTGACCTTGCCGCCTTTGTCGACCTGGCCGCCCAGGTGGGCTTGCTGGTCTACCTGCGCCCGGGTCCGTGGTCGCATGCGGAAGTGCTGCTGGGCGGCTTCCCGCGCTGGCTGCCAGACACCGGCCCGCTGCGCTGCAACCACCCCACCTACCTGAGCCATGTGCAGCGCTTCTTCAACGCCATCGGCGCCCAGCTGCCCGGCCGCATGTGGTGCGACGGCGGCCCGGTGATCGGTGTGCAGCTGGAAAACGAATACGGCCTGACCGGCCCGGATTGCGGCGCCGAGCACATCACCGAACTCAAGCGCCTGGCCATCGAAGCCGGCCTGACGGTGCCGCTGTACACCGTCACCGGCTGGCCCACGCTGGACATTCCGGAGCGCGATGTGCTGCCGGTGTCCGGCGCCTATGCGGATGGCTTCTGGAATGGCGCGCGTGGTGCGCTGCCGCCCTCCGGCGTGTTCCTCTTCAATACCCGCCGCGTGATCGGCGAGATGGGCAATGTGGATGGCACCGCCGCCAGCGGCAGCATCGACAAGACCCACTACCCGTTCATCCTGGCGGAGGCCGGCGGCGGCATGCATGTGGCCTACCACCGCCGCCCGGTGGTGAGCACCGACGATGTGTTCGCCACCACGCTGGTGCAGGTGGGCTCGGGCGCCAACCTGTATGGCTATTACATGTACCACGGCGGTACGAACCCGGTGTGCGCCACCGGCCCGCTGAACGAAACCCAGGCCAGCGGCTACCCGAACGACGTGGCGCAGTGGGGCTACGACTTCCATGCACCGCTGGGCCAGTACGGCCAGGTGCGCAGCAGCTGGGGCCGCCTGCGCACGCTGCACCAGTTCATGCAGTCCTTCGGCACCCAGCTGGCCCCGACCGAAGCCGTGCTGCCCGACGACGCCCCCATGCAGGCAGATGACCTCGCCCGCCCCCGCGTGGCACTGCGCGGCGCAGGCGACGCCGGCTTCGTGTTCATCAACCACCATGTGCGGCACCACCCCCTGCCCGCGCACCGCAACCTGCAGCTGCAGATCAGCAGCGCGCACGGCACCCACACGCTGCCCGAGCAGCCTTTCGACCTGGAGCCAGGCCAGGCCTTCATCTGGCCCGTGGGCGTGCAGCTCGGCCAGGCCCGGCTGCGCCATGCCACGCTGCAGCCGCTGACCCAGTTCAGCCTGGCCGACGGCAGCGGCGTGTGGGTGGGCTTTGAAACCCCGGGCCAGGCGATCGAGCTGGTGTTCGAGCGCGCCGGCCTGCAACACATCGAGGCGCACGGCCTGACCGAACGTGCTGACAGCTGGAAGGTGGTGTTGCCGGGCAGTGCACAAGTCAACGGCCAAAGTGCCGGCCAAAGCGACGGCACCGAGCGCTGGATCAAGCTGATCGACGCGGCCGACCGCCCCCACCATGTGCTGGTGCTCAGCGCAGCGCAAGCCGCCAGCAGCCTGTGCGTGGAGATGGACGGGCTGCAGCGCATCGTGCTGGGCAGCCACCCGACCGTGCAGGGCGACGCTGGCGAATTGCGGGTGCACCGCCCGGCCGACGCCGCCGCGTCGCTGCGCATCTTCCCGGCCACCGGCTTGAGCGGTGACCGCACCGCCGATGGCCACTGGGCCGTGTGGCACCTGCCGCCGGTGAGCACCCCGCCCGTCAGCATCAGCGCGATCGAAAACCAGCCCGCAGGCCAGCCGCCCGCCGTGGTGTGGGGCCCGCATGTGCCCTGGCGCGACGGCCCGGTGCCTTGCGTGCCGGTGGCCGCCACCCAGGCCGATGCGAGCCCGGACGACGCCATCTGGACGCTGCAGCTGCCGGCCCATGTGCCAGCCGCTGATGTGAAAGCTGCCAACGGCCGCCTGATGCTCGGCGTGAACTACCTCGGCGACGTGGCCCGCCTGTGGGCCGACGGCGAGGTGGTGGACGACCACTTTTACGACGGCGACACCTGGTGGATCGGCCTGGACCGCCATGCCCGCGCCGACGGCAGCTGGCCCACCTTCCAGATCAGCGTGCTGCCCATCGGGGCAGACGCGCCGATCTTCCTGGAAGACAACGCCCGCGCCGCCTTGCAGGCCCAGGACCGCCCGGCACACCTGCTGGCCCTGGACGCCCGCCTGTGGCGCACGGACACCGTGCAAGCCCTTTCCCTGACCTCAACCGCCCGCGTGGCCTGACACCCGATGGCCAGTCTCACCCTGAACAAGGTCGGCAAGACCTACCCCGGCGGCGTCAGCGTCGTCAACGACGTGTCGCTCGAGATCGCCGACGGCGAGTTCTGCGTCTTTGTCGGCCCGAGCGGCTGCGGCAAGTCGACCCTGCTGCGCATGATCGCGGGCCTGGAAGACATCACCGAAGGCGACCTGATGATCGGGGACCGCCGGGTGAACGACCTGGCGCCGTCCGAGCGCAATGTGGCGATGGTGTTCCAGAACTACGCGCTGTACCCGCACATGAGCGTGGCGCAGAACCTCGGCTTCGGGCTGGGCATGAGCGGCGTGCCGCGCGCCAAGGCCGATGCCCAGGTGCGCGAGGTGGCCACCATGCTGCAGATCGACCACCTGCTGGAGCGTCGGCCAAAAGACTTGTCAGGCGGCCAGCGCCAGCGCGTGGCCATTGGCCGCGCCCTGGTGCGCAACCCCGGCGTGTTCCTGTTTGACGAACCGCTGTCGAACCTGGATGCTGCCCTGCGCACCCAGACCCGCCTGGAGATTGCCCGCCTGCACCGCGCCCACGGCCGCGCCGCCACCGTGTACGTGACGCACGACCAGGTGGAGGCCATGACCCTGGCCGACCGCATGGTGCTGCTGCAACCTGCGCCACCCGGCTCGCGCCAGCCGAGCGTGGCGCAATCCGGCCCGCCGATGACGCTGTACAACGCGCCGCGCAACCTGTTCGTGGCCGGTTTCCTCGGCTCGCCCCGCATGAACTTCCTGCCGGCTCATGTGGTGAGCTTGGCCGATCGTGCGGTGCTGGTTCAGCTGGCCGACGGCACGCACCTGAGCGTGGCCGTGCGGCCCGGCGAGGTGGCCGTGGGCAGCGCCGCCACCCTGGGCATCCGGGCCGAGCATCTGGCGCTCAGCCCTGCAGAAGCAGGCGCCGATCACCACGACAACAGCAAAAACAACGGCAACCACATCCGCGCCAGCGTGCAGTGGCTGGAACACCTGGGCGACCAGAGCTTTGCCTACGTGCACGGCCCGGGCAACACGCCGATGGTGGTGCGCCTGAAGGAGCACGAAGTGGTGAAGATCGGTGACACGATCACCTTGAACGTGCCCGCCGGCCGCGCGCACTTGTTCGACGCTGCAGGCGACGCCCTGGTGCGCGCTCCGGCAGGTGTCTGAGATGAGCGCTCACGACAACAAGCAGCCCAACCGCCGCACGGCCCTGGGGCTGCTGGCGGGTGGCGTGGCCAGCGGTGTAGCTGGCAACTTGGCAACCACGCTGGCCAGCCCGGCCCACGCCAGCACCAGCGCCGGCCAAGGCCTGCTGGTATGGATCAACGGCGACAAGGGCTATGAGGGCATCGCCCGCATCGGCGAGCAGTTCACCCGCGACACCGGTGTGCCGCTGCGCGTGGAGCACCCGGAAAACGGCGTCTCCAAGTTCGAGCAGGCGGCCGCCGCCGGCAAGGGCCCGGACATCTGGATCTGGCCGCATGACCGCGCCGGCAGCTGGGCCCGCTCGGGCCTGATCAGCCCGGTGGCGCCTGCGCCCGCCTTGCGCCAGCGCATCGAGCCGCTGGCCTGGGACGCCTGGCAGATGAACGGCCGCACCTGGGGCTACCCGCTGGCCATCGAAGCCGTGGCGCTCATCTGCAACCGCCAGCTGGTGGCCGCCCCGCCGCGCACCTGGGACGAGGTGATGGCGCTGGACCGCCGTCTGCGCCCGCAAGGCCAGCGCGCCATCATGTGGCCGTACAACGAGTTCTTCTACACCTACGGGCTGATCTCGGCGGGTGGCGGCTACGCCTTCGCCCGCCGTGCCGATGGCAGCTACGACCCCCGCGACACCGGCGTGAACCACCCCGGCACGCGCCAGGGCATGGCGGTGCTCAAGCGCATGGTCGACGAGGGCATGATTCCGCGCACCGCCACCTACGCCGAATCGGAAGCGGCGGTGAACGAAGGGCGCGTGGCCCTGACGATCAACGGCCCCTGGGCCTGGAACAACCTCAAGAAGAGCGGCATTGAATTCACCGCCGCCGAGCTGCCCGCCCTGAAGGCCGGTGGCGCCCCCGGTGGCCCGATGGTGGGCGTGCTGGGCGCGATGATCAGCGCCAGCAGCCGCCAGCCGGTGCTGGCCACCGAATTCATCGAGCACTACCTGATGAGCCTGCCAGGCTTGCGCGCCATGAACCAGCACGTGCCGCTGGGCGTGCCGGCCGACAAGGCGCTGTATGAAGAACTCAAGGGCGACCCCCTGATTGCCGGAGCCCGCGCCGCTGCGCTGCGTGGCCACACGATGCCGAACCTGCCCGAAATGGCCCGCTTCTGGACGGCCATGAATGCCGCCGTGCAAAACATCACCCAGGGCCGCGAGAACGTGGACCAGGGCCTGGAACGCGCGGCCCGCCGCGTGCTGGGTGCGGCATGAGCACCACCACCTCCCCCACCCACGTGGCGCGCCCCGGCAGCTGGCTGGCCCGTGTGCTGATCGTCCTCGGGCTGCTGGCGGTGCTTGCCGTGCTGGGCCTGGTCACGCTGCTGCTGGCCGCCCATCAGACGGCATGGGCCGCAGGCGTGCTGGCCGCGCTGTGCGTGGCTGTGCTCATCCATCTGTCGCCCCGCCTGTATGCCTGGCGCTATGTGCTGCCCGGCCTGCTGGCCGTGGCCGTGTTCATCGTGCTGCCGCTGGCCTACACGCTGGCCATCAGCTTCACCAACTACAGCTCCACGCACTTGCTGGCCTTCGAGCGAGCCACCCAGGTGCTGCTGGCGCGCTACGACAGCGAAGGCCTGGGCATGGCCTTCGAGCTGCGCCGTGAGGGCGACCAGCGCCGCCTGGTGCTGCAGGACGACCAGGGCCAGCACTTCGTCAGCCCGCCCTTCAAGGCACCCGTGCTCGGCACGGCTGCACCCACGGAGCCGCTGACCCTGCTGCGCCAAACGGCTGAAGAAGCCCGGGCGACGCCGGGCCAGGTGGCCGGCCCGCGCGAGCTGGTGGCCGAGCGCGACCTGCTGGCCGGCATCGCCCTGATCGGCGCCGACGGCCGCACCTACCGGCAAGCCAGCCTGCACCGCTTCATCGACCAGAAGCGGCTGTACGTGCAGGAGCCCGACGGCCGGCTGCGCGACATGCGCGACAACAGCCTGCTGAGCGCCGATATGGACGCCGGCTTCTGGCGCCGTGCCGACGGCAGCGCGCTGGAGCCGGGCTTTCGCAGCAGCGTGGGCTGGGACAACTACCGCCGCATCTTCGGCGACGAGAAGTTCCTGCAGCCCTTCCTGCGCGTGTTCGCCTGGACGGTGTCCTTCGCCGGCCTGAACACCCTGCTCACCTTTGCGCTTGGCTTGGTGCTGGCGGTGGCGATGAACTGGGACGCACTCAAGGGCCGCAGCGCCTACCGGCTGGGCCTGTTCCTGCCGTACGCCGTGCCCGCGTTCATCTCCATCCCCGTGTTCCGCGGCCTGTTCAACGAGAACCTCGGCGAGATCAACCTCGTGCTCGACATGCTGTTCGGCGTGCGCCCGGGCTGGTTCAGTGACGCCACGCTGGCACGCTCGATGGTGCTGGTGGTCAATACCTGGCTGGGTTATCCGTACATGATGATCCTGGCCATGGGCCTGATCAAGGCGATCCCGGAAGAGCTGTACGAAGCCTCGGCGCTGGCCGGCGCCGGCCCGCTGACCAACTTCTTCCGCATCACGCTGCCGCTGATCGCCCGCCCGATTGCGCCGCTGCTGGTGGCCTCGTTCGCCGCGAACTTCAACAACCTCACGCTGATCGCGCTGCTGACCGAGGGCGCGCCGGACTTCCTCGACACCGACGTGCCCGCCGGCGCCACCGACCTTCTGGCGAGCTACACCTACCGCATCGCCTTCCAGGACGGCGGCCAGAACTACGCGCTGGCCTGTGCCATCTCGTCGCTGGTGTTCCTGATCGTGGCCGGTCTGGCCATCGTCAACCTGCGGCTGTTCAAGCAGAAAGACGCGGCCCGCTGAAGGCCGCAACGGAGACCCCACCATGGCCATCGTCATCAAGAAATCCCAGCGCTGGCGCCTGCTGGCCATGCACCTGTTCCTGATCTGCTTCGTCGGCCTGAGCCTGCTGCCGCTGTTGATGATCGTGTCGATCTCGCTGCGCCCGGGCAACTTCGCCGGCGGCAGCCTGATCCCGAAGGAGATCAGCTTCGAGCACTGGCGCCTGGCGCTGGGCCTGCCCGTGATGGACGCCAACGGCCAGCTGGTGCCGCCGCCCTTCCCGGTGCTGCAGTGGATCTTCAACTCGGTGAAGGTGGCGCTGATCAGCGCGGTGGTGTCGCTGCTGCTGTCGGTGACGAGCGCCTACGCCTTCGCCCGCCTGCGCTTCGCCGGCCGGGGTTTGATGCTCAACAGCATGCTGCTGCTGCAGATGTTCCCGTCGGTGCTGGCCCTGGTGGCCATCTACGCGCTGTTCGACCGCATCGGCGAGTTCGTGCCCGCGCTCGGCCTGAACAGCCACTGGAGCCTGGCGCTGGCCTACACCGGTGCGGTGGCCCAGCACATCTGGCTCATCAAGGGCTATTACGACAGCGTGCCGCCGGACCTGGAAGAAGCCGCCTCGGTGGACGGCGCCAGCCGCCTGCAGGCCTTCATCCATGTGCTGCTGCCGCTGTCCCGGCCCATCCTGGTGGTGGTGTTCGTGCTGGCCTTCCTCGGCGCGATGATCGAATACCCGATCGCCTCGGTGCTGATGCACGACGAGCAACAGCTGACGCTGGCCGTGGGCTCGCGGCTGTTCCTGTTCAACCAGCGCTACCTGTGGGGCGACTTTGCCGCCACCGCCATCCTGGCCGGCCTGCCGCTGACGCTGCTGTTCGTGGTGACGCAGCGCTGGCTGGTGTCGGGCCTGACCGCCGGCGGGGTGAAGGGATGAGCGAGACCAGCTTCACGCTGCAGCATGCCGAGGGCGGCGTGCGCATCCGGGTGCTGGCCCACGGCGCCACCTGGGCCGCCTGCCACGTGCCCCTGCCGGGCGGCGCTGAGCGCAGCGTGGTGCTGGGCTTTGACCAACACACCGACTACCAGCGCCAGCAGGCCTACATGGGCGCCACGGTGGGCCGCTGGGCCAACCGCATCGCCCACGGCACCTACACAGGGCCAGATGGCGAACTGGTGCACCTCAGCCGTCACCCCGGCAGCGAGCACCACTTGCACGGCGGCGCGGAAGGATTTGATCAACGCACCTGGACCGTGCTGCACGCGGCCGCTGATGAAGTGCGGCTGGGCCTGGTGTCGCCAGCCGGCGACCAGGGCTTTCCGGGCACGCTGCACTGCGAGGTGCGCTACCGCTTGAGCAGCCCAAGCTGCGTGGAAGTGCAGTTCACGGCCAGCGTGGATGCGCCCTGCCCCGTCGGGCTGACCAACCACGCCTACTTCAACCTCGACGGCCAGCCCACCGATGTGCGCAGCCACCAGCTGTGGCTGAACGCCGCCGCCGCCCTGCCGGTGGATGAGCGCCTGGTGCCCACCGGGCCACCCGCCGCCGTGATCGGCACACCGCTCGACTACCAGACCACCAAGCCCATCGGCATGGCGCTGGACAACGCGTTCCTGCTGAACCCGGCGTCGTCTGCGGCTTCAGCCACCGAACCCGCTGAACCAGCCGCGGAGCTGACCAGCGCCGACGGCCTGCTGCGCCTGCGCGTGCACACCAGCCTGCCCGCGCTGCAGGTGTACACCGGTGAGTTTCTGGGGGCCTGCACGGCCGGCTGCTCGACCACCTGGGCGCCCTTCCGCGGCGTCGCCATCGAGCCGCAATACCTGCCCGACAGCCCCAACCACCCCGAATGGCCGCAGCCCAGCTGCTGGCTGATGCCGGGGCAGACCTGGCAGCACCACATCCGCTACGAATTCGACCTGCCCGGCGCCTGAGCGCCCGGCGGTTCTCCCCCATCCGGCCACACAGGCTGGAGGCCGGGCCGACGCTGCCACCACGGCGCGCGGCCCGGTTTCAACGCAGAAACGGAGACATCGATGAAGACGCAACAAGGTGCCGCACGGCGGCGATTTCTGGGTGGGGCAGCCACCTTGGCGCTGGGCGGCCTGCTGCCGGTGGCAGGGGCGGCAGCCACCTTCGCCAAGGGCGCAGACGTGAGCTGGGTGGACGAGCAGGAGGCCGCCGGCTTCAGCTTCTACAACGCGGCCGGCACGGCCACCGACCCCTTCGTGCTGCTGAAGAACCTCGGCACCAACGCCATCCGGCTGCGCGTGTGGGTGAACCCCAGCACCGGCTGGTGCAACGCCGCCGACACGCTCTACAAGGCACAGCGGGCCAAGGCGCAGGGTCAGAACATCATGCTGACCTTCCACTACAGCGACAGCTGGGCCGACCCCGGCCAGCAGACCAAGCCCGCGGCCTGGGCCTCGCACAGCTTCAGCCAGCTGGTGACGGACGTGTACGCCCACACGCAGGGCGTGCTGTCGTACCTGAAGACCAACGGCATCACCGTGACCTGGGTGCAGGTGGGCAACGAAATCAACAGCGGCATGCTGTGGCCCGACGGACGTGCCAGCGGCAGCAGCTTCGGCAACCTGATCCAGCTGATCAACAGCGGCTACAGCGCGGTGAAGGCGGTCTACCCGAATGCGCAGGTGGTGCTGCACCTGGCCAATGGCTACGACAACACCGTGTCGCGCTGGTTCTTCGACGGCATGAAGGCCGGTGGTGCCAAGTACGACGTGATCGGCCTGAGCCATTACCCCACCGCCAGCAACTGGTCGAGCCTGAACAGCCAACTCAACACCAACATGAAGGACATGATCAGCCGCTACGGCAAGCCGGTGGTGGTCGCTGAAACCGGCATGGACTGGCAACAGGCCACCGCGTCGAAAGCCATGATGACCGACCTGCTGAAGAAGGTGCAGGCACTGGGCACCAACGGCGTCGGCGTCTTCTACTGGGAGCCCCAGGCCTCGCCGGGCTGGAAGGGCTACACCTGGGGCGCGCTCGACGGCTCGGGGCGGTTCACCGCGGCGCTCGACCCGTACTGATCCCGCGCGGCGCGCCAGGCCGCCAGCGCCGGCGCCGGCAAGGCGGGCGAATACAGGAAGCCCTGCAACTCGTCGCAGCCGGCGTCGCGCAGCACCCGCGCCTCGCTTTCCAGCTCCACACCCTCGGCCACCACCTTCAGGCCCAGGGTGTGGCCCAGGCTGATGATGGCCAGCGTGATGGCGCTGTCGACCGGATCGTCGAGCATGTCGTGCACGAAGCTGCGGTCGATCTTCAGCTTGTCGATCGGGAAGCGGTTCAGGTAGGCCAGGCTGGAATAGCCGGTGCCGAAGTCGTCGATCGACAGCGTCACGCCCAGGCGCCGCAAGGCATGCAGCCGGCGCAGGTTGGCCTCGGCGTCCAGCATCACCATCGATTCGGTCAGCTCCAGCTCCAGCAGGCCGGCTGGCACGGCGTGGCGCAGCAGGCTGTCACGCACCTCGTCCACCAGCTCGTCATGCTGCAACTGCCGCGCCGACAGGTTGATGGACACACACATCGGCGGCTCGCCCTCGGCCCGCCACGCGCTGATCTGCGCACAGGCCGCCTCGACCACCCACTGCCCGATCGGCACGATCAGGCCGGAGTCTTCGGCCAGCGGAATGAACTGGTTGGGCGGCACCATGCCCAGCTCGGGGTGGTGCCAGCGCAGCAGGCCTTCCACACCCGCGAGCTGACCCGTCCGGGCGTCCATGCGCGGCTGCCAGTGCAGCTGGAACTGCTGGTGCTCCAGCGCGTTGCGCAGGTGGCCCATCAGCTGCAGGCGCGCCTGGGCCCGCTCGGTCATGGTGGCGGTGAAGAACTGGGCGTTGTCCTTGCCGCTGGCCTTGGCCTGGTACATGGCGGTGTCGGCATGCCGCATCAGCTCATCGAGGTCAAACGCGTCGTCCGGGAAGATGGCCACGCCCACGCTGCACGAGACATGCAGCTCGGTGCCCTCCACCTGGTGCGGCGCGCGGATGAGCGGAATCAGCCGCTCATGCACCACCTGCATCACCTCGTCGGTGTCGGCCACATCGGCCAGGATCACCACGAACTCGTCGCCCCCGAGGCGGCTGACAGTGTCACCGGCACGCACGGCCTCCAGCAGGCGCTTGGCCACCGATCGCAGCAGGCCGTCACCGATGTGGTGGCCGAGCGAATCGTTGATGTCCTTGAAGCCGTCTAGATCCAGGAACAGCACCGCCACCTTGCGGCTGTGCCGATGGGCCTGCTGCACGGCCATGCGCAGGCGCTCGGTGCACAGGCTGCGGTTGGGCAGCTCGGTCAGCACGTCGTGCTCGGCGAGGAAGCGGATGCGGGCTTCGCTGCGCTTGCGGTCGGTGATGTCGATGCTGGTGATGATGTAGTGCGAGACCTCGCCCAGCCCCGGGCGACCGGCGCTGGTGCCCTGCCGCACGGCGCTCACCATCAGCCAGGCGGTGTAATCGGTGCCATTGCGGCGGCGCACCGCGCCTTCGCCCTGCCAGGTGCCGCGCAGCTGCACCGTGGGCCAGGCCACGTCAGGAAAGTGCAGCGCCTCGGGTCGCTCGCCCACCACGTCCTGCAGCTCCAGGCCGGTCTGGCGGCTGAAGGCCTGGTTGACGGTGAGCGTGCGGTGGTCGGCATCGATGATGACGATGCCTTCGCTGGAGGCCTCGAACACCTTGGCCCACAGCTGCAGCCGGCGCTCCATCAGCTTCAGGTGGTTGATGGGCGCAAAGGCCGTCACCACCGCATCGCGGCCCTGGTACTGCAGGCAGCGCGCCGAGAGCACCGCCCAGGCTGGCTCGCCGCCCGCCGTCCAGCGCACCTCGAACTCATCCACTGCGCCGCGGTCCTGCAGCTGCTGGAAGAAGCGGGCGCGCACCTGCGGCTCCAGCCCGCGCTTCCAGGGGTCGCTGCGCTCATCGCCCAGCCAGGCCTCGGCGGGCGTGTTCAGGTGCAGCACCTCGTGGCCCGGCACGGCCGTGACCATCAAGGGAATGGGCGTGGCCTCCACCAGCGCATGTTCCACCTCGGCCGCACGGGCGCTGGCGGCCAGCTCCTTCTGCACTTCGCGCTCGCGGTCAAGCTGGGCCAGCATGTCGTTGAAGGCGATCACCAGCCGGCCGATTTCGTCGCTGCTGTGCCACTGCGCGCGCAGGCGGTGATCGCCGGTGCGGCGCACCGTGTCGGCCACGCCCGCGAGGTGGCGCAGCGGGTTGGCGATGTGCCGCGCCACGAAGGTGACGAGCCCGAGGATGGCCAGCAGCAGCGTGAGCGCGGTGCCCAGGTGCAGCCACATGCGGTGGTAGAGGCTGTCGATGCGCTTGTTGAGCAGGCGGCTCATTTCCTCACCGGCTGCGGCCCAGTGGGCCTGCAACGCCCCCAGCAGTTCACGCTGGCTCTGGCGTGCCAGATCGCGGCGTTCCTCATTGCCGGGGTCTTCGGCCGACAGGCTGGCAGCCAGGCGGAACGCGCCCATGGCCCTTACCAGCGCACGCTCACGCGGCTCCAGCGCGGCACGCAGGGTGTTGTCGCCGGCGGCGTAGGCCTCGGCATGGTCGGCCCGGATGCCCTGCATGGTGGCGTCGAGCCGGCCTTCGAGAATCAGGTAGCGGGTGCGGGTATTGGCCTCGGTGGCGCCCAGCGCATGGATCTGCTCCAGCAGCTCAGGGAAACGCAGCGCCAGCAGCGACATCGTGTAGTAGCTGTCGAGGTCCGGGTCGAGAATCAGGTTCGACTGGTTGGCCACGCGGGTCAGCAGATCACGCCCGGCCACCAGCACCTGGTCCACAGCGGGGTCGGCACGGCGCGCGGTGCTGGCCTGCAGCAGGCGCAATTGCAGCGCAGCCGCCAGCTCGGCACTGCCCATGCCATGGCCCAGCGCCTGTTCAGAAGCCGCCACCTGGGTTGACGCCCCCGACAGCGAGGCTTGCGCAGGACCATGGCCCGCACCGAAGCGCGCCGCGTCGATCAGGCCATCGCGCAGGCCCGTGACATAGGCGTTGCCCTGCACTTCCTTGCGCGCGAAATCGATGGCGATGAACTTTTCGCTGATCAGGATGCTGCTGACGAAGATCACCGCCGTCAGGTCCAGCAGGTAGATCAGCATGAGCTTGCGGCCCACGCTCAGGCGCGAGATCAACTTGCTGAAATCAGGACGCGGCATACGGTGTACTGCAGGGGGGAACATCTTCCTTCGGCACTTTTTTCGGCAACCCAAGGCCTGATTGGGCAGAACGTTGCGCAGGACACGACTTCGGAAGGCGGGACGGCCCTGGTTACAAGCAATTACCGTGCACGCAAGCCTGCGAAGGCCGATAGACTGGGACCACCACAGCCTTCAACCAGGAGTCCCCATGAGCTTGACCATCGCCCTGTCCATCGCCGCCATGGCACTCGTGGTCATCGTCTGGGGCGCCCTGAAGGCGGCCCGCCATGCAGCGTCGGGGCCACGGCCGGGCAACGCCGGTGGCGCCGCCAACCAAGGCTATTACGGGGCGGCAGGTGCCGTGGTTGCTGACGGCGGCAGCGCTGCCTGCGTCGCCGATGGCGGCGGTGCGGGCTGCAGCTGAGGCCGCAATCGCCCGCCGCAGCCGAGCGTCAGGGCCTGGGCTTGCTGGCCGACGCCGAACGCAACAGCCCGAGTTGCCGCTGCAGCCACACCTGGCTGTCCACCACGGGCTCGGCGCCGCACTTCACGTGGTACGGCTTGCCTGATGAGCTGCTCTTGCTGGCGGCCTGCTCGATGAACTGCTCGGTGCTTTGCAGCGTGCCGCGGCCCTCGATGTAATCGAGCTTGCGCAGGATGTGGCTGACCGCCTCGGCGCCGGTGTACCAGCTGCCGTTGCGGTCGAACTGGCAACCCGAGGCCTGCAGGCGGCCCATCAGTGCGTCGATCTCGGCCTTGATGGGCGCAGGGGCCGGTGCGGCGGCCACGGGCACCGTGGCGGTGGCGATCAGCGCGGTCGATATCCACAGCGCTGCCAGCCGGGCAACAAGAGCAGGTTTGATCATGTTCACAAGGTGATGGGTTGATGCAGGTTCAACGTCTGGCCAGCCACACGCCGTACACCGACAGGGCCATGCCCACCAGCGCCAGCCCGGTGAGGGTTTCACCAAACAGCGCCCAGGCGATGAGCGCGGTGGTGGGCGGGGTGAGGTAGAACAGGCTGGCCACGTTCACGGCGCTGCCGCGACGGATGAGCACGTTCAGCAGGCTCACCGCGCCCAACGACAGCACCAGCACCAGCCAGCCGAGTGCAAAGGCGAACTGCGCCGTCCAGTGCACCTGCATGGTCTCGGTGGCACCAGCCACCAGCGCTGTCACCACCAGGCACGGCAGGAACTGGATGACCGAACCGGTGCGCAAGTCAAACGCCGGGCAGAACTTCTTCTGGTACAGCGTGCCGGCCGTGATGCCCAGCAGCGCCACCACAGCCGGCAGCAGCATGGCCACCAGCGCGCCACCCGTGGCGGTGGCGGCCACCTTGTGGGCCACCACCAGCGCCACGCCAGCAAAGCCCAGGCCCAGGCCAGCCCATTGCGCAGGCTTCACGCGCTCACCCAGCCAGGTGCCGGCGCCCAGTGCGGTGAGCACAGGCTGCAAGCCCACCACCAGCGCCGTCACGCCGGCCGGCAAACCGTGGCTGATGGCCGTGAACACGCCGCCCAGGTACACCGCATGCACCAGCAGGCCAGACACGCCAATGTGCAACCACGCCTGCCGCGTGGCCGGCCACGGTGCCCGGGTGAACAAGGCCACGCCGCCCATCAACACCAGCACCAGCACATAGCGCAGCGAGAGGAACGTGAGCGGGCCGGCGTCTGGCAAACCAAACTTCGCACCGATGAAACCGGTGCTCCAGAGCAGCACAAACAGCAGCGGAAACAGCGGGCTGGCAGCAGGCGGCGCGGGCGGGTTTGGTGCAGTGCCAGTGGGAAGACGGCTCATGGGCAGGGCGGCAGGTGCGGGGTCAGAGGTGGGATCGTGCTACCGGTGAAGTATCGGCGACGGGAAGGATGGGCTCAGGGCGCAAAATGAACCAACGCGTGCGGCTCAGCCCACGCCCACTCAATCAGCACAGGGAAACTCACCATGAATGACCCCGAGAAGCAGGTACTCAAGGCGCTCGACACCTACAAGTCGGCAGTGCTGGCCAAGAACGCTGAAACGTTCATGCACCTGTACGACACAGATGTCAGAGTGTTCGACACCTGGGGGGTGTGGTCGTACGAAGGCGCTGCGGCATGGCGCGTTGCGGTGGAGGGCTGGTTCTCATCGCTCGGCACCGAGACCGTGCGCGTCACGTTCGACGACGTGAAGATCTCGGGTGAGCCGAGCTTCGCCGCCATGACCGCCGTCGCGAGGTACGCGGCGTTTTCGGCGGCAGGCGAAGAGCTTCGGTCCATGCAGAACCGCATCACCTGGGTGCTCAAGTCACGCGGCCATGTCTTGCGTGTGGTGCATGAACACACGTCCGTCCCGATCGGGTTCGAGGACACCAAGGCCATTCTCAACCGCGAAGGCAAGGCGTGAGCTGATCGTTGCCTCGCGCAACCAGCCGGCAAACCAGACACCCAACGCCAACCCCATGCGTCGTCACCCCGCCTTCTCAACTGCATTGGCCGCAGCTGCCGGCATCTTCATGCTGACGCTCCTCGGCGGCCTGTTCACCCCCGGCTACAGCCATGTTTCGCAGTTCATCAGCGAGCTTGGTGCATCGCAGGCGGCCCATGAATATCCGGTCCGCCTCATCGGCTTTCTTCCTGCCGGCGTCACGCTCCTGGCCTTCTGCTGGTTCGCGCACCGCGCCCTGCCCAAGGCTTCGTTGACGAGCGCAGCACTCATCGCGCTGGCGGGGCTGCTCACCCTCTCGCCGACGTCGAGCCTCGTCGGCCTCAGCCAGCGAGCCGTTGAAGTGGCTGTGCTCGGCTGGGTGGTGGCGTGCGGGTGGTACATCGATGCACGCTCACGCGTTGCGGCTTGACCCCTCGCTCAAATCACACGCCACTCAAGGACGCCCATGCGCATCAGTTGCCACCTCACCTTTGATGGCCAATGCGAAAACGCATTCCGTGCGTACCAGTCGATCCTGGGCGGCGAGCTGACGACCCTGCTCACCTTCGGTGATTCGGCGCTGGCCGCGCAAGTGCCTGAAAGTTGGGCCACCAAGATCCTGCACGCCACCCTGTCCCTGGAAGGGCAAGAACTGCTGGGGTCCGATGCATTCCCGAATGAAGCGGCGGGCCACCAGGGCTTTGCCATCACCCTGAGCCTGAGCGACCCGCTGCGGGCACAAAACGCCTTTGCGCAACTCGCCGATCAAGGGCACATCAAGATGCCGCTGCAGCCCACGTTCTGGGCGGCACTCTTCGGCGTGGTGATCGATCGGTTCGGTGTGACCTGGGAGATCAACTGTGGCCAGCCAGATGGGCACCTGCCACGGGCACATGAAAGTGACAGGGACGCCGACGCCGTCTCACCGCCAACGTTGGGCACCTGAATGGTCTTCTTGAATCTCCCCTGCAAACCCAGCCGCCCGATGCGCAGTGCGCTCCTCGCTCTGCTTCTGATGCCGGTCAGTGCCAGCGCCCTGGAGCGTGACCTGCTGAACGCTGTCGAATCGGTGGGGGGCATCTACAGCAGCATCTATATCCACGAAGCCGGGCACGCGCTGGTCTACCAGGCGCTGGGGGCGTCTGACGTGAGCATCGAGGTGCCGCGACGAGGAACGATCTTCAGCGGCCAGACCTCGGGCAAGTTTTCTCGACCGCTCACCCAAGGGGAGCGGCAACTGGCAGCGGTGTCTGGCCTGGCCGCCGCCAACCTGGCTGGTGAGCTGGTGCTGCAGCGCCCCGGCCTGCATCGCTCACCCTATGCGCAGGCGGTGCTGGGCACGGCGCTGATCTCGAACGTGATGCACGTGACGCAGTACTACACGAAGATTCGCGGGGTGGGTGGCTATGCGGGCAATGACATCGATGAGTACGAGCTGGCCGGCGGGAACCCGCATGTGATGTCGGCCGTTCTGGTCGGCTACACCGTCCTCGCGATGCGTCGAATGCAAAAAAAAGAGATTCCGCTCTTCTACGTCAACTTGCGCTTTTAGGCGGTTTGAGGCTTCATCGAACACTTTCTCGCGGTCCATGTCTGGCAAGAGCGGGGTGACGCTGGAGCGCGGGCAGAAGGTCTACTTCAGGCTCGATGGTCGCCGCGCCTTGCTGCTGGAGATCAATGATGAGCAGGACGGCCAGATCGTGGTGGTCAATGAGCTGGTTGCGAAGCGCACCGCCGAGCTGGCCCTGAAAAAGTAGCTCGTAAGGGGCCACCGCAAACGGGCGGCATCCGCCAAATCACACCGGCCCGTTTCAGCACTTTGCTTCAGCCACGCTGGAACAAGGTCCCTGAAGCCGCAATAATCGCGGGTTGCCTTACCCCGGAGAACGCGCGTGAAAACCTACGACATCGAAGTGCAACGCCTGAAGTCGCTGCGCCACAACAACGGCCTGATCGACATCGGTATCGATGCCCTGGTATTGCCCCGCCCTGTGCGCGAAGACAAGGTGCCGTCCACCCATGTCAGCTTGTCGGTGGAAGACGCGCGCTCGCTGCTGCTGCTGCTCAAGCAGCAATTCGCCGAGCTGGACAAGCTGCAACCGCGTAGCCGCCGCTCAGGCCGCTGCTGATCGCTTCGGGCGGTGCTGTTTCAGCGCTCACTTTGAGCACTGAGTTCCAGCACTGAGTTTCACCGCTCGTCCGGCAACAAGGCCTTGGCCGCCTCAATGCGCAGGGCCATGTCGACACCCGCATCGTTCATCACCGCCAGCAAGAACTCGCGGGCACTGGTGTGCACTGCAGCGCCAGCCAGCCCGGTTGAACCCGCAGCTTGATGAGTTGATGCCGCCACGGCCGCTCCCGCTGACTTGGCCTGATCAGGCTGCAACGCAGCTTCAGCGCCGGGCGGGTTCAAGTGCTCATCGAGCCGCGCCAGCGCAGCCCGGAACGCTGGCGGCGTGATGCTGCGCAGGCGCACCAGCACATCGGCTTGGCCCTCGGGGCTGGGCGGGGTGTCGAGCCAAGGCTCGTCACTGAAGATCGGGGCCAGGTCAGGCGCCACGAAAGTCGACCAGCAACCCGCACGCACCTCTTTGACGGGCAGGTGCTCGGGCGACACCGCCATGCGAACGCGGTCGGTGGCCACATCGGCCAGGTAGCGCTGGCGCAGCGCCTTGAGCAAGGCCACGGCCTGCGAGGCCGCCACGGGCTCGGCAAACGAGAACCACAGCTGCATGCCGTCAACACCCGACACGGCAATGGCCGGTGCCGGCAAGTCCAGATCAGCCTGCACGCCTTGCCACACGGCCGCCAGCTCACCCCAGCGTGCCGGCCTTGAGAGCTCCAGCAAGGCAGCGCGCACGGCACCTGCCGGCACTGCTGCGACGCCCTCTGGCGAAGGCAGCAAGAAGAGGCGCGCCAGTTCAGACTCAAATCGGTTCATGGGGCTCAGGCCTTGTCGGGGTTGTTCGCCACAGCCGCCACAGCCGCCGAGGCAGCGCGCAGGGCATCAGGTAGGCCGTCGTGCGGGCCGAGGGCCTCGGCCGGAGCATCGGCCCACCAGTCTTCCGGGCGCAGATCTGCACGGCGCGACGGGTTCAGCGGGTAGGTGATGCGGTTGGTGGCTTTCGCGGCCTCGCCGCCCACCAGCAACACCACGTCTTCGGTTGAATTGTTGATGAAGCAGTGGCTGATGCCGGTGCCCGCCGGGAAGGCCGCAAAATCGCCCGCCACCATCGGGTGCAGGTGCCCGTCGATCCAGGCGCCCACCTGCCCGCTGACCACGTAGACAAACTCTTCCTCGTCCGACTCGGCATGCGGCCACGACGAGCGGCTGCCCGGCGGCAAGCGCTGCAGGTTCACCCCCAGCCGGGCCAGACCGGCCGCACGCCCCAAGCTGACGGACGGCCCCATCGGCTCATCGCTTTGCGGATAGACGTGGGTGTAGGGCGCCACATCGGCGGCGGAGATGATGAAGGAAGGGCGCTGGCTCATGCAGCGGATTTTGCTGCATGGGTGGGTTGCGGAGGATCGGGCGATGCCGCCGCGTTGATGCGAAGCTGTCAGAACCCGAGCAGATCGCGCAGCGAGGTGACAACCACCGCAGCAGCCAGCCACGCACCGATGCGCTTGAGCAGCGCGGTGTCGATCGTGCCGGCGGACACGGGCTCAGCGCGCACAAAGCCCACCACGAAGGCGTGGGCCGGCAATGCAATGACCAGCAAGGTGGCCACGATGAGCTCCACCCCGCCCGCAGCGCCCGGCCCACCAAATCTGGCCCACACCAAGGGCCAGGCCAGGGCAGCCACCACGCCGGCGATAGCGGCGGTCAACAGGGTTGGACGAAGGTTCACGAAGGCACTCGGTGGTGGGTGGCGGTGCGCGCATGATGCCACCGGCCAAGGCGGCCGATCACAGCGCCAAATCACTGCACCCGGTAGTCGTCGAGGTTGAACGGCGGTGGCCGTTTTTCAGGCCGCAACACGATCCAGATGACGATGCCCAGCGGCCAGGCCACGACCATCACCAGCAGGGCCACAAAAAGCGGTGGCTTGCCGCGGTTGCGCGCATCAAGATAGGCCCAGACGCCGCTGTAGACCCAGGCAAGCAAGCCCAGAACCACGGGCAATGACTGAACGAGCGTATCCATGTTGTTGAAGGGTGGTGCGGGTCGAAGTTCGGTGCGGTACTGTGCTGTGCTGTACGGGTCAGCAGTGCGCAGCCCGATGGACAGCGGCATTGCGCGTCGCCCAAGCGCCACGTCAGGCCGGCTGGTTCCTAGCCCGCCCTCATCCATCCGCGTGGCTGCGAAGAGTCGATTGACTCTCGCGCAGCATGGCTGCGCCTGCGGATTGGCGCTGTGAGATCTGGCGGATATGGCAAGCAGCTAGGCCTCAGGCTGTCGATATCTCGGCCCCAGCAGGTGGCGTGCCATGGCATGCGTCAGATGTTTGACGAACGGACGCTTGCCCGTGGTCTTCAGCAGGAAGTACTCGCCTGCCGGAGTTCGCACGATCTGGGTCAGGTAGAGCGCCTCAATGCGGCGATCGACATGAGCCACGGTTTCCGATTGATCAAGGACCTCGGCCTTCTCTGCATCCAACGCCAACCGGGCCACTGAGCTGTGCACCTGAACGGCTCGCAACTCGGCAACCGCCGCCTCCCGGTACGGCGCCACCTGGTGCTCAGGCAGCGACAGGAAAAAGTTGAGGAAGCTCATCGGGCTTGCGGCCATTGCCACACATCGAAGCTATTGACTGCACCATGTACCGCTCGAGCGATGTTAAACCGCTGACAAACGTCGCCGCTGAAAGCGCCGCGCGTCCGGCGGCGCTGGGCTCAACGACCAGCGCCGCCGCACCCGCTTACTGGCGGAACTTGCGCACCAGCTCCTGCACCGTCGGGCCGCCAGCCTGCGCGCCGCTGGACACCTTGATGATGCTCAGCGTGCGCTCGGCGCCGGCTTCCAGCGTGGCGTGGTGCACCGCCTGCAGCAGCAGCCAGACCTTGTCGGCCGGGCCTTCCACCACGGTGCCCAGGCCATGCACCTCATAACGCAGGCCCGAGGCCTGGATGATGGCGATGGCCGCATCGACGTACTTGTAGCGGTCTTCAGGCGTGCCCACGGGCCGCGGAATGACCTGGATCTCCGCGATCATGTGCTGGCTGGTGGATACCGGCGCAGGCTTGGGCGCCGCAGGAGCAGCAGGCGCGGAAGGCGCTTGCTGCGCCCACGCCGTGCTGCCGGCCAGCAGGGCCAAAGACAAGATGGAGCGCCGAAGGCGACGCAGTGGCGAAAAAGTTGGATGTGCCATGTGCAATTCATGCAGATGACAGGTCGGCGAGCGCCCGGGGCTGCCATGCCGGCACGAGAAAGAAATGGCCGGCGAGCCTTCGAGCGTGCTTCCCTGCGCGAGGATTACCTCAATCAGGTTCAAAGGGACTCTCTCAGTCGGCACACCTTGCGGCCTGGCCAACACCCCCAGCGGATGCCCGCATCAAACACCCGGAAGGTGCTGGTGCAAGCGGGTCGATTCTAAGGACGCGTTCGCAGGCTTCAGGCTTTGCGACGCAGGATTTTTTGTCACAGCAGTTCAGTGCAGTGGCAGACATCCACTTCGTCGAATGGCTGCCGCGCAGCGGACTCAGCGACAGCTCAGCGACAGCGCAGCGATGCGCGACGGGCCTCGGCCCATTGCTTGCGCTGCGCGATTTCGTCCAGCGAGAGCGGTGGGCGGATCTCGTGGCGCATCGAGTCGAGTGTGCGGATGCGGTCGAGCAGTGCATCACATTCGCGCTCACTGCCGGGCACCGGGCCACTCTGGATGCCGATGATGCCGCCGGGGCTGGCCACAGGCAGCGGCCGGGTCAACTCAGCCACCGATCGCCGGGCCACGCTGACCTGATCCTCGAACGGCATGCCGTCCGGAACGCTGACGATGCGCTCGATGTGAGCACGGTTGCGGTTGCAATGTCCATTCGACCAGAACTGATTGCCGCTGTAGTCCTTGCACAAATAGAGGCTGGCGGCCTGCACGGGGGCGGGCCATGCCGCAGCCACGATCACTGTGGCTGCGGTCCAGCACGTCAGACGACGAATGCGGAACTTGATTGGGAGGTGTTGTTTCGTTCGGGCCATGATGGCGAGAGGAGAACTCAGCAAGAAGGGCGAGGCGCGCACAGAAGACGGCAGCCGACGCGGAGCGCATATTTTTCTCTCATTCCTCTGCAACCAAATTCCCATTTCGCGCCAAACACGCCACACGCAGCGTGCAGATGCCGTGCTTGTCGGCCATGCTTTCCCAAGGCCTCCTGGCAGGCGCCCGCACAACCGGCAAGCGGCCCCTAGGATGCCTTTGAGCTGATTCCGCGCACGTCGACACACCCCCAGGCGCGGAAGGAAGGAGGCAGCGTGTCCCAAGTCCCTCAGAACGAGGCGCCCGAGCCGCGGCACGAGCTGTGGCTGATGGCCATCCGCGAGGGCTTCGTGGCGTTGCTGCCGCTGACCTTGCTCGGCGCGGCGGCCAGCACCCTGGCGAACCTGCCCAGGGGCGCCGATTGGCTGACCCATGTCTTGGCCATCGACATGCTGGCCGCCGCCCGCACGCTGCTCAACACCACCACCGGCATCATGGGCCTGATGTCGGCCATGGTGATTGCCATGCGCGTGCTGGCCATCCGCGGCGACAAGCAGGACGCCGATGCGCGCAACCTCGGCAGCATCGCCGCCATTGCCGGCGCCGGCTTTCTCATCGCCGTGATGCCCCGCACCGGCCTGGATTTCCGCGAGCTGGGCTACGGGCGAATCCTGCAAGGCATTCTGGTGGGCGTGGGCACGGCCGAACTGTTCATCTGGTCGGCGAGGTGGATGCCGCTGCACGACCGCCTCAGCACATTCGCCGTGCTCGGCCTGCCACTGCGGCCCGCGCTGCGCATGTCGCAATTTGCTGCCATGGCCCTGCCACTGATCTACGTCGTGTTCGAGCTCAGTGGCTGGCTCTGGCAGTGGGGTGTCGGTCAGTTCGGCGGGCCGTTGATGGCGCTGATCGAAGCGCACCGGCCGCCCGGCACCGTGCTGGATGTGGCGCTGGCGTTGATCAACCAGCTGATGTGGGTATGCGGCTTGAACGGCGGGCAGGTGTTGCTGGAATTTGCGCAGCATTCGGGCAATGCCCTGGTGGCAGCCACCGGCGAAACCAACATCGGTGAACGCGCCAACCCGGCCTTCGTGAATGCCTTTGCCCACCTCGGCGGTGCGGGCGCCACCTGGGGCCTGATCTTCGCGTGCCTGCTGGCAGCGCGTGACCTGCCGCTGCGCCAACTGGCGCTGGCCTCCATCGCACCGGCCCTGCTGAACGTGAACGAGTTGCTGCTGTTCGGCATGCCGCTCATCTTCAGCCAGTTGATGCTGCTGCCCTTCGTGCTGGCACCGGTGGTGAACGTGGTGGTCTCGCAAGCCCTGCTGAACCTGCTGGGACTCTCGCTCGACAGCAGCACCGTGGTGTGGAGCACCCCGGTGTTCATCTCGGGCTATGCGATGACAGGCAGCTGGTGGGGCGCGGGCATCCAGCTGCTGTGCATGGGCATCTCCACGCTCATCTACATCCCCCATGTGCGCCGGCTGGTGGACGCACGCAATGCCCGCCAGCGCGCCGCCATCAAGTCTCACCTCAGCACCCTGGCCAGCGCCACCGACACGGGCAGCGGCTTTCTGGAAAGAACCGACGAGATCGGCACCCTGTCGCGGGCGCTGGTAGCTGATTTCCGCCGGCACCTTGGGCAGAACCGGCTGACCGTGGTCTACCAGCCGCAACACGACATCGACGGCCAGCTGATCGGCGCCGAAGCCCTGCTGCGCTGGGACCACCCCTTGTGCGGGCCGGTACCGCCTGACGTGATCGTGCGGCTGGCGGAAGAGTGCGATCTGATCCACCAGCTTGGCGCTTCGGTGCTGGAGCAGGCCTGCGCCGATCTGGCCGCGTGGCGCCGGCACTCGTCCCTGCGCTTTCCCATCAGCGTGAACATGTCGCCCGTGCAGCTGGAAGACCCGGCCTGGGTGGGCATCGTGCTGGCCAGCCTGGCGAAACACGGCCTGGCCCTGGGTGATCTGGAACTGGAGATCACCGAGGGCCGGCGCGTGTCGTCGTCGCCCCAGGCAGACGCCACGCTGGCCGCGCTGGAGCGCGAAGGCTTCCACCTGGCCATGGACGATTTCGGCATGGGCTGCACCTCGCTGCTCTACATGCAGCGCTTCCGCATCCGCACCATCAAGCTCGACGGCTGCCTGACGCGCGACATCGAGCACCAGCCCGTCAACCAGGACATCGTTCGCGCCGTTGCGCAACTGGGCCGGAGCCGCGGCGTGACAGTGCTGGCCGAGTACGTTGAATACCCCGGCCAGCGCGATGTGCTGCACCGCCTGGGCTGCCATTACTTCCAGGGCTGGCTCTACAGCCGCGCCCTGCCCCACGCCGAGTTCCTGTCCTACCTCGACCGCGTGGCCCTGAAACGGTCAGGCCCACGGTCATGGATGCCCACCTGATGAGCTATGTTCAACGCCTGCTGCGCACCGACCCGCTGACCACGGAAAAGACCGCCGACCTCGACCACTACCTGCCCGCCATCGCCCGTGATCTGGACCGCGTGCTCGGCCGTCGCATGCTGATGGCGGCGTCCACATCGTTCCTGGGGTACGGCTTGCAGGCCTGGCTGTTGCGCGACGTGGTGCCCGGGCCCATCCTGCTGGCATGGGTGCTGACACTGGCCGCCATAGAAAGCCTGAACGGCACCATGGCCTGGCGCCTGCAGCGACGCACCATCCGCACACCTGGCCTGGCGCCCCTGAAACTGGCGGTTCGCTGCAACCTGCTGTTGCTCGGCTCCGCCTGGGGCACCGTGCTGCTGTTGCCCCACGTAGCCGCTGACCCGGTGACCATGCTGCTGCACGGCATGGGACTGGCACTGGCCATGGTGCTGGGCATCTACAACCTCTCCACCGACCGCTGGAGCTACGCCGCCCTCAGCGGCGGTCTGGTGCTGCCCGGCGTGCTGGGCTGGCTGTGCCTGGACAGCATTCCGCGCGAGATCGGCGTGTGCGGCCTGACGCTCTTTCTGCTCTGCCAGTTCTATGCCGCCACCACTGGGCGCCTGGTGCGCAGCATCCTGCTGTCGAACCGCATCAGCAAGGACGTGGCCCGCCAACTGGCCGACAGCAACCACCGGCTGGAGCAGCTATCACACCAGCTCAAGCTGGCCGCCTCGATAGACCCGTTGACGGCTTGCCTGAACCGCCGCGCGATGATGCGCGAGCTGGAACGCGAGGCCGCGCGCGTGCGGCGCAACGCCACCCCGTTCTGCGTGGTGTTCCTCGACCTCGACCACTTCAAGGCAGTCAATGACCAGCACGGCCACGCCGCTGGCGACGCGGTGCTGAAAGTGGCTGCGGAGGTGTTCAAGGGGCAGCTGCGGGCCACCGACATGGCCGGGCGCTGGGGCGGCGAAGAATTCGTGCTGATGCTGGCCGCCACCAGCCTCAGCGCGGCCGTGGCCAAGGCAGAAGGCATCCGGGTTGCGCTGGCAGACACCCCCATCCCCGTGGAAGGCGGGCTGCTGCGCATCACCACCTCGGTGGGCGTGGCGGCGTTCAGGCCGGGGCAGACGCTGGAGGCGTTGATCGCTCAGGCCGACGCCCGGCTCTATGACGCCAAGGCCGCCGGCCGCAACTGCGTGCGCAGCTGAACCCTCAGCGCAGCAGCTGCCAGGCCAGCCCCAGCAGGCCCGACACCAGCACCACCCGGATCACGCTCCACTTGGCACGAAACAGCGCCCAGGCGGCGGCCGCACCGATGATGGCCGCAGGCCACTCGAACGCACCGCCCCAGCCCGCCGGCCACAGTACGTGGTACGCGAAGAACACCGCGAGGTTGACGATGACCCCCACCACGGCGGCCGTGATGCCGGTAAGCGGCGCGGTGAAGCGCAGGTTGCCGTGGGTGGACTCGATGAACGGCCCGCCCAGGAAGATGAACACGAACGAGGGCAGGAAGGTGAAGAACGTGACCACGCAGGCGGCCACGGCACCGGCCAGCGGCAGGGCGGTCGGCCCGAACAGCTCCCGCGTCCAGCCGCCCACAAAACCGACAAAGGCCACCACCATGATCAGCGGGCCGGGCGTGGTTTCGCCCAAAGCGAGGCCGTCGATCATCTGCGGCGCGGTCAGCCACTGGAAGTGTTCCACCGCGCCCTGGTACACATAGGGCAGCACCGCGTAGGCGCCCCCAAAGGTCAAGAGCGCCGCCTTGGTGAAGAACCAGCCCATCTGCGTGAGCACGGCGTCTGCCCCCAGCCAGGCCCACAAGCTGCCCAGCGCCACCGCCCACAGGCCCAGGCCCACCCCCAGCACGCCTGCAAAGCGTGCCCAGGTGAACAGCGCATGCGGCGGCGTGGGCGTGTCGTCGTCGATCACGGCCGGTGCGCTGGAATCGCCCGCCTTGCCGTGTCCGCCACCCACGGCGAATTTATCAGGCGCAAAGCGGCCACCGAAGTAGCCCACCACGGCGGCCGCCAGCACGATCAGGGGGAACGGCAGGCCGAGCGCGAAGATGGCCACAAAGGCCGCCGCGGCCAGCCCCCAGAGCCAGGCGTTCTTCAGTGCGCGTGAGCCGATGCGCACCGCCGCCGACACCACGATGGCCGTCACCGCCGGCTTGATGCCGTACAGCACCCCCGCCACCGCCGGCACCTGCCCGAAGGCCAGGTACACCCAGGTCAGCGCGATGAGCAACAACAGCGACGGCAGCACGAACAAGCCGCCCGCCACCAGGCCACCCCAGCGGCCGTGCATCAACCAGCCGATGTAGGTAGCGAGCTGCTGGGCCTCCGGCCCGGGCAGCACCATGCAGTAGTTCAGCGCATGCAGATAGCGCTTCTCGGAGATCCAGCGCTTGCGCTCCACGAGGTCCTCGTGCATCAGCGCAATCTGGCCTGCAGGCCCCCCAAAACTGACAAAGCCAAGCCGCAACCAATAGGCTGCGGCTTGGCCGAAGGTGGGCCTGGAAGGTGAGGTGTCGCTCATGCCCCGGAGTTTAAGGGCACGGGCTCAACGCCTCACCGTCTCAGGGCCTCACAGGTCCACGTGCACGCTCAGGGCGTAGCGGCGATCGTCGACATACGTGCCGCGCGGCAGGTTGCCCACGGCGCTGTAGACGCTCTGGCGCACGGTGCGGGTGATGTTGTTGGCTTCAAGCGCCACCTTCACCTGCGGGGTGATGGCATAGCTCAGGTAGGCGTCCACCACGCCGTAGCCCTTCATCGTCACCGGGGTCATCGCCGTCACGCCGTTGTTCGACGGGTAGCTCAGGCGCGAACCGGCCGCATAGCTGCTGCGGTAGTTGTAGGCCAGGCGGGCCGAGAACTGGTCCAGGTCATACATGCCCACCAGGTTGAAGCTGTTGCGCGACAAGCCTTCCAGCGGCGCCTTCTGGCCGTTGATCGGGCTCGGGGCCGAGCTGTCGACATAGGTGTAGTTGGCTTGCAGACCCAGGCCGCGCAAGGCGCCCGGCAGCTGGTTGAAGAAGCCCTGGTAGCCGAGTTCCAGACCCTGGATGGTGCCGTCGCTGCCATTGCTCGGGGTGCTCATCGTGTAGGTGGTGCCACCGATGTTGACCTGCGAGCTGGTGGTCTGGATGAAGCCCTTGACCTTCTTGTAAAAGGTGGCGCCATACACGTGGTCGCTCTTCGACAGGTAGTACTCCAGCGTCGCGTCCACTTGGTTGGCCGTCAGCTCGCCGAGGTTCGGGTTGCCGATGAAGCCGGTCTTGTCGTTGACGTTCAGGCTCAGGCTGGGGGTCAGCTGGTCGAAGTTCGGACGCGTCACCACCTTGGACAGCGACAGGCGCGCCAGCAGGTCACGCTGCAGCTCCAGGCGCAGGTTCAGGCTGGGCAGGAAGTCGTTGTCGGTCGTCTTCGAGTTGAAGCGCGTCGAGGTGCCCGACACGTCCTGCACATAGCTGCGCTTGCTTTCGGTGGACACGGCACGCACGCCGATGTTGCCCGACAGCGGCAGGCCGGCCAGGGTGCTGTCCATGTCGGCGCTGACATACAGCGCGCCACTGCGCTCGCTGAAGTCGAAGGTCTGGCTTGGGTCGAAGCCCGGCACCGTCAGGCCGAACAGCTGGCGCACGCCGGCCGCATCACGCAGCCAGTCGAAGCTGCTGACGCTGAGCCACTGCGTGGGCACCGTGCCCTGGCCGGCCTTGGCCAGCAGGTCGTTGTTGCCGATCACGCCGATCTGCGACATCAGGCCCGGCACGGCGCCGCTGATGGCGGTGCTGGAATCGCGCCAGATGTTGTCGATGGTGTTGATCTCGGCGCTGGTGGCCTTGCGGTCGCTCAGGCGCACACCGGCGCGCACGCGGCTGAGCGTGCCTTCGCTCAGGTCCCAGGTGGCGTCGCTGCGGGCGGTGGTTTCCTTGCCGGTGTTCTTCACCTTGAAGTACACGGTCTTGTCAGCCCAGTAGTGCGCCGGGTCGGTCAGCGAAGCGCCTTCCGGGTAGGCCGAAGGCAGCTTGGTGGTGACGTCGTAGGTGAAGGCCGGGCTGTCGCCGAAGGTGCCGAGGCGCACTTCGTTGTACATGCGCTCATAGCGGCTGTCGGTGTGGCTGATTTCCGAGCGCAGGTTCCAGCCGTCGAAGCGCCACTTGCCCGACAGTGCCAGCTGGTCGATGCGCGTGTCTTCGTCAGCCACCGAGCCCGACGTGCTCATGCTGGCGCCCCAGAAGGTGCCCTTCTGGAAGTTGCCGTTGGCGTCCTTGGTGATCGTGCCCTTGGGCCACAGGGCCCCCTGCTGCGCGCTGTCTGACCAGTTGGCCCAGAACGGCGATGCGTAGAAGCCGTGGATGTTGGTGCGGCTGTTGAGCTGGCTGTGGTTCAGGTCCAGCGTGTATTCACTGCGCGCGTCAGGGCGCAGTTGCAGGGCGGCGCTGACGGCGCTGCGCTCACGCGAGCCGTATTCATAGGCCAGCCATTCGCCGGTGGGGGCGAACACGCCCGAGCCATCGGCCAGGGCCGCGGGGCCGTCCAGCTCCTGGGTGTCAGAGCGGTAGTTGCGCTTCTGGGTCGACACGCTGATCAGCGCGCCGAACTCGCTGCCGCCGTCCAGGCGCCAGCGGTTGCTGTAAAGGGCTGAGCCTTCGAGGTTGCTCTTGTCGGCCAGGTCGGCGTTGGTGGCCTTGATGGTGCCGGCCAGCTTCGAGCCGGCGAAGTCGAACGGGCGACGGGTGCGCAAGTCGATCACGCCACCGATGCCACCTTCCACCTGGTCAGCGGTGGGCGTCTTGTAGACATCAGCACCCGCCAGCAGTTCCGAAGGCACGTCCTGGAAGGACAGGCCACGTTCCTTGCCGGCGCTGAAGATGACGCGGCCGTTCAGCAGCGTCTGGGTTTGCTGCAGACCACGCACTTGCACGCGGTCGCCTTCGCCGCGGTTGCGCGAGATCTGCACGCCCGAGATGCGCTGCAGCGCTTCGGCCACGTTGGCGTCCGGCAGCTTGCCGATGTCGTCGGCCACGATCGAATCGACCACCTGTTCAGCGCTGCGCTTGATGTCCTGGGCCTTCATCAGGCTGGCGCGCTGGCCCTGCACCACCACTGTTGTGGCCGGCGCATTGGCATCAGCCGCCTGCTGGGCAAAGGCGGGGCCGCTCAGGGCGGCGGCAGCGGCCAGGGCCACGGCATTCAGACTCAAAGGGTGGGCAAGGTGATGGCGTTGCATCAGGGTCTCCGTATTGTTTGTGCGGTCAGTGAAATCGAGGCTCATCAGCGCGCGGCGGCGGCTTGCCGCACCTGCTTGAACACATTGAGGGATGGCAGGGCACGGCCCTTGAAATCGAACAGGGCCTGGTTGTCCCAGCTGTTGCCGTCGCCGTTGCGCCAGCCGGAGCCAGCCACGGGCAGCCAGGCCGGCTCCCAATACATCACACCTGCGCCGTTGGGCACGGCGGCCACGGTGCGGATGAGGTCGGTCAGCAGCTGTGCCTGGCCTTCAGGTGTGGCGGCGTAGCCCGAGAGCTTGGCGGCTTCGTCGTTGAAGATGTTGGCGCCGGCGTCACCGTTGTCGAGCGTGAAGCCGTAGGCGGTTTCCACCACGATGAGTGGCTTGTTGTAGCGGGTGCTCAGATCATTCAGGTTGGCGCGCAGGCCGCTCATCGGGCCATGGAAATACGGGTACCAGCTCAGGCCGATGATGTCGTAGTCCAGCTGCTCACGGGTGAACAGGTCAAACACACGGCGGAAGAGTTCGTTGTCGCCGCCCTTGGCCAGATGCAGCATCACGGGCAGGCGCTGGCCGCCACGCAGGGCGTCGGTGGCGCGCACGCCGGCAATGCCTTCGCGCAGCAGGGCCACGAAGCCAGCGTCGCCGCCAATCACTTCACCCGGCTTTTCCTGCCAAGTCTTGCCGTCAGGCCACAGCATGCCACCGTTCACCTCGTTGCCCACCTGCACCATGTCCGGGTCACAGCCAGCTTCATGCATGCGGCGCAGCACGTCTTCGGTGTAGCTGCGCACGGCGCGGCCCAGCTCGGCGCCCTGCAGCTTGGTCCAGGCGGCCGGCTTGGTCTGCTGGCCGGGGTCGACCCAGAAGTCGCTGTAGTGGATGTCGAGCAGCACCTTCATGCCTTGCGCACGGGCCCGCTGAGCCAGACGAATCGTCACGGCCAGATCATTGTCGCCGCCACCCACCGGGTCACCACGGCGCGAGACCAGGCGGTTGCCTTCGAACACGTCGGCGTCGTTCACGGGCGTGTGCCATAGGCGCAGGCGGGTCCAGCCGATGCCGCTGGCGCGCAGGATCTGCAGGGCCGTGCCGCTGCGGCCATCGGCGGTGGTGAACCGGCCACCGAGGCGCTCCACCTCATCCAGCGAGGACACATCGGCACCCAGGATGAAATTGGCTGGAATGGGCTGAGCCGGCGCGCCGGGCGCTGGCACAACCGCCGGCGCGCCGGCCTCGCTGCTGCCCCCTGCCGCCGCCGAGCCGCCGCAGGCCATCAGGCCGGTGCAGGTGGCCATCAGCACGGCCAGCCGGGGCAGCCAGGTGCGAGCAGTGGAGGTGGTGGTTGCGGTCATTCGGATCAGCGGACGGTTCAGTCGGTACAGGCAGACGGGTGGCGATGGTGACATCAGTGCCACCTGCTGGAGTGGGTTAAGCGTTTAATCTAAAACGAAGTATGAACCCGTGCTGCCAATTCGGCATCCGTGAAACCCCTGCCCTGCACCCAAACGACGGCCATTTTGCTGCGGCGGCGCAACAAGCAATGCGGCCATCCACCCACGGCACCGAGGATTATTCGGGAAATTTAATTAATCGCTTAATCAACCAAGCCACCAAGCCCGGGGCACAGGCAAACCCCTAGGAATTGGTGTTGCGCAGCGCTTTGCAGCCGATTGCTTTAGTTCTAAACTAAATTAACCAAGGAGCACGGCACATGAAGATCGTCTGCATAGGGGGTGGCCCGGCTGGCCTGTATTTCGGCCTGCTGATGAAGCAGCTCAACCCGAACCACGACATCACCGTGGTCGAGCGCAACAAGCCCTACGACACCTTCGGCTGGGGCGTGGTGTTCTCCGACGCCACGATGGACAACATGCGCGAGTGGGACCCCACCACCGCCCTCAGCATCCAGCAGGCCTTCAACCACTGGGACGACATCGAGCTGCTCTTCAAGGGCCACCGCATCCGCTCGGGCGGCCACGGCTTTGTCGGCATCGGCCGCAAGAAGCTGCTGAACATCCTGCAGGCCCGCTGCGAAGCGCTTGGCGTGCGCCTGGTGTTCGAGCAGGAAGCTGACAGCGACGACGATTACGCCGACGCCGACCTCATCATCGCCAGCGACGGCATCAACTCACGCTTGCGCACCCGCCACGCCGGGGTGTTCAAGCCCGACATCGTGGTGCGCCCGAACCGCTACATCTGGCTGGGCACGCACAAGCTGTTCGACGCCTTCACCTTTGACTTCCGTCGCACCGAACACGGCTGGTTCCAGGCCCACATCTACAAGTTCGACGACACCACCACCACCTTCATCATCGAATGCCCGGAGCACGTCTGGCAGGCCCACGGGCTGGATCAGGCCGACCCCGCGCAATCCGTGGCCTTCTGCGAAAAGCTCTTCGCCGAGACCCTCGACGGCCACCCGCTGATGAGCAATGCGCGCCACCTGCGCGGCTCCGCCTGGCTGAACTTCCAGCGCGTGGTGTGCGAGCAGTGGTGGCTGAAAAACAGCCACGGCAGCCATGTGGTGCTGATGGGCGACGCGGTGCACACGGCCCACTTCGCGATTGGCTCGGGCACCAAGCTGGCGATTGAAGATGCGATCGAGCTGGTGCGCCAGTTCAAGCGCCACGGTGACAGCGCCGAGCACATCGGCGCCGTGCTGCACGACTACCAGGAAGCCCGGCGCATCGAAACCCTGCGTCTGCAGAACGCCGCGTGGAACGCGATGGAATGGTTCGAGGTGTGCGGTGATCGCTATTGCGACCAGCTGCCCCCTGAGCAATTCATGTATTCGATGCTGACGCGCAGCCAGCGCATCAGCCATGAAAATCTGCGCCTGCGCGACCGCGCCTGGCTCGAAGGCTATGAGCGCTGGTTCGCCGAGCAGGCTGGCCTGCCCGCCAACCCGGCGCTGCCCCCCGTGCCGCCGATGTTCACGCCGTACACCGTGCGCTCCGTCACCCTGAAAAACCGGGTGGTGGTGTCACCGATGGCGCAGTACAGCGCGGTGGATGGTGTGCCCGGCGATCACCACCTGGTGCACCTGGGTGCCCGCGCCATGGGCGGCGCCGCACTGGTGATGGCCGAGATGACCTGCACCAGCCCCGAAGCCCGCATCACCCCGGGCTGCCCGGGCCTGTGGAACGACGAGCAGCGCGACGCCTGGGCTCACATCGTCGACTGGGTGCACCAGCACAGCAGCGCGAAGATCGGCCTGCAGCTGGGCCATGCCGGCGCCAAGGGCGCCACGCGCCGCGGCTGGGACGGCATCGACCAACCCCTTGATGCCACGCTGTCTGCCGGCCACCCGGAAGCACCGTGGCCGCTGGTGAGTGCCTCACCGCAGCAATACCTGGCAGGCGTGAGCCAGACCAGCAGCGAAATGACCCGCGCGCAGATGGACGAGGTGCGTGACCAGTTCGTGGCCGCCACGCGCCGTGCTGCGGAAGCCGGCTTTGATTGGCTGGAGCTGCACTGCGCGCACGGCTACCTGCTGTCGAGCTTCATCTCGCCACTCACCAACCACCGCGCCGATGCCTATGGCGGCTCGCTGCTCAACCGCCTGCGCTTTCCGCTGGAAGTGTTTGCGGCGGTACGCACGGCCTGGCCTGAGCACCTACCGATGTCGGTGCGCATCTCCGCCCACGACTGGGTGGAAGGCGGCATCACCCCGGCCGATGCGGTGGAGATTGCCCGCGCCTTCAAGGCCGCGGGCGCTGATCTGATCGACTGCTCGTCGGGCCAGGTCAGCAAGCGAGAGAAGGTCACCTTTGGGCGCATGTTCCAGACGCCGTTTGCCGACCGCATCCGCCAGGAAGCCGGCATCGCCACGATGGCCGTCGGCGCCATCAGCGAAGCCGACCACGTCAACACCATCATCAGCGCCGGCCGTGCCGACCTGTGCGCCGTGGCCCGCCCGCACCTGGCCAACCCGGCCTGGACACTGACCGAAGCCGCTCGCATCGGCTACACCGCCGTCGCCTGGCCAGCGCCTTACCGCTCGGGCAAGCAGCAACTCGAAGCGGGTTTTGCCCGCGCACGGGGCTGAGGCCAACGGCCTCGCAGGCGCCGCCCCCCGATCAAGCACCCATGAGCAACCCCGACACTTCAACCACACAGGCACAGCCGCTGCACGGCCGTCATGCGCTGATCACCGGCGCCGGCCGCGGCATCGGCGCCGCCATTGCCCACCGGCTGGCCGCTGACGGCGCCCAGCTCACGCTGGTGGGCCGCCAGGCCAACACGCTGCAGGCGCTGGCCCAGACCATCGCCGAGCAACACCCCGAGGCCCCGCGCCCCCAGGTGCTGCCCTGCGACGTGACCGACGCCGCCGCCGTGCAGCACTGCTTCGAGCAGGCGGCCGCCGGCTTCGGCCCGGTGCACATCTTGATCAACAACGCCGGCCAGGCCCAGAGCGCCCCGGTGCAGCACACCACCGACGCGCTCTGGCAGCAGATGCTGGCCGTCAATCTGACCGGCACCTTCCAGTGCAGCCGCGCCGCCGTGCCGGGCATGCTGGCCACTGGCTGGGGCCGCATCGTGAACGTGGCCAGCACGGCGGGGCAACGTGGTTATGCCTATGTCAGCGCCTATGTGGCGGCCAAGCACGGCGTCATCGGCCTGACCCGCGCGATGGCGCTGGAGCTGGCCCGCAAAGGCATCACCGTGAATGCCGTGTGCCCCGGCTACACCGATACCGATCTGCTGGCCCACAGCATTGCCAACGTGGTGGCCAAGACCGGCCGCAGCCCCGCCGAGGCGTTGGCCGAGTTCACCCGCCCCAACCCGCAGGGCCGGCTGGTGCAACCCGAGGAAGTGGCCGATGCCGTGGCCTGGCTGTGCACGCCGGCCGCCGCCAGCATCACCGGGCAAGACGTGTCGGTCAGTGGCGGCGAGGTGATGTGATGGGCCGCGCACGCAACTTCAAGCTGGTGCAAGTGCTGGGCGACGACGCCATCGGCCGCGAAGGCCGCGCCAACGCCAGCGACCACCTCGATGTGCGGCTGTGGCTGCGGCTGCTGTCGTGCAGCACGCAGATCGAGCAGGTCATCCGCACCCAGCTGCGCCTGCAGCACGGCACCACGCTGTCGCGCTTCGACTATCTGGCCCAGCTGGAACGCCACCCCGACGGCCTGCGCATGAATGCGCTGTCGCGCTTCCTGATGGTGACCGGCGGCAATGTGACCGGCCTGACCGACCAGCTGGTGGCCGAAGGCTGGGTGGAGCGGGTGGCCGACCTGCAGGACCGCCGCTCCCAGACCGTGCGCCTGACGCCCGAAGGCCGCGTGCAATTCCTGCGCATGGCGGCCGACCACGAAGCCTGGCTGACGCAGATGTTCAGCGGCTTCGACAGCCAGAACAAGGACCTGCTCTACGAACTGCTGGGCCACCTGCGCGTGCACCTGGCCCGCCCTGCCCCGGAGGACACCCCATGACCACATCCCATCAGCCCACCACCACGGCCATCGACCCCGCCCTGGTGGCCGGCAACCGCCGCAGCCTGGCCGGCTACGCCGCCCAGCACTTCCTGTGGCACTGCGAGGCCGGCGTGGCCACCATCACCCTGAACCGGCCAGAACGCAAGAACCCGCTGACCTTCGACGCCTACGCCGAGCTGCGTGACCTGTTCCGTGCCCTGAAATACGCCACCGATGTGCATGTGGTGGTGCTGCAGGGCGCTGGCGGCAATTTCTGCTCGGGCGGTGACGTGCACGAGATCATCGGCCCGCTGATCAACCTGCCGGCGCCCGAGCTGCTGATGTTCACCCGCATGACGGGCGACCTGGTGAACGCGATGCGGGGCTGCCCGCAGCCGCTGATCGCCGCTGTCGACGGCGTGTGTGCCGGCGCCGGCGCCATCATCGCCATGGCCAGCGACCTGCGTGTGGGCACCGCCCGCAGCAAGACCGCCTTCCTGTTCAACCGCGTTGGCCTGGCCGGCTGCGACATGGGCGCCTGCGCCATCCTGCCGCGCCTCATCGGCCAGGGCAGGGCGAGTGAGCTGCTCTACACCGGCCGATCGCTGGGGGGTGAAGAAGCTGAGCGCTGGGGCTTCTTCAACCGCTTGGTGGCCCCTGAAGCGCTGGAAGCCACCGCCGCCAGCCTGGCCGCCGATCTGGCCGCCGGCCCTACCTTTGCCAACGGCATCACCAAGACCATGCTGCACCAGGAATGGGCCATGACGGTGGACCAGGCGATCGAAGCCGAAGCACAGGCGCAGGCGCTGTGCATGCTGACACAGGACTTCCGCCGCGCCTACGAGGCCTTCGTGGCCCGCAGCAAACCGGTTTTCCAAGGCAACTGAACACCGCCAGGAGGCACTGATGACCTACCGCCCACCCGAAGGCCTGGACTGGCCCTTCTTCGACCAGCCCCACCATGAGCTGGCTCATGCCTTGAGCCAATGGGCGGGCGAGCACCTGCACGACCATGCCCACACCGATGTGGACGCCGAGTGCCGCACCCTGGTGCGCGCCATGGGCGACGCCGGCTGGCTGCGCCACGCGGTGGCCGGTGTGGCGCACGGCGGCGCGTCTGACGTGCTGGACACCCGCACGCTGTGCCTGATCCGCGAAACCCTGGCGCGCCACCATGGCCTCGCTGATTTCGCGTTTGCGATGCAGGGCCTGGGCTCGGGCGCCATCAGCCTGGCCGGCACGCCGCAGCAGCAGGCCGCTTACCTGCCGCGCGTGGCCCGCGGTGAAGCGCTGGCAGCGTTTGCGCTGTCAGAGCCCGAGGCCGGCTCTGACGTCGCCGCGATGCGCTGCAGCGCCACCCACGAGCCGGGCGAGCACGGCGGCCACTGGGTGCTGAACGGCGAAAAGACCTGGATTTCCAACGGCGGCATCGCCGACTTCTACGTGGTGTTCGCGCGCAGCGGCGAAGCACCCGGCGCCCGCGGCATCTCGGCCTTCATCGTCGACGCCAACACCCCGGGCCTGGAAATCGCCGAGCGCATCAATGTGATGGCACCGCACCCGCTGGCCCGGCTGCGCTTCAACCAATGCCGCGTGCCGGCCAGCCAGCGCATCGGCGAGGGCGGTGAAGGCTTCAAGGTGGCGATGCGCACGCTGGATGTATTCCGCACCTCGGTGGCCGCAGCCGCGCTGGGCTTTGCCCGCCGCGCCATGGACGAAGCCCTGGCACGCAGCACCAGCCGCAAGATGTTCGGCGGCGTGCTGGCAGACTTCCAGCTCACCCAGGCCAAGCTGGCCCAGATGGCCACCACCATCGACAGCGCCGCCCTGCTCACCTACCGCGCCGCCTGGCAACGCGACCAGGGCCGCTCCGTGACCAAGGAAGCAGCCATGGCCAAGATGGTGGCCACCGAAGGCGCGCAGCAGGTGATCGACGCCGCGGTGCAGCTGTGGGGTGGTCTGGGCGTGGTGAGCGAGGTGCCAGTGGAAAAACTCTACCGGGAGATCCGCGCCCTGCGCATCTACGAAGGGGCCACCGAAGTGCAGCAGCTCATCATCGCCCGCGAGTTGCTGAAAGCCGTGGCGACCTGAGCCGACAGCACCACGACGCGCAACAACGCGCCACCCGCTCGCCCCACCCCGCCTTCTCCGCCCGACCCGAGGTCCGCCATGCCCAGTGCCCATGTCGACACGTTCGCGCAACGCCACCTGCCGCCGCCCGAGCAGCAACCGGTCTACCGCTTCGAGCTGCCCGAGCTGCAGTTCCCGGCGCAGCTCAATTGCGCCACCGAGCTGCTGGACCGCCATGTGGCCGAGGGCCGGGGTGAGCGCGTCTGCCTGCGCGCGCCGGGCTTGAGCTGGAGCTACCGCGAACTGCAGGACAAGGCCAACCGCATCGCCCAGGTGCTGGTGCACGACCTGGGCCTGGTGCCGGGCCAGCGTGTGCTGCTGCGCGGCCCGAACAACCCGATGCTGGCGGCCTGCTGGTTCGGCGTGATCAAGGCGGGCGGCATTGCCGTGGCCACCATGCCACTGCTGCGCGCCAAAGAGCTCGGCGCCATCATCGACATCGGCCAGATCAGCCATGCGCTGTGTGATGCCGCGCTGGCTGATGAACTGCTGCAGGCGCAGGCCGCGCACCCGATGTTGCAGGCCGTGCGCTGCTTCCATGACACCACCAGCGCCGGCCTGGAGGCCGCGATGGCCGCGCAGAGCGGCGACTGGACCAACGTGGACACCGCTGCCGACGACACCTGCCTGCTCGGCTTCACCTCGGGCACCACGGGCGTGCCCAAGGCGACGATGCACTTTCACCGCGACGTGATGGCCATCTGCGCCTGCTGGCCGCCGCATGTGCTGCGGCCCACACCCGACGACG
This sequence comes from Ideonella margarita, assembly GCF_038066635.1. Taxonomy (NCBI): domain Bacteria; kingdom Pseudomonadati; phylum Pseudomonadota; class Betaproteobacteria; order Burkholderiales; family Sphaerotilaceae; genus Ideonella; species Ideonella margarita. Next base: position 43,873 of record NZ_JBBUTI010000009.1, on the reverse strand, counting down.
TGTTCATCGGCAGCCCGCCGCTGGCTTTCACCTTCGGCCTGGGCGGCCTGCTGCTGTTCCCGATGGCCGTGGGTGCCAGCGCGGTGCTGCTGGAAAAAGCCAGCCCGCCACAGCTGCTGCAGGGCATCCTCGATTTCGGCGCCACCGTGGTCTTCACCGCGCCCACCTCGTACCGCGCGCTGGCCATGCATGGCGAGCAGCTGCGCGGCGGCACCCTGCGCAAGTGCGTCTCGGCTGGTGAGGCGCTGCCGGCCGCCACCCGCGCGCTCTGGCAAGAGGCCACCGGCCTGACGCTGATCGACGGCATCGGGGCCACCGAGCTGCTGCACATCTTCATCTCGGCCGACGAGGCCCATGCCCGCGCCGGCGCCACCGGCGTGGCCGTGCCGGGCTACCGCGCCGAGGTGGTGGACGAACACGACCAGCCCGCACCCACCGGCCAGGTGGGCCGCCTGCGCGTGCAGGGCCCCACCGGCTGCCGCTACCTGAACGACAAGCGCCAGGCAGCCTATGTGAAGGGCGGCTGGAACTACACCGGCGACGCGTACTGGCAAGACGCAGACGGCTACTTCCATTACCACGCGCGCACCGACGACATGATCATCTCGTCCGGCTACAACATCGCCGCGCCCGAGGTGGAAGACGCCCTGCTGGCCCACCCGGCCGTGGCCGAGTGCGCGGTGATCGGCGTGCCTGACGAAGAGCGTGGCCAGATCGTTGAGGCGCATGTGGTGTTGCGCCCCGGCCACGTGCCCAACGATGCGACCCGCAAAATGCTCCAGGACTTCGTCAAGACCACCGTGGCGCCCTACAAGTACCCGCGCTCGGTGGTGTTTGCCGATGCCCTGCCCCGCACCCAGAGCGGCAAGCTGCAACGCTTCCGCCTGAAGCAGGCTTGATGCCCTGACGTCTTTTGCCCCTCAGCCCCTTCCCTCACTCACAGGAACGAACCATGCGCACCTCCCCCACTTCCCGCATCGTTTCGCCAGCCCTGCTGGCACTGGCCGCCACAGCTGCACTCGCCAGCGCCCCGGCACTGGCCGCAGACAACGTGAAGATCGGCCTGCTCTCGACGCTGTCGGGCCCGGGGGCCGGCCTGGGCGTGGACATCCGCGACGGCTTCCAGCTGGCGGTGAAGCTCAACGGCGGCAAGCTCGGCGGCTTGCCCGCTGAGGTGGTGGTGGCCGATGACCAGGCCAGCCCCGATGTGGGCCGCCAGACGGCGGACCGTCTGGTCAAGCGCGACAAGGTCGATTTCATGACCGGCGTGGTCTTTTCGAACGTGATGCTGGCCGTGGGTGCGCCCACCTTCGCCGCCAAGACGTTCTACGTCAGCGCCAATGCCGGCCCGTCGCAATACGCCGGTGAGCAGTGCAACCCGTACTTTTTCAACGTGGCCTGGCAGAACGACAACCTGCACGAAGCGGTGGGCAAGACGGTGACGGAAAAGGGCTTCAAGAAGGTCGCGCTGATCGCGCCGAACTACCCCGCCGGCAAGGACGCGCTGGCCGGCTTCAAGCGCTTCTACAAGGGCGAAGTGGCCTCGGAAACCTACACCCAGCTCAACCAGCTGGACTACGGCGCCGAGATCTCGAAGCTGCGTGCGGCCAAGCCCGATGCGGTCTACATCTTCCTGCCGGGTGGCCTGGGCATCAACTTCATCAAGCAGTTCGTGGGCGCCGGCCTGTCGAAGGACATGACGCTGTTCGGCCCGGGCTTCTCGGCCGACGAAGACGTCATCAAGGCCGTGGGTGACCCGATGCTGGGCATGTTCAACAGCTCGCAGTGGGCGCACGACATGGACAACGCCGCCAACAAGGTGTTTGTCGCCGAGTTCGAGAAGGCCTATGGCCGCCTGCCTTCGCTGTATGCCTCGCAGGGCTATGACGCAGCCCGCATGATTGATGCGGCCGTGCGCGACGTGAAGGGCAAGCTCGACGACAAGGCCGCGGTGCGCAAGGCGCTGGCCGCGGCCAAGTTCGACTCGGTGCGTGGTGCGTTCAAGTTCAACACCAACCAGTACCCGATCCAGGACTACTACCTGCGCGTCATCACCCGCGACAGCAAGGGCCGCGTCACCAACCGCACGCTGGGCAAGGTGTTCTCCAACCACACCGACGCCTACGCCGCCAGCTGCAAGATGCCGGCGCTGTGAAGGCGCTTTGAACCAGCAGCAAGCAGGCCAAACGCGCCATGACCATCCTGATCCTCGAGCAGGCCTTGAACGGCCTGCAGTTCGGCCTGATGCTGTTCCTGCTGGCCGCCGGCCTGACGCTGGTGTTCGGCATCATGGACATGATCAACCTGGCCCACGGCTCGCTCTACATGGTGGGGGCCTACCTCGTAGCCTCGGCCACGGCGGCCAGCGGCTCATTTGCGCTCGGCCTGCTGGCCGGCGTGGTGGGCGCGGCCGCATTCGGCCTGCTGCTGGAAGTGGTGGTGCTGCGGCGCCTCTACCAGCGCGATCACCTCTCGCAGGTGCTGGGCACCTTCGCCATCCTGCTGATGTGCAACGAGGCGGTGCGCTTCGTGTGGGGCTCGCAGCCCATCGGGGCCAGCGCGCCGGCGGCGCTCAGCGGGCCGGTGGAGTTGCTGCCCGGCTTCTTCTACCCGGCCTACCGGCTGCTCATCATCGGCGCGGGCCTGGCGGTGGCGGTGCTGCTGTGGCTGCTTGTCACCCGCACGCGGCTGGGCATGCAGGTGCGGGCCGGCGCCTCGAACCGCGAGATGGCGCAGGCCATGGGCGTGAACGTGCAGCGCCTGTTCAGCGCCGTGTTCGGCCTGGGTGCTGCGCTGTGCGCGGTGGCCGGCGGGCTGATGGGCCCGCTGCTGGCGGTGCAGGTGGGCATGGGCGAAAGCATCCTCATCCTGGCGTTCGTGGTCATCGTCATTGGCGGCATCGGCTCGATCCGCGGCGCGCTGGTCGGTGCGCTGCTGGTGGGCGTGGTCGACACCGCCGGCCGCACGCTCATCCCGCTGCTGTTCGAGCAGTTGATGCCGCTGGACCTGGCCGCCAGTGCCGGCCCGGCCGTGGCCTCCATCCTGATCTACGTGCTGATGGCCGCAGTGCTGTTCTGGAAGCCCCAGGGCCTGTTCCCGGCCCATGGTTGAAAGCCCCGCGACATGAGCACCCCTCACCTCCAAACCCAGCATCAAGACGGCCCCAGCCCGCTGGACCACCGCCTGCAAGGCGCACGCGCCGTGGCGCTGCTGCTGGCCCTGGTTGCGCTGCCGCCGCTGGCCAACTGGCTGGGCGCTGATTTCTACATCGGCCTGGCCAGCCGCATCCTCATCTTCGCGCTGGCCGCCACCAGCCTGAACCTGATCCTGGGTTTTGGCGGCATGGTCAGCTTCGGCCATGCGGCTTTTGTCGGCCTGGGCGCCTACACGGTGGGTGTGCTGATGACGCACGGCGTGATGTCAGCCTGGGTGGCCTGGCCCGCTGCGTTTGGCGTGGCGGCGCTGGCTGCCTGGCTGGTGGGCGCGGTGAGCCTGCGCACCCGCGGCGTGTACTTCATCATGATCACGCTGGCCTTTGCGCAGATGCTGTATTACCTCGCCGTCTCGCTCAAGACCTGGGGCGGTGACGACGGCCTGTCGCTGCCCGGCCGCTCCAGCCTGGCACCACTGCCGGGGCTGGACCTGGCCAACGACACCACCTTCTACTACGTGGTGCTGGCCGTGTGCGCCGGGGCCATGGTGCTGCTGTGGCGCCTGCTGAACGCGCGCTTCGGCCACACGCTGCAGGCCATCCGCGACAACGACACCCGCATGGCCGCCGTCGGCTTCCACACCCGCCGCTACCAGCACATCGCCTTCACGCTGGCGGGTGGTGTGGCGGGCCTGGCCGGCGCGCTGCTGGCCAACCAGTCGGGCTTTGTCAGCCCGGCGCTGATGCAGTGGCAGCAGTCAGGCATGTTGATGATCATGGTCATCCTGGGCGGCGTGGGCCACCTGTGGGGCGGCGTGATCGGCGCGGTGGTGTTCCTGCTGCTCGAAGAGGTGCTGGGCCACTACACGATGCACTGGCCCTTCTTCCTCGGTGCCGCGCTGCTGGCGGTGGTGCTGGTGGCCTCCAACGGGCTGATGAGCCTGATGAAGCGGCCAACGTGGCTGAAGGCCTCGGGCCGCACGAAGGAGGCGCCATGAGCACAACGTCCTCAACGTCCACCCCGCTGCTGCAGGTGAAGGCGCTGGTCAAGCGCTTCGGCGGCCTGACCGCCACCGACCACGCCACGCTCGACGTGATGCCCGGTGAGATCCATGCGCTCATCGGCCCCAACGGCGCCGGCAAGACCACGCTGATTCACCAGCTCTCAGGCACGCTCGCCCCGGATACCGGCGACATCGTCTTCGATGGCCAGTCGCTCATCGCCTTGCCCATGCATGCACGGGTGCACCGCGGGCTGGTGCGCTCGTACCAGATCACCAGCATCTTCAAGCGCCTGAGCGTGCTCGACAACCTCGCTCTGGCGGTGCAGGCCCGCAGCGGCAGCAGCCTGCGCTTCTGGGCACGTGCCCGGGCTGAAGCACAGCGCTATGCAGAAGCCGCCGAGGTGGCGCAGCGCGTGGGCCTGGGCCCGCTGCTGGGCCGCACCGCCGGCGGCTTGTCGCACGGCGAGCAGCGCCAGCTGGAAGTGGGCCTGGCGCTGGCCACGCAGCCGCGGCTGTTGCTGCTTGATGAGCCGATGGCCGGCATGGGGCCGGATGAATCCGAGCGCATGGTGAACCTGCTGCTGGGCTTGCGCGGCGACATGACGCTGCTGCTGGTGGAGCACGACATGGACGCGGTGTTCCGGCTGGCCGACACCATCTCTGCGCTGGTCTTCGGCCGCGTGGTGGCTAGTGGCACGCCGGCGCAGATCCGGCAGAACGCCGACGTGCGCCGCGCCTATCTGGGAGACGACATGGAGCACGCCGCATGAGCACCGCCCTGCTCGAAGTGAGTGACCTGCAAACCGCCTACGGCAGCAGCCAGGTGCTGTTCGGCATGCAGCTGCACATGCGCAGCGGTGACGTGGCCACGCTGCTCGGCCGCAACGGCATGGGCAAGACCACCACCGTGCGCTCCATCCTCGGCCTGACGCGGCCTCAGGGCGGCAGCGTGCGCTTTCTCGGTGAGCGGGTTGATGGCCTGGCGCCAGACCGGATCGCCCGCATGGGCCTGGCCGTGGTGCCCGAGGGCCGGCAGATCTTTCCGAACCTCAGCGTGGAAGACAACCTGAAAGCCTTTGCTGCACGGCGCAATGGCCTGAGCGAGCCCTGGACGCTGGACCGCGTGTGGGCCATGTTCCCGCGGCTGCTGGAGCGGCGGCGCAACATGGGCAACCAGCTCTCGGGCGGTGAGCAGCAGATGCTGGCCATCGGCCGCGCGCTGATGACCAACCCGCACCTGCTCATCCTCGATGAAGCCACCGAAGGCCTGGCCCCGCTGATCCGCGAAGACATCTGGCAATGCCTGGACACGCTGCGCGCGGCGGGCCAGTCCATCCTCGTGATCGACAAGTACGTGCAACGGCTGGTGAAGCTGGCCAACCAGCACACCGTGATCGAACGCGGCCGCGTCGTCTGGCAGGGTGACTCCCCCAGCCTGGCCGCCCAACCCGAACTCTGGCACCGCTACATCGGCGTGTGACACCGCATGACCCACCCTGAAATTGCCGCCAACACCCGCCAGCGCTTCGAGCGCCCGCTGCGCATCCGCTTCGGCCATTGCGACCCCGCCGGCATCGTCTTCTTTCCGCAGTACTTCATCATGCTCAACGGGCTTGTGGAAGACTGGGTCACCGAGGGGCTGGGCGTGTCTTATGCCGAGCTGCTGGGGCCGCGCCGCATCGGCCTGCCCACCGTCAGCCTGAGCAGTGATTTCAAGTCCGTCAGCCGCATGGGCGACGACGTGACGCTGGGGCTGGAGCTGGCCCACCTGGGCACCCGCTCACTCACCGTGGCGATGGACTGCCGCGGCGCTGACGGCGAGCTGCGCATGAGCGCACAACAGGTCATCGTCTGCACCAGCCTCAACAGCCACCGCGCCATCACCATGCCGCCCGACCTGCGCAGTGCGCTTGAAGCGTTTGCGCACCCGGTGAACGTCGGCTGAAGCTGTTGACACAGCACCGCGACAACACCGCAACACCGCCACCACAACACCGAAGGAGACACCCATGAGCGCCCTCTTGCCAGCAGGCTGGCCCCGGCCCAAGGGCTATGCAAACGGCGTGGCCGCACACGGCCGCCAGATCTTCGTGGCCGGCATGATCGGCTGGGACCACAACAGCCAGTTCCACACCGACGATTTCGCCGGCCAGGCCCGCCAGGCGCTGGCCAACATCGTGGCCGTGCTGGAAGCCGGCGGCGCCAAGCCGCAGCACATCACCCGCATGACCTGGTATGTCACCGACAAGCGCGAATACCTGGCCGCCGGCCCAGCCATCGGCCAGGCCTTCCGCGAACTGATCGGCCACTACGACATCGCGATGACCGCCGTGCAGGTGGTGGCCTTGATCGAAGACCGGGCCAAGGTGGAAATTGAAGTGACGGCGGTGGTGCCGGACCAGGACGAGACCATTCGGGGCTGAGATCAACCGCGACAGCTGTTGCCAAATCGCGACTGTCACCCCTCATTTACAGGCATTTGTTATCGTTCAGGCCTCATCCAACAGCATCCCTGCAGTACCTAGATGCCCACCCCGCTGCGACGTCGTTCTGCCTTGCTGACCGCATTGGGGGTGGTCGCGGCACCCGCCGTCGCCATACGGCCAGCGCCCCTGTCGGAGGCCACGGCCCGGCCCATTCGCCTGCTGACGCATTCGCTGGCCCCGTTCTGCTACGAGCAGGGCGGGCGGGTGACGGGATTCGCGGTGGATCTGGTGCGAGAGCTGGCGCTTCACACCAGCCGTCCCATCGAGGCGCCGACCATGGTGCCCTTCGCCAGAGGCTTGGTGGAGGCCGAGCAGCATGCCGATACCGCGTTCTTCGTCGTGGCCCGGCGGCCTGAGCGCGAGGCGCAATTCCACTTTGTCGGTCCGCTGTTCGAGAGCGATGTCTTGTTCTTCGCCCGCAAGGACAGCGGCGGCGGGGCGCGCACGCTCGATGAGCTGAGGGGCCTGAAGGCCATCGCCGTGGCCAGAGGCAATGCAGATCACGCCTTCCTGATCCGCTTGGGATTCAGGAACCTGCAGCTCACCACCGACCAGACACAGGCCCTGAAAATGCTGGCCTCAGGCCGCGTGGATGCGGCGCCGATGAGTGCCGTGGTGATGCCGGAGCTGGCCACACAAGCCGGGCTGAACCCTGCGGACTTTGCCGCGGTGGGCGAGCCGCTCTATCAGTCGTCGCTGCATCTGGTGTTTTCACGCCAGACGGACCCGCGGGTTCCAGCCGAATGGCAACGCGCTCTCGACATCGTCAAGAGCTCACCCGTCTATCAGCGGCTGCACCTGACCTATCTGAAGGGATACCGGCCCAGCGCGAGCCGGCCCCAGCCAGGGCGCCAGCCGACCTGACAACCGCACCGGCTCACCGCATGAGCTCATGCGCAAAGCGCAGTTCACCCGCGGCTGACACGCTTCTATCCTCGCGGATCTACATCACGAGGAGACTGAGCATGTCCGAGAAAAACGTCCGCGACAGCTGGCGATTTGAAACCCTGTCGGTGCACGGCGGCTACTCGCCCGACCCCACCACCAAGGCCGTTGCGGTGCCGATTTACCAGACGGCCGCCTTTGCCTTCGACAGCGCACAGCATGGCGCCGACCTGTTCGACCTGAAGGTGCCGGGCAACATCTACAGCCGCATCATGAACCCGACCAACGATGTGCTGGAAAAGCGCCTCGCTGCACTGGAGGGCGGCATCGGCGCACTGGCAGTGGCCTCGGGCCAGGCCGCAGTCACCTATGCCATCCTGACGATCACTGAAGCCGGCGACAACATCGTGGCCTCCAGTGCGCTGTACGGCGGCACCTACAACCTGCTGGCCCACACCCTGCCGCAATACGGCGTGACCGCGCAGTTCGCGGACTACCGCGATCCGGCCTCGTTCGCCGCCCTGATCAATGACAAGACGAAGGCGATCTTTGTCGAGTCGCTCGGCAACCCGCAGGGCAATGTCACCGACATCGAGCAGATCGCCAGGATCGCCCATGCCCACGGCGTACCGCTGATCGTCGACAACACCGTGCCCTCGCCCTACCTGAGCCGCCCGTTCGAGCATGGCGCGGACATCGTGGTGCACTCGCTCACGAAGTACCTCGGTGGCCACGGCACCAGCATCGGTGGCGCCATCGTCGACTCGGGCAAGTTCCCTTGGGCAGACCACAAAGAACGCTTCAAGCGACTCAATGAGCCCGACCCCAGCTACCACGGCGTGGTCTACACCGAAGCGCTGGGCGCTGCGGCCTACATCGGCCGTGCCCGAGTGGTGCCGCTGCGCAACACGGGTGCTGCGCTGTCGCCGTTCAATGCCTTCCTTATCCTGCAGGGCATTGAAACCCTGGCCCTGCGTGTCGACCGCATCAGCGAGAACGCGCTGGCGCTCGCACGCTCCCTGAAACAGCATCCCAAGGTGGCGTGGGTGAATTACGCCGGACTGGAAGACCACCCCGACCATGCGCTGGTGCAGAAGTACCTGTCAGGCAAGGCCTCGGGCATCGTCACCTTCGGCCTGAAGGGCGAGGCCGGCGGTGGCCGCGAACGCGGCGCGCGCTTCCTCGACGCCCTGCAACTGTTCACCCGACTGGTGAATATCGGCGACGTGCGCTCGCTGGCCACGCACCCGGCATCCACCACGCACCGGCAGCTCTCGCCCGCCGAGCTGCTCAAGGCCGGGGTGTCGGAGGACACGGTGCGACTGTCGATCGGCATTGAGCACATCACCGACCTCACCGCCGATCTGGAGCACGCTCTGGCAGCGGTCTGATCGCAACGCAAAAAAGGGGCGGCTTTCGGGCCGCTCCATTTTTCATGACGGCCACATGGCCGCTGGCGCTCAGCGAGGCAACCAGAACACGTCCTTGACGGACACGGCCTTCGGGATCAAGCCCTGAGCCGCAAACGCATCGGCCACCTTCTGCTGGTCGGCCGCGATGGCTGCACTGGCAGGCACGGCCCCGTAACGCACCCGGCGCTGCATGCGCAGCACTGTCTCCAGGCCAATGCCCAGCACCGGCGCCAGCAGCTTGGCCACCTCCACCGCATGGTCGGCTGCCCACGCGCCTTCACGGGCCAGCGCCGCCACCAGCTGCCGCACCAGCGCCGGGTTGGCCTGCACGAACTCGCGCCGGGCCTCGTAGAAGCTCCAGGGCGTGGACACGGCCGGAAGCAGCGTCGCAAAGTTCGCCAGCACCCGCAATGGTCGGGCAGCTTCGGCGATGCTGAGGTAAGGGTCCCACACCACCCAGGCATCGACCGCGCCGGTCTCGAATGCCGCACGGGCATCGGCCGGGCCAAGGAACACGGGCTGCACATCGGAGATGCGCAGCCCCTGCTGAGCCAGCGCCCCCAGCAGCAGGAAGTGCGAGCTGGAGCCACGCGCCAGCGCCACCCGGCGGCCCCGCAGATCACGCACGGTTTTCACCGGACTGTCGGCTGGCACCAGGATGGCCTCGCTGTGTGGCTGTCCGGGCTCAGCGCCCACGATGACGAAATCACGACCCGCCGATTGCGCAAACACGGGCGGTGGTGCGCCAGTCACACCAAAATCGATGGCCCCGGCATCCAGCGCCTCCAGCAGCTGCGGGCCCGCCGGAAACTCCTTCCACTCGATCTGTGCGCCAGGCAGCGCCTGGTCGAGCGTGCCGCGCAACTTCACCAGCAGCAGCAGCCCGCCCTTCTGGAAGCCGATGCGCAGGCGCACCGGGCCGGCCTGGGCCGCGGCGGCGAATGGGGTGGTGGCGGCAGCCGCAGCCACCAGCGCGGCCAGCGCCGCACGGCGATCAAACGCATGGCGCATCACACGCCCTCCTTCAAATGAAAGCCGGCGGCAGCGCCCACGGCCGGTCGGGCCAGCCCCAGGTGCTCGCGCAACGTGCGGCCTTCATAACGCGTGCGAAACAAGCCGCGACGCTGCAATTCAGGCACCACCAAAGTGGCGAAATCGTCGAGGCCTGCGGGCAGTGTCGGCGGCATCACGTTGAAGCCATCGGCGGCCCCCTGCTCGAACCAGGTCTGCAGCACATCGGCCACATCGGCCGCGGTACCCACCACGTTCAGATGGCCCCGCCCACCAGCCACCTTCAGCGCAAGCTGGCGCAGCGTCAGCTGACCGTCACGAGCCAGGCTGCTCAGCAACTGCTGGCGGCTGCGCTGGCCGGATTCGGTCAGCGGCAGCTCGGGCAGGGGTTCGTCCAGCGGGTAGCCACTGAGGTCGAAGTTGCCGATCATCCGGGAAACCAGCCCGACCGCAGCCACCGGGTCGACCAGGGCCTGCAAGGCGGCCTGCTTGTCTTCGGCCTCGGCCCGGCTGCGGCCCACCACCACAAAAACGCCGGGCATGATCTTCAGCGATTCGGGCGAGCGCCCAGCCTCGGCGGTACGCCGCTTCATGTCCCCATAAAAGGCCTGGGCGGCGGCCAGATTGGACTGGGCCGTGAACACCACCTCCGCACTTCGGGCTGCAAGCTGGCGACCGGCTTCCGACGAGCCAGCCTGCACGATCACAGGCTGCCCCTGCGGCGAGCGCGCCACATTCAAGGGGCCGCGCACCTTGAAGTGCGCGCCGTCATGGTCCAGCACATGGCGCCCGTCGGGGCGGTAGTACACGCCACTGTCACGGTCATTGATGAAGGCGTCGTCCTCCCAGCTGTCCCACAGGCCCTGCACCACCAGGAGGAACTCCTCGGCGCGGGCATAGCGGTCGGCATGGGCGATGTGCTCGGCCCGACCGAAGTTGCCGGCCTCGGCCGCGTTGTCAGACGTCACCAGATTCCAGCCCGAGCGGCCGCCAGACAGATGATCGAGTGACGCGAACTTGCGGGCGACGTGATACGGCTCGTTGTAGGTGGCAGTGACGGTGGCCACCAGGCCAATGCGTTCGGTGACAGCGGCCAGTGCCGACATCAGCGTCAGCGGCTCGAAGCGGGCTGAGCGCGAGATGCGCTCTGCGCCCGGCCCCTCTTCCACCGCCACGCTGTCGGCCACGAACACCGCATCGAACAGCGCCTGCTCGGCCGTCTGCGCCAGGCGGCGGTAGAGGCCGAAGTCCAGCCCGGCGCGGTCAGGCACATCCGGCGAGCGCCAGGCCGCCACATGGTGGCCTGACTCCAGCAAGAAGGCGCCCAGGTGCAGTTGGCGCGTCATGCTCAGAAGTCCTTGCGCACGTTGATGCCGAAATAGCGCTGGTCGTCACGTGGCACCCAGCGGTTCACGTACGAACCACCACGGCCCAGGAACGAGGCATACGAGCGGTCGGTCAGGTTCTTTGCCAGCAGCGCCACGCGCCAGCCCGACGCCGGCTGCGAGAAGGCGATAGACGCGTTCCAGATGCCATAGGCACCCTGAACGGTGTCCTCGAACTGGCCGATGTCGTACTGCGTCTTGCTCTGCCAGTTGTAGTCGGTGCCTACGTCGGCCTGCCAGCCGCCACCCACCGCGAAGCGGTAGTTGGCCTGCAGCGAGCCCTTCCAATCCGGGGCGAATGGCAGCGGCTTGCCGTCCACCTGGCAGCTGGTGGCAGCACCCACCGGGCAATTGAAGTGATCGATGCGGGCGCGGGTGTAGGCCAGCGCTGCGCCGAAGCTCAACTGCGAGGTGGCACGCCAGTTGGCATCCAGCTCGATACCGCGGGACGACACATCGCCCGCATTGATCAGGCGGGTCACCACCGAGCCCGACACCAGGTCAAAGAAGTTGGCCTGGTAGTTCTGGTACTTGGTGCTGAAGGCCGACAGGTTCAGACGCAGGCTGCGGTCCAGCAGTTCGGTCTTCAAGCCGGCTTCCACCGAGTTGGAGGTCTCCGGGTTGAGCGCCAGGTTGTCGCGCGCCTGCATGTTGAAAAACACGTTGTAGGCCGGGCCCTTGTAGCCACGCGAATACGTCAGGTAGGTAGTGGCATCAGGGGCGATGTCCCACTGCAGGCCTGTGCGGCCTGACACGCCGGTCTTGCGGGTGTCGCCGCTCTGCGCGATGTCGGCATTCACGCCGGGCACCGCGCCATTGAACTGGGCATCGGGGACCGAGCGGGTGCGCTGGTGGTCAAAGCTCAGTTTGTCCTCCGTCCAGCGCAGGCCGAGGATGGCGCGCAGCTCAGGATTGAAGTGCCAGCGGCCTTCACCGTACACCGCGGTACTGGTGGAATCGGAGCCGAAGTTGGCGACGCCGTTGTCGTCATACAGCGCCCCGCCGGTGCCCACCCGACGCACGTCGCGGCGATAGGTCTCGCTGTCGGTGGTGTGCAGGTAGAACAGGCCGCCGACGTAGTCAAAGTTGCCGTCGCGCGGTGAGGCCAGACGCAGCTCTTGCGACCACTGGTCGAAATCAACCGTGCCGCGGTCATGCGACTGGGGCAGACCCGTGGCCGGTGCGGCCAGGCGGTCGCCGTCCTGCACCTGGGTGTTGTCCCAGGCGCGCCAGGCGGTGATGCTGGTGAGCGTGTGCGAGCCCAAGCGCGCTTCGCCGGTCAGCGACACGCCCCGGTTACGGTCTTGCACCTCGGTCTTGAGGTTCGAGTTGATCTGGCGGTTGCTGTCGCTGGCCACCACGGGCGCCAGGGCAGCAGCAAAGGCCGGGAAGGTGGAGACGGTGCCGCTGGGGAAGGCCACCAGCTGGGTGCGGGTGACAACACCGGTCGGGATGTCGTCATGCGAGTTCAGCACATCGGCAGCGAGCGTGAATTTCAACGCCTGGTCGGCCTGCCATTCCAGCTTGGCCCGCAAGCCCTTCTTCTCGTAACCGTTGACCTTCTCGCCGTTGAAGACATTGGTCACGTTGCCGTCGTAGCCGGCCGCCAGGGCGGTGAGCGACCCTCGCAGGCCTTCGGCCAGCTGCCCGCTGATACCGGCGCGCAGGCGGTTCTCATTGCCACCGGTGAAGTGCGAGGCATCGATGTAGCCTTCGGTGCGCTGCGACGGCGGGTTGCTGATGATGTTGATTACGCCCGCCGACGAGTTCTTGCCGAACAGCGTGCCCTGGCTGCCGCGCAGCACTTCCACGCGTTGCACGTCGAGCAGGTCCAGCGATGCTTGACCCGGGCGTGCCAGCACCACGCCGTCGATCACGGTGGAAACCGTCGGCTCCACACCGGGCGAGGTCGAGATGGTGCCCACACCGCGCACGAACAGCGAGGTGTCCTTGTTCGACGCACCGGTGCGGAAATTGACGCTGGGCAGCTGGCTGACCAGCGCACCGAGCGTATTGCGATTAGCCTGCTCAAGCTGCTCTCCCGTGATCACCGACACCGACACTGGCACCTTCTGCAACGACTCAGCACGGCGCGTGGCGGTGACGGTGACCGGGGCCAGCTGCACGGCCTCGGTGGCTGCGGCTTCCTGGGCCTGTGCCGAAGGGCTGAGGGCGAGGACGGCCAGCGCCAGCGCGCTCAGACCCGCCGGGATTTGATGACGGACAGCGCCGGCAGCGCAACGACCTTGATACGCGTTCTTGTTCACTACTTGCTCCAAAAATGAGAAACGGTGGCTGGATGACAGCGCTACCATTACCGACATCTTGAAGATCAACTGCCCTGAGCACAAACAACAAATGTGGCTTTGCTTCCTCGAAAATCGTTGTTGCCTGCGGAGTGCCGCATGAGCCGCCAGCGCAGCGAGCGGGCCACGCTGTCTGATGTGGCCGCGATGGCGGGCGTATCGCCGATCACGGCCTCGCGCTTTTTCAACGAACCCACGCGAGTGGGGGCTGAGGCCTCGGCGCGCATCCGCGCCGCCGTGGAGGCACTGAACTACGTGCCCAACCTGACGGCAGGCGGGCTGGCCTCGGCGCGCAGCCGCGTGGTGGCAATGGTGGTGCCGAACATATCCGGGCCGATCTTCGCGCCCACACTGCAGGCCTTGTCCGATGGCCTGGCCGAGCAGGGCTTGCAGTTGCTGCTGGCCTCCAGCTACTTTTCAAGCGAGGCCGAGGAGCGTGCGGTGCGGGCCTTCATGGGCTGGAACCCGGCCGCGCTCGTATTGACCAGCCGCTTCCACAGCCCCGCCACCGAACGGCTCATCGCCTCGGCCGGCCACCCGGTTATCGAAACCTGGGATCTGGCGCCGCGCAGGCGCGCCTTCCAGATCGGCTTCTCGCACCGGCAGGTGGGCCGGGATGCGGCCAGCTACCTGATCGACAAGGGGCATCGCCGCATCGGCTTCGTGCACAACATCGCCACCGGCGATTTCAGCGCGCAGGAGCGCTTCGAAGGTTATGCCGAAGTAATGCAGGCGCACGGGCTGGAAGCCTGGGGCCATGCTCCCACCGCCACCGACCCGATGGACGCGGGCGCCCAGGCTTTGAGCACCCTGATGGCCCGGAAGAGGCAACGCCCGCATGCACTGATCTTCGCCAACGACAACCTGGCCTGCGGTGCCGTGCTGGCCGGCCGACGGCAAGGCCTGCAACTGCCGCAGGACCTGGCCATCTTCGGCTTCGGTGACTACGCTTTCGCCGACAAGCTGTTGCCCAGCCTCAGCACCATTCGGCCACCGGCGCAAGCCATCGGCGCCACCGCAGCGCAGCTCATCAAGGCACTCACCCACCGCGACGACGCCACCGGGAAGCCGCCCAAGCGTGTGCACGAGCTGAGCTGCACGCTGATGGCCCGCGAGAGCGCCTGATGCGGCGCCGCGCTTGGCCTCATCCCAGCACCCGCTGCGCCACCCCTGTCCACAGCGGAATGCCCAGCACGATGTTGAACGGGAAGGTCAGCCCGAGCGACATGCCGAAGTAGAGCGAGGGGCTGGCTTCGGGGATGGCGTGGCGAACCACCGCTGGCACGGCGATGTACGAGGCACTGGCCGCCAACATGATGAGCAGCGCGCCATTGCCCGGCCCCATGCCCAGCAGCCAGGCCAGGCCCAGCGCCAGGCCGCCATGCAGCAGCGGTGCGCCCAGCGCATAGACCAGCAGCCAGGGTGACTGGCCGCGCAGGCCACCGATGTGGCGCGAGGCCATCAAGCCCATGTCCAGCAGGAAGAAGGCCAGCATGCCCTTGAACAAATCAACGGCGAAGGGGGCCATGGCCTTCTGCCCGGCCACGCCGCTGAGCATGCCCACCACCATCGCGCCCAGCAGCAGCAGCTGTGCACCATCGGTGAGTGATTCATGCAGCAACGCCTTTGTGGACGTGGGTGCGGCATTGCTGCCTGAGAGCCTGCGCGCCCGGTTGGCCAGCAACACGGCCATGATGATGGCGGGCGACTCCATCAGGGCCAGCGCCGCAGCCATGTGGCCACCGTAGGCAATGCCGTGTTCGTCGAGCGCCTGCACCGTGGTGATGAAGGTGACGGCGCTGACCGAGCCATAGGTGGCCGCCAGCGCCGCCGCATCAAAGCGGTTGAGCAGGCGGCGCAGCACCAGGTAGCCCAGTGCCGGCACCACCACCGCCAGCAGCATGGCGGCGCCCAGGCTCAGGCCGATGTCCAGCGTCAGGCCCGAGGCCGCCAGGGCAAAGCCGCCCTTCAGGCCCAGCGCCATCAGCAGGTACAGCGAGAGGAACCGGGAGATGGGCTGCGGAATCTCGAGGTTCGATTTCAGCAGCCCGGCCCCGATGCCGAACAGGAAAAACAGGATCGCGGGGTCGAGAAAACTTTGCATCGATGCCGCCCTCAACCCCGCACCGGGGTGGCCGGAGATTCACCGGAAGGCTCAGGCGTTGAGCCACGTGTCTTCCACAGCGACACCACGATGCCACCAACCAGCAGGGCCGCCGTCACCGACAGCGAGAGCGCCGGCGGGATCTTGCCGATGATGTTGACCAGGAAGATCTTGCTGCCGATGAACACCAGGATCAGGGCCAGGGCGTACTTCAGGTAGGCGAAGCGGTGGATCATCGCGGCCAGTGCGAAGTACAGCGCGCGCAGGCCCAGGATGGCGAAGATGTTGCTGGTGTAGACGATGAACGGGTTGTCGGTGATGGCGAAGATGGCCGGCACGGAATCAACAGCGAACACCAGGTCAATCAGCTCGACCATGCACAGCGCGATGAACAGCGGGGTGAACCAGCGCACCGGGGCACCGGTGGCAGGGTCGGGGCGCGTCACCACGAAGGCGTTGCCCTCCAGCTGTGGCGTGATGCGCAGGTGCTTGCGCAGGAACTTCAGCAGCACGCTGTCGTTCATGTCGGGCTCGTGGTCGGCGGCCATCCACATGCGCACACCGGTGAACACCAGGAAGGCGCCAAACACGTAGAGGATGCCGGCGAATTCGTGGATCAGGGCAGCGCCCAGGCCGATCATCAGCGCACGCAGCACGATCACGCCGAGGATGCCCCAGAACAGCACGCGGTGCTGGTACTGGCGCGGAATGCCCAGCGTGCTGAAGATCAGCGCGATGACGAAGACGTTGTCGAGTGACAGCGATTTCTCGATCAGGAAGCCGGTGATGTATTCGGTGGCGCTTTGTGCGCCCAGCATCCACCACACCCAGCCGCCGAACAACAAGGCCACGCTGATGTAACCGGCAGACAGCACGAGGCTGCGCTTCACGCCTATCTCGCGGTCACCGCGGTTCAGCAGGCCCAGGTCCAGGGCCAGCAAGGTCAGCACCACGGCGGCAAATACCAGCCACAGCCAGAGCGCCGTTCCCAGCCAGGGGCTGTGCAGCAGGTTCATCATGTTGTCCACCGGGTGCTCCTCGTCGTTCAGTTCAGATCAGGTTTTCAGATTTCAGGCCGTGCCTGTCAACAGGCGCTCATCAGCAATCGCTGGTTGAGGGGGCGCTGGCGCGGCAGGTGCCAGTGGTCCATCGCGGTGCACAGCACCAGCGATTCGCCATCGGCCACATGCCGGTCGGCAGCCACCACGTCCACACACAGCTGCAGCACTTGCTCACGCAGGAAGGGATCCTGCAGTTCATCAAGCACCGTCAGCAGCGTGGCGCGGTCGAGCTGGCAGGCCTCGGCCCAGGTCAGCTGCCGGCTGTAGAGCAGGTCTTCGCACAGGCCGTGCACCACTTCGTGGAGCTCGGCCCGGCTCAGGCCCAGCTGGCCGGCCGCGTCCAGGCGGTCAAGCATTTCCAGCTCTTCCCGCGAGTAGTGGCCATCGGCCAGCAAGGCCAGGGCCACCACACGCGCCGCGGCTTGCGGGCTGTCAGGCAGATAACGTCGCATGGCTCATCACTCCTCGTTGCTGCCGAAGCCGAACAGGCTCAGCAGGCTGGTGAACAGGTTGAAGATCGAGACAAACAGGCTGACGGTGGCCAGCACGTAGTTGGTCTCGCCGCCATTCACGATGCGGCTCGTTTCAAACAGGATCAGACCGGCTGACAGCAGAGCCACGGCAGCGCTCACGGCCAGGCTCAGGGCAGGCATCTGGAAGAACATCGCGGCCAGGCCAGCCAGCAGCGCCACCAGCATGCCGGCGAACAGGAAGCCGCCGAGGAAGCTGAAGTCACGCCGGGTGGTCAGCACCCACGACGACAAGCCTAGAAACGTCAGACCGGTGGCACCCAGAGCCAGTGCGATCGACTGCGCACCGCCGGGCAGCGCCAGCGTGGCTTGCAGCATCGGGCCCAGCGTCCAGCCCATGAAGCCGGTGAGCGCGAACACCAGGCCCACCGCCCAGCCACTGTTCTGCAACTTGTGGATGGCGAACAGCAGGCCGAAGTAGCCACCCAGCGTCAGCAGCAGGCCGGGGGCCGGCAGCTTCCACGCGGTGACGACAGTGGCCACGCCAGCGCTGAACATCAGCGTCATAGCCAGCAGGGCCCAGGTATTGCGCAGCACGCGCAGGCTCTCTGCGCTGCGGCCCGTGGCGGGCGCCGTGCCGGGCATGGCCACCATGGCATGCGCGGGTGCGTTGGTCGAGTTGTGAAGCGGGTTCATGATGAGGGGTCCTTTCAGGCAAGTTGTTCGGGTTGACGGCGGGGGGTGCTGCGCGGGTGAGCGCGGCGGCGGCCCAGCAGGGCCTGCAGCGTGCGAACGGCGCGGGCCAGGGCACTGTCCAGCGCACTGCGCCAGTTGCTGGCGCGGGCATGGATGACGATCGTGCCGTGGCCGTCGGTGTGCAGGGCCACCTGGCACTCCTTGTCGATGCCACCACGCGGGCCGTTCACGTCAGCCAGGTGCACGCGGGTCATCGGCACCTGGCCAACCAGACGGCGCAGCACGAACTGCGCGCGGCGCACAGCCAGCTCGCGCCAGGGCGCCGTGGCTTCAGCAGAGCGGGATTCAACGAGTACTTGCATGGCAGATCTCCTTCGGATGCGGTCACCAGCAATTGATGACACGCCGCAAGAATGCCTGTGCGTAACCAACTAAAAAATAAGACAATCATTGAGTCTTTGTTCGTAAAAACGGGAACATGAGCCTCAACTTCAACTACCGGCACCTGTATTACTTCTGGGTGGTGGCCAAGGAAGGCGGCATGGCGCGCGCCGCCGATCGCCTGGGCATGGCCGTGCAAACCGTGAGCGCGCAGGTGCGTGAGCTGGAACGCTCACTCGGCCACGCCCTACTCAAGCCGGCCGGCCGCGGGCTGGTGCTCACCGAGGCGGGGCAAGCCGCGGTTCGGCAGGCCGACCAGATATTTGCGCTGGGCGAGCAGCTGGAAGACATCGTCCAGACCGCCGCCAGCGACCCCGGCGTGCGCCTGGCCGTGGGCATTTCAGACCGTCTGCCCAAGCTGGTGGTGCGCACCCTGATGCTGCCAGTGCTGGCCACGCCCAACCTGCGCCTGATTTGCCGCGAAGACGGCGTGGAAGACATGCTGGCCGACCTGGCCCTGCACCGCCTGGACGTGGTGCTGACCGACCGCCCTGCCCCGCCCAACCCCAGCCTGAAGCTCTACAGCCATTCCCTGGGCGATTCGGCCGTGGCCTGGTACGGCCCGCCAGCGCTGGCCAAACAAGCCGCAAAGGGTTTTCCGGAATCGCTGGCAGAAGTGCCGGTGTTGCTGCCCACGGCCAGCGCGGCGGTGCGTGGGCGGCTCGACCACTGGTTCGAGCAGCGCGGCATCCGCCCCAATGTGGTGGGTGAATTTGAAGACAGCGCACTGCTGAAAACCTTCGGTGCGGGCGGCATGGGCGTATTCCCGGCCACCGAGCTGGTGGAAGCCGAGCTGATCGAGCGCTACCAGGTCAAGCGCGTCGGCGCGTGCGAGGGCGTGCGCGAGCACTTCTGGGCGGTGGACACGGAGAAGAAGGTGCAGCACCCGCTGGTGCAGCGCATGCTGCCCGGCCAGCAGCATGTGGTGTTGAGGGGGTGAGTGCTGGGCAGCTGCGCCCCGGGGCAATGGCATCCACCGAGGCGTCCAAAAAGACAAGCGCCGGATCTTGTCAATGTGCCGGTTGCCGTCGATAGTTGGCGCCTCGCCATTGACCACCGCCACCGGCTGCCGCCCATGTACATCCCCGCGCACTTCGCCATCACCGAGCCCGCCGAGTTGCACCGCATAGTCCAGGCCCACCCGCTGGGCATGCTGGTCACGCATGGCGAGTCGGGCCTGGACGCCGACCACATTCCCTTCGAATTCGACCCGGCCAAAGGTGCGCTGGGCGCGCTGACGGCCCATGTGGCGCGGGCCAACACGCTGTGGCAACGCTGCCCCACGGGTACGCCGGTGATGGTGGTCTTCAGGGGCGCCGAGGCTTACATCTCGCCGAACTGGTACCCCAGCAAACATGAAGCGCACCGCCAGGTGCCCACCTGGAACTACGAGGTCGTGCACGCCCACGGCACCTTGACGATCCACGATGACGAGCGCTTCGTGCGCGGCCTCGTCGGCCGGCTCACCCGCCACCACGAAGCGGCCGAGCCCAAGCCATGGAAGATGGGCGACTCCGAGCCTGCCTTCATCAACGAAATGCTGGGCAAGATCGTCGGCATCGAGATCGCAGTGACGTCGCTGGTGGGCAAGGCCAAGCTCAGCCAGAACAAGGAATTGCGTGACCAGCAGTCAGCCGCCGAGATGCTGGCCTCACGCGGGCATGGGGAGCTGGCGCGGGCCATGCAAGGCGCCCCCCGTTGATCATCGATCAATCGGCCGAACAGACCGGCATCGGTTCTGCGGCGTCATGCCACCTTCGGCCCCAGCAGACTTGGTCAATGCACTTCTCCCGGCGATGCGCCCGGCGTTGCTCTACCCGAGGCTGAGCACAACCGCCAACAACGGTACGGTTACCTGAAATTTCAGCTACAGGCAGCGCGATCACTGCCGATGACGTGGTTGACCTGCATCAAAGCAGGAGCGAGCGGCCCGACACGGTCGCCGGCGATACCGCCCTTGACCCCAACCGGCATTGATCACCATGAAGCTGCGCACTCAAATCATCGCTTTTGGCCTCGCGGGCGCCGTGGGCGCGGCGGTCGTGGGAGGCATCGGCCTGATGGCCTCGTCCCGGCTGGGCCAGAGCCTGGATGCGTCCGTACAGGGGGCCTCGGCGCTGCAGGCCAGCCAGTCGGCGGACATGATGCACGACGCCGTTCGGGGTGACGCCCAGCTCGCCCTGCTGGGTGCGATGGAGCAGGACAAGGCCAAGATCACCGAGGCCACCGAAGACCTGAAGACCCACGCGGAGACCTTCCGCACCTCATTGGCCAAACTCACGCCCGACGTGCTGGACGAGGCCGGACGCACAGCGCTGGCCGAGGTGCAGCCGCTGGTGAAGGCCTACCTCGCTGAAGCCGATCGGACGGTGAGCGCCGCAATGACGAGTGCCGATGCCGCACGCGAGGCTTCGAGCGGCTTGCAGAAGGCCTTCACCAACCTGGAAGTCAAGATGGCGGCGCTGTCGGAGGCCATCGAGCAGCACAGCGAAGCCATCAATGCCGAGGGCCAGGCCAATGTGCGGGCCACCGCCATGGCCATTGGCGCCGCCTTGCTGGCCACGGTAGTGGCGGTGGTGCTGGGCGCGCTGTGGCTGGCCCAGCGCATGACGCAACCCATGGTGGCCGCCGTGAAGGCCGCCGAGCGCCTTGCGGCAGGCGACCTGACGGGCGCCATCCGCCCCGAGGGCAACGACGAAACCCAATTGCTGCTGCAAGCCATGAAGCGCATGCAAGACAGTTTGTCGGCCACGGTGCAGGCGGTGCAGCGCAATGCGCGCCAGGTGGCCGAGGCCAGTGATCAGATCGCCCAGGGCAACCAGGATCTGTCGAACCGCACCGAGGTGCAGGCGGGCTCACTGCAGCAGACCGCATCAACGATGGAACAACTGGGCAGCACCGTGCGCAACAACGCCGACAACGCCCGCCAGGCCAGCCAGCTGGCCAGCGCCGCCTCCGGCGTGGCGGTGCAAGGTGGCACGGTGATGGGCCAGGTGGTGCAGACCATGGCCGGCATCAATGACAGTGCGCGCCGCATCTCCGACATCATCGGCACCATTGACGGCATCGCCTTCCAGACCAACATCCTGGCGCTGAACGCGGCGGTGGAAGCCGCTCGGGCGGGGGAACAGGGCCGCGGATTTGCGGTGGTTGCGAGTGAAGTGCGCAGCCTGGCCCAGCGCAGTGCCGCTGCCGCGCGTGAGGTGAAGAAGCTGGTCAGCGACAGCGTCGAGCGCGTTGAGCAGGGCACGACGCTGGTCGGCCAGGCCGGCGGCACGATGAACGAGATCGTGGCCTCGATCCGCCGCGTGACGGACATCGTCACCGAAATCAGTGCCGCCAGTGCCGAGCAGAGCTCGGGCGTCAGCCAGGTGGGCGAGACGGTGGCGCAGATGGACCAATCCACCCAGCAGAACGCGGCGCTGGTGGAGGAAAGTGCCGCCGCAGCCGAGTCACTGCGCAGCCAGGCCCAGGCGCTGGTTCAGTCGATGGCGGTGTTCCGCGTGGCGGTGACCCACTGAGGCCTCTCCGGCCAGCCTGCGCTGGTTGACGTTCTCCAAACTGCCGCGCAACGGACGCGATATCGTTGCGCTCTCAGGAGGAAGATCCACACCATGCAAACTCGAAACGCGCCGCTACGCCCTGCCCGCGTCAGCCGGCTGCTCGGCCTGATCGGCCTGATCGGCACCTGCGCACTGCTGGCCACCGCCGTACCGGCCCACGCCGACACCACCACCGCGCACTGCCGCGTCATCCCGAAGGGCCAGCCGGCGCAAGCCACCGCAGGGGAATGCAGCTTTTCGCAGCGCCAGGGCTTTGTCAGCATCGAGCTGGCCAACGGCACCCGCATCGAGCTGACCCCTGACGAACAACGTGCCGGCGTCTACAAAGATGCTCAAGGCCGACTCGCCACGCGGCAGCGCGGGCTGGGCAGCCAGGGCCAGATCTACAAGCTGCAGGACCAGACCATCGAGGTGCGCTGGAAGGCGCCCGCCGGCAGCCCGGCGCCGAAGGCCGCCGTGGTGTTTGATCAGACACTGACGCTGCAAGGCGTGAGCTTTCACGTCACGGCTGTGCGTGCAGGTTCTGGAGCAACGCAAGTCCGCATCCAGCCCAGCGGTCTGGCCATCACCAACGCGGCGCAAACCCTCAGCGTGAATGCCGACGTGGTGAATGCCGAGGTGGCTGACCTGGATGTGGACGGCTCCCCCGAGGTGTACGTTTACCTGCGCGGCAGAACGCCCGAGGCCCCCGGGCAGTTGCTGGCCTTCGCCGCGAACAACAGGAAGTCACTCAGCGGCATTTACCTGCCCGCCTTGGGGAACTTGCCCGAGCTGCAGACGGGCTACCGCGGCCGCGACGAATTTGCGGTGGTGGAAAGCCGCCTGGAGCGCCGCTTTCCGGTGTACCGCGCCGGTGATGCGCTGGAGGCGCCCGGCGGCGGCATGCGGCAGATCAGCTACCGGCTGGAACGCGGTGAAGCCAGCTGGCAGCTGGTGGTTCACCGCGTGAGCCACTACTGAGGCTTCAGCGCCAACCAGCGATCGTCACGCCCAGGCCAACCTTGGTCTGGCGCAGGTTGTAGTCGACCAGGCTTTCGCCATAACCGCTGAACACCTGGAAGAAGCCATGCAGCGCGCCGTCCATCGGGAACACCCATTCCAGCTGGGCCGAGCCGCGTGAGCGCTCGCCACCCTTCAGGCTGTGGCGGGCCTGCAAGGTGATGGCGTGGTCGCCCCAGTAACGGCTGATCAGCAGCTCGCCGCGGCCGATGTAGTCCTGCACATCCGGGTTGTCGTCGTCGGCAGGCTTTTCACGCAGGCGCAGCCAGGGGCGGAACTCGGCCACCCACTCCCCCCGCTCGGCCGCCAGTGAGCCAATCACCCGGTTCCAGCTGCGCGACAGCGGCAGCGAGCGGCCGTTGGACTGGTGGTTCAGCGAGAGCGACGCCACCCGCAGGTTCCAACCCACCACTGGCACATTCATCGGCACGGCCAGGATGATCTCGGGCTCGTAATTGGTTTCGCGGAACGGCCGCGACGCCGCGCCGTTGTAGACCTGCCAGCGCGACGACTGCGTGTAGGCAGCCCACAGCGACACCGGCGTGCCGAGCACCTGGTCATCGAGCTTCGACTTGAAGCTGAGCTGGTACTTGGCTTCCACCGCGCTGAGGTCGAGGTCGGACGACACCGAGTGGTTGGGCGAAGGCGACGATGGCTGCAGGTTCACCTTGTTCGTCCAGGTGGCCGGCAGCAGGTAGACCGGCTTGTGCACACGCGGTGCAAACAAGGTGGACGATTGCCCAGCCAGGTCCCAGCGCTGCGAGAGGTGCGTGTCTTGCGGCACCGGTGCCTTGCCGACTACCAACGGCGCGGTGATGGCGCTTGAAGCAGTTGGTGCCGATGAGGCGGTGATCATGGCCGAGGCCGTCGCCGGGGCACTCGCTGCGGCGTCTCGCCCATGAAGGCGGTCATAGCAGGCGAGGCGCAGGGCGGCATCGGCCTCCTGCACGCAGAGTGCGGCGGCGTCTACACCCGTCACCGCCTGTGCCGATGCGGCCATGACACCCAGCAAGCAGGCCGACCACCGACGCGCAGCCGGGCGCACAGACTTCAACTCCATCGATCACTCCTCAGCTCAGATCTGGTGGAAGCATTCTCTGCGCACTCGTGACCCCTTGATGCAAACCCTCGCATCAACCGACTTGACAGAAGCGATTACGGACGTAAACAATAAACCGTCTACACATGTAATCAATCATGAAAACACTCCCTCCCATCAGCGACGCCGAGAGCCATGTGATGGAGCAGCTCTGGCAGTCCGCTCCGCAAGCTGCGGAAGACCTGGCCGCCACGCTCGGTGCCAGCCAGGGCTGGCAACCCAGCACCGTGAAGACGCTGCTGAACCGGCTGCTGCAGAAGGGGGCAGTTTCAGCTGAACGCGACGGCCGCCGCTTTCTCTACTCGCCTCTGGTCGAGCGCCAGGCATGGCTCGGCAGCCAGAGCATCTCGCTGATCGACCGCCTGTTTGGCGGCGGGCTGGCGCCGCTGGTCGCCCAGTTCGCCTCGCAGCGCAAGTTGTCGAAGGCCGATGTGGCGGCCCTGAAGGCGCTGCTGAAGGAGCAAGGCCATGATTGACGCACTCTGGACCCTGGCACTTCGCCAGGCACTGCTGCTGAGCATCGCCATCATCCTGCTGCGCGCTGCACGGCCAATGCTGCTGCGGCAAGGCCCCGGTTTCACTTATGCCGCCTGGTGGCTGGTGCCCGCGATGCTGTTGACGCCGCTCCTGCCGCAACCGGCCAACGCAGTGGTGACCCGGTTCAGTGTCGATGTACTCGGTCCACTCGCCAGCCTGGCCGGCCAGGATGGCCTGCCGCAGGCCCCTTTACCGGCGGACGATGCCCAACACCACCGGTGGTGGATGCTGGTGTGGCTGGTTGGCACGGCCACGGCGCTGCTGGTGCAGGCGTTGCGGCAATGGCGAGTGGCAAGGCTGGGGACAACCTTGCCGGCAGGCAGCAGCCCGGCACTGATCGGCCTGCTGCGGCCGCGGCTGGCACTGCCCGCTGACTTCGACAGCCGCTTCAGTCGCGAGGAGCGCGAGCTGATCCTGGTACATGAAGCCGTGCACCAGGCACGCCTGGACAACCTGTGGAACCTCATCAGCGCCGTGCTGCTGGCCATGCACTGGTGGAACCCGCTGGCCTGGTGGGCGGCGCGCCGCCTGCAGGCCGATCAGGAACTGGCCTGCGACCAGGCCGTTGTAGGCGCCATGCCAGAGCGCCTGCCCGTGTACGTTCAGGCGCTGCTGGCGGCGCATCACCTCCCTACCCACACCGCGCCGGTGGCCAGCCGCTGGGCCAGCGCACATCCCCTCGTCGACAGGATTGCCATGCTGAAACACACCCCGGCCTCCAGCCGCACCCGCAAATCCCTGATGGCCGCTGGCCTGGCCGCCTGTGCGGGCCTGTGCTGGACGAGCCAGGCGGCCTCGCTGTCGAACCCGGCAGGCCCGGAGCTGAAGCTCAGCCTGGTGATCTCTCAGCAAGTTGGCGAGCGGGTCAACCGCCTGCAACTGGCGCTGGCCGGCCGCGACGGCCAAACCATGCACCTCGACCACCCCGGTGACGGCAGTGACGCCAATCCCCCCATGGCACTGGACCTGACCGCGCACGTGGTGGCGCCCGGCCGGGTGCGCATCGATGCGGTGATGTGGGAGGGGCGCCCGCTGGCGGTCGTCTCACGACCGGTGATGTTGATGCCCCTGGACGAACCCGGCTTGATCGAGAACGTAGACGCTGCGCGCGGCACGCGCACCAGCCTCGTGGTGGTGCCCAGCGTGGTCAAGCTTCCCTGAGCGCTGCGCAGATCGCACCTGCCTCGCGACGCGTCTCGTGTGAGCCGCGTCGCTCAAGGCCGGCGCTCAACCCGCTGGCGGTCAAGGAAAGGCAGCAGTTGGTCGCGCCATACGGTGTAGCCCGCCAGATTGGGGTGCAGGCCGTCGGTGAACAAACCACCGAGTTGACGGCCCTGGGCGTCCACAAACCCAGGCTGCAGATCGAGGTACACGGTGTACGGCGCGAACTCGGGCGACGCGGCCATCGCCATCAACTGTGCATTCACCGGCAGCACCACATCAGCCTGCCGCGCCGGCTCACTGGTGGGCAGCAATGACTGCAGCACGATGCGCGCTTGCGGCTGCCGCTGGTGCACGCTGCGCAGCACCTCGCGCACCCCCATCACGATGCTCGGCACCACCGGGCTCTCGGCCGCCCAGGAGTTGTTGATGCCCAGCATCAGCACGATGAACTGTGGCTTCAGCCCGGGCGCATCAAGTTGGCCGCGCCCGCCCTGTGCGCGGGGCTGCAGCCGGTGCAGCACATGCTCGATCCGGTCGCCCGAGATGCCGATGTTGAAGGCGCGGTTGGCCGGCTGCGCCTGGCTGCCAAACGTGGCGTTCCACACCTGCTGCCCGAACTTCCGGCCGGGCACCCAGGGGTCATCGTCCAGCAACCAGAAATCGGTGATGGAGTCCCCCACGAACACCAGCCGGGTGGCCGCCATGGCCGGGCCATCCTGCATCTGCTGCTCGATGGCGGCCTGGCGCTTCTGCCAATGCTCAACCCGCGCGGCGGGTTGGGTGGAGACGAAGGGCGCT
Organism: Ideonella margarita; assembly: GCF_038066635.1. NCBI lineage: Bacteria > Pseudomonadati > Pseudomonadota > Betaproteobacteria > Burkholderiales > Sphaerotilaceae > Ideonella > Ideonella margarita. The sequence goes on along the minus strand of NZ_JBBUTI010000009.1, from coordinate 17,301 downwards.
GACGTTGTGGGCGCTGTTGTGGGCGCTGTTGTGGGCGCGGTTGTGGATGTCTTTGCGGACGTGCTGGCGCTCACCCCCGTCAACGCCCCCAGCGCCAGCAGCGTCAAGCAAGACATGAATCGCATGGGCATCCTTGATCAAGAAGAACGGTGGCCTGGTGAGGCACGAGCTCAGCGCTTGCCCAGCAGGAACAACAGCGGCGTTTCAAGCCGGTCGGCCCAGGCCTTTTCGTTGTGGCCGGTGCCTGCAAACACGCGGGTATCGAAGTTCACGCCGTCCACATAGCCGCGCTCACGCGCCAGGTCGTCCACCACCGATTGGTAGGGCGCATACAGCGCATCGAGCTCGGTGGTGCCGTGGTCTTGATAGAGGCGGTGGGTGGCGGGGTCTGCCAGGTGGTCGCGCAGGTAGTTGAAGGCGGCCAGTGGAATGGCGGCATTGGCCTTGTGCATGCCCACCCAATGCGTCGACAAGCCGGCCGCGCCGCCAAACACCTGCGGGTATTCGTTCATCGCGTAGACCGAGATCAGCCCGCCCATGCTCGAGCCCATCAGCACGGTGCTGGCCGCGTCGCGCCGCGTGGCGTAGCGCGCATCGATGGCCGGCTTCAGCTCTTCCACCAGAAAGCGCAGATAAGCATCGCTCTGCGGCTTGCCTTTCAGGCTTTGTGCCACGTGCTGCTCACGCCGCGCTGCAGGCATCAGCGGCAGGAATTTCTGCGGGAAGTACTCACTGTGGCGGTACGGGCCGTTGTTCCACACACCCACCACGATGGTGTCGGTCAAGCGGCCGTCGTTGATGAGCCGCTGCACCGCCTCGTGCACGTTCCAGGCTTGCCTGTTCCAGGTGGTGCGGGCATCGAACAGCATCTGGCCATCGTGCATGTAGAGCACGGCATGCGGCCGGTCGGCCCGGTAACCCGCTGGCAGCCACACATCCACATGGCGGGCATCCACGAACTTCGAGGGGAAGTTGGCCAGCCGCTCCAGGCGGCCCACTGCCACGTTGGGCAGAGGCGCGCTGGCCACGACGGGCGTTTCAGCGGCGGTGGCTGACAGGGTGGCGGAGGTGAGGATCATCAACGTGGCTCCCAGCGCATGCAGGGCTGTGCGCAACGGCTGGCGCGTGGCGTGAAAAAGGGTGCGGGATAAGGTCGGTGTCATGGCGGAGGTGATTCAGGCTCACGCTGCAGTATCTCGACGCCCACCGCGGCGATGTGGGCGTCTCAGCACCAGTACTGACTGTTTTATGACCCTCAAGGCGCCAGAATCGGTGCATGAGAGTGAAGAAGGAGCATGTCACCCACGCCCACCAGAGCTTCCGCTTCATGCGGCTGACACTCGGGGCCTTTCAGGCACAGCACCACAGCCATCGGCAGATGGAGCTGACGTGGATCGAGCAAGGCACGGGCCTGCGCTTCGTGGGCAATGACGTGGCCCCGTTTGAATCAGGCGATCTGGTGCTGCTGGGGCCGGACGTGCCGCACACCTGGGTCAGCGCAGCCGAGCGGGCCGGCGAGCCGCACCAGGTCACCGTGCTGCAGTTCGCACCAGAGCTGATCGAGCAAACGGGCCTGCCGGAGTTGGCCGCGCTCGGGCCGCTGGTGGCACGCGCGGCGCAAGGTCTGCGCATTGAGGGCGCCGCACGCGACGCGCTGGTGCCCGTGCTGCGCCGCATGCCGCAGCACTCTGACCTGCTGCGCCTGGCCGACCTGTTCACCGTGCTGGGCCTGCTGCTGCAGCACCCGCACTGCCTGGTACCCATTGCTGCTGCCGTGGCGCCGCGCGCAGCTGGCAGCCGCAGCGCCGAGCCCGGCCGCGTCGATCGGGTGATCGACTGGATCCATCGCCACCTCGATCAACCGCTGACCGTGGACGACGCGGCGGCGCTGGTGCATGTCACACCCGCCGCGTTCAGCCGCTTCTTCCGCCGCGAGGTCGGCAAGGGCTTCACGGCTTACATCAACGACGTGCGCTGCAGCGAGGCCGGGTTGCGGCTGCGGCTGAGCGAGCGGCCAGTGGCCTTGATCGCCCGCGAGTGCGGCTTCGACACCCTGTCGCACTTCAACCGGCAGTTCCGGCAACGCACCGGCCAGACGCCGCGGGACTTCAGGCGTGCTGCGGCAGGTTGAACCGCGACACCACGTTCACGAGCGCCTGCGCCTGATCGCGCAGGCTCCCGGCCGCCGCGGCAGCTTCATCCACCAGCGAGGCGTTCTGGTGCGTGGTCTGGTCGAGGTGCTCCACCGCACGGCCCACGACCGACACGCCGGTGCGCTGCTCGATGCTGGCGTGGTTGATCTCGCTGATGATGTGGCTGACGCGCTGGATGGCCGCCACGATGTCCTGCATCGCACGGCCGGCGTCGTCGACCTGGCGCGTGCCATGGTCCACCCGCTCGACGCTGGCGGTGATCAGGGTCTTGATCTCCCGAGCGGCCGATGCACTGCGCCCGGCCAGGCTGCGCACCTCGGACGCGACCACGGCAAAGCCGCGGCCTTGCTCGCCGGCGCGGGCGGCTTCCACTGCCGCGTTCAGGGCCAGGATGTTGGTCTGGAAGGCAATGCCGTCGATCACGCCGATGATGTCGCTGATCTTGCGCGACGAGGTATTGATCTCCTGCATCGTGCCCACCACCGCGCCCACCACGTCACCGCCCTTCACAGCCAGGCTGGCGGCATCCACGGCCAGCTGGTTGGCGGTGGCGGCATGGTCGGCGTTCTGGTTGGCGGCACTGCCCAGCTCACCCATGGTGTTGGAGGTTTGCTGCAGCGCGGCACTCTGGTTCTCAGTGCGCGAGGCCAGGTCCTGGTTGCCCTGGGCGATCTGGTCACTGGCCACGGCCACGCCATTGGCATGTGAGCGCACGTCGGTCACCAGCTTCGACAAACTGTTGATCATGTGAGCGATGGTGCCGGCCAACGCGGCCAGCTCGTCGTTGCCGCGCGGCGGCTCGGACGCGCTCAGGTCACCCTCAGCCACCCGCTTCAGGGCCTTCACGGAGCGGGCCAATGGCCGGCAGATGCTGCGGCTCACCGCCACGATCAGCCACACCATCACCAGCGACACCACCAGCGCACTGGCGGCTGCTTGCCACCGGGCCGCAGCCACCACCGCATCGAACAAGGCCATGTCTTCTCCGGCACGCTGGGTGCCGGCTTTCACGGTGGCGTCCACGCCGGCGCGGTGCGCCTCATACAGACGGTGCATGTCGGCGAGGGAGCCCTTCACGGCATCGACCCCGCCAGAGCGCGCCTGGGCGGTGGCGGCACGGGCCGCGGCGATGAACTTTTCGCCCTGCTGGTGTTGCTCACCCAGCAAGGTGGCTTGCAACTCGCCCGGGGGGTTGGCGCGCCAGTAGTCGACGCGGTCCTGGTATTCCTTGGCCAGGCGCTGCACCTCGGCGTCGGCGGCTTCGGGCGTCAACGTGCCCTCCACCAGCCGCGACACCACCAGGCGCATTTCCACCAGGTACAGCGGCGGCGGCAGGATGTCGGCCACCACGTCCTTGGAAACGAAAACCCGTTGACTCACGTCCGTCAGCCGATTGCCCAACCAGACCGTGAGGCTGGTGCACACGATCACGGCCATCACGGCCAGCCCCGCCAGGGCAGCAAGCCGCCAGCGGATGGACATCTGTCGAAGAAAGTACTGCATTGTTCTTTCCGGTGGGCATGGAGAGCGGAATGGCTCTGTCGTCATGCGTATTCGGCTGCGGGCGGTCGCGGCTGAAGGTCATTTCTCACGAATGGCCACCTGTTGCCAAATTGACGCGCTTTACCCCTGAAGATGATGCACGGCTTGTCAGTGCCCATGAACTGAATGAACATACAGTTTTGCAGGTGGCGTGATGGAGTTGATTCGCAAGTTGGGGGTGCTGGCCGATGCGGCCAAATACGACGCGTCGTGCGCGTCCAGCGGCACCAACAGCCGCGATTCAAAGGGCGGCCGCGGCATCGGCTCCACCGACGGCGCGGGCATCTGCCACAGCTACACGCCGGATGGCCGCTGCATCTCGCTGCTGAAAATCCTGCTGACGAACTACTGCGTCTACGACTGCCTCTACTGCATCAACCGCATCAGCTCGAACGTGCCGCGGGCCCGGTTCACGGTGCAGGAAGTGGTGAACCTGACGCTCGATTTTTATCGGCGCAACTGCATCGAAGGCCTGTTCCTCAGCTCCGGCATCATCCAGAGCCCCGACTACACGATGGAGCGCGTGGTGGAGGTGGCCCGGGTGCTGCGTGAGGAACACGACTTCCGCGGCTACATCCACCTGAAGACCATCCCCGATGCCAGCCCTGAGCTGCTGGCCCGGGCCGGCCTGTATGCCGACCGCCTGAGCATCAACATCGAGCTGCCCACGCCCGAAGGCCTGAAGGCGCTCGCGCCCGAGAAGGACGTCGACGCCATCCAGCGCAGCATGGGCCGCTTGTCGGTGCACATTGCCGAAGCCAAGGAAGCGCGCGCCACCCCGATCGCGCTGCCGGTGTCGGGCACCCGCCGGGCCAAGCCGCCGCGCTTTGCGCCGGGCGGCCAGAGCACGCAGATGATCGTGGGCGCTGATGCCACCACCGACAGCACCATCCTGGCCACCAGCGCCAGCCTGTATGGCGACTACCGCCTCAAGCGCGTGTATTACTCGGCCTTCAGCCCGATCCCTGATGCCGCCGGCGCCCTGCCGCTGAAGGCGCCGCCGCTGGTGCGCGAACACCGGCTCTACCAGGCCGACTGGCTGATGCGCTTCTACGGCTTCACCCACGACGAGATCGTGCCGCCGTCGCAGGACGGCCAACTGGCGCTGGACGTGGACCCCAAACTGGCATGGGCGCTGGGCCACCCAGAGTTTTTCCCGGTCGACCTGAACCGCGCGCCGAAGGAACGGCTGCTGCGTGTGCCGGGCCTGGGCGTCACCTCCGTGCAGCGCATCCTCAGCAGCCGGCGCGTGCGACGCCTGCGCCGGGCTGACCTGCGCGCGCTGAAGGTGCCCGAAGCCAAGGTGCTGCCCTTTGTGCAGCTGCAAGACCACGTGCCCACCACGCCGGGAGACAACCGCGCGGTGGCCCGTGCGCTGCGGCCGGAGGTGCCGGTACAAGGTGATCTGTTCGCAGACATGTTTGGTGGCCTACCGGCCCAGGGTGCTGTTGCGGCCCCCGTGGTAGCCGCTGCCCCGCTGCCACTGGCCCAGCCGGTGCAGCCCGCCCTCATCGGCCCATGAGCGAGAACGCGGCAGACCGCCACATCGAGCTGGCCGGCCCGACCGACCTGGCGGGCTTCAAGCTGGCGGCCCGGGCCTTGCTGGCCGCCGGTTGCCCACCGGGCGCCGTGCGCTGGCAGGTGCGTGGTGAGGCTGCGGGCGCCGATGCGCTCAGTGGTGACCTGTTTGCTGCTGACGAACACGACACGGGCGCAGGCGCAGGCTCAGCCAACGAGCCACCCGAGACCAGCCCAACCGCCGTGAGCCACACCGCCCCGCCCATCCGTGTGCCCGCCTGGGTGGCGGAGCTGCTGCAGATGGCCTGCCGCCACTCGGACCCCGAGCGCTACGCCCTCGCCTATCGCCTGTTGTGGCGTCTGCAGCGTGAACCCGGATTGCGCCACGACGCACTCGACCCCGACCGGCAGCGCCTGAACCAGATGGCCCGACAGGTGGGCCGTGACCAGCACAAGATGAAGGCGTTTGTGCGCTTCCGGCCCGTGACTGCCTGGGTAGATGAAGAAGCTCGCCTGAGCCGCATCGTGCACATGGCCTGGTTCGAGCCCGAACACCACATCGTCGAGGCCATGGCCGGCTTCTTCTCACGCCGCTTTAGCAACATGGACTGGGCCATCCTCACGCCGCGCTGCTGCCTGCACTGGCAAGACCGCCAATTGCAGATCAGCCCGGGCGCCAGCAAGGCGGATGCGCCCGATGCCGACGCCGGCGAGGCGCTGTGGCTGGCCTACTACCGCAACACCTTCAACCCGGCCCGGCTGAAGCTCAACATGATGCGCAAGGAAATGCCGCGCAAGTACTGGCACAACCTGCCCGAGGCCAGCCTCATCACCGAGCTGACGCAAACCGCCCATGAGCGACACGGACAGATGCTGCAGGCCTCGGCCAGCAATGTGATCGAGGCCGAGCCGCCAGCCGCGTCAGCACCGCGGCTTTAGGGCGAGCACAGCGTCATTCAACAGGCGCAGGCTCGCTCTCGGTGTAGCGGTCAGGCTCGGTGGTGTGGAGAATTTCGTTCAGCAGCGACGTCGCGTAATTCCCGGCGGGCAGCGCGAACGTGATCACCAGCTGGTCGGCTTGCAGCCATTCCCAGGACATGTCTTGCGGGCTCGCCACCAGCGAGCGGCGCTGCTGGTCGAGGCCCGCGTGCTCCATGCCGTCGCACAGCACGGCGTTGCGTTCGGCCACGCCGTTTTCCAGCGCCTGCGCGTCTTCAGTGGTGCTCACCCGGCCACGGCCCCACAGCGGCCCGGTGGGGCGGCCAACCTCGTCCATCACGTCGCCGGGCAGGGTCTTGACCCAGAGCCCTTGCTGCATGCGCAGCGCCAGCACTTCATTGAAGATGAAGGAGCGCACCGCAGACAGGTAGATGCCCTTCTTCTTCGGATTGCGCACACGGATCTCACGCGCCAGCATGGCCCGGCCCTGCTCGACGTTGCCGCCGTCATGGCCGAAACGCTGGGCACCGAAGTAGTTGGGCACACCATGTGCCGCCACGGCCTTGAGATTGGCCTCGATGGCGTCGCGATCGCCCGTCACCTCACGCAACACGATGCGGAAGTGGTTGCCCAGCAGATCACCCGGGCGCAGCTTCTTCACATGGCGGCTCTGGCTCAGCACCTTGAACTCCGGGTGCTGCAGCTGGGTCAGGTCGGGCGTCTCGCCCTTCGGCAAGTAAATGCTGAACCACTGGCGGGTGATGGCGTAGCGGTCCTTCAGACCGGCATAGCCCACGTCGCGCTCGTCCACGCCGGCAGCAGCGGCCAGTTGCTGGGCGACGAAGGCGGTATTGGCACCGTTCTTCTCGATGTCCAGCCAGATGTGTTCGCCCTCACCGGAGGGCAGTTGCAGCGGCAGTTCGGTCACGATGAAATCCTCGTTGAGGAGTTTCAGCGTGGCAGTGGCGCCGCTGGCCGGATAGGCGTTGGGCCACTGCGGCAGGGTCGTGTATTGAGCGTTGGTCATGAGCGGTCTGACGGCACCAGCTGTAGCCAGGCACAGACTGCCGGGCCGACCAGGGGCCGTCGAGGCGGTGATTGTCGTCTACCGGCAGGCTGCGGCGGGGCAGGCGCGGGCTCAGGCAGCGCGGGAGCGCGTCTGCGGCGTGTAGTCCATGTAGTTCACTGCGGCTGTCGACCGCGTCACGGTGAATCCAGTCTCTCGTAAAACCCGCGAGCGGGATTTGATGCGAGCACATGGAGGCGAACGGGCAAAGCAAGCGAGATGGATGTATTCAAAGGCGTCGACGCTTGCCAAATGCAAGGTCACGCCAGTCGCACCCATCGTTATTTCGCGGGCTTCATGTACCTGTCGAAGTTCTGGATGTAGTCGTCCAGATTTTCGGCCAGCATCTTTTCGTACTCTGCAACGAAGAACTTGATCGTGTCCTCGCGGCCCTGTCTCATCTCCTCGGCGCTGTCGAAGCCAGTTGCGCTCAGCCACGCATTGAATCTGCTCGTGCCGAAGAGCATGGATGCGCTCACCTTGCCGCGAGTGCTCTTTGAAATCTGGCCATTGGACAGGTTGATGTGCGCGTCGGCGCGGCTATAGAACTCGGGATCCGTATCTGCGGGCATTGGTGTTCCTCGTTTTCAATTGCGGCGGTGAGGGTCGGGGCTGCCTCTGAGGGGGGAGCACGGCATTGGAGCCACGCGTGCGCCCTCGGAGGATCAAGAGCACCCTTCCACGTACCGGATGCTCTCATCCCCAGCGTAGATTTCCGTGACGCGGTTCCCACCGATCTCGAACTTCACGCCAAAGCGCTTCCCCTGTTCCCAGACGAAGTAGTAGAAGCCGTCGTCATCGTACTTGTGCGGCTGTATCTCGAGCCGTGAACCGAACACCTGTTTGAGTCGGTCCGTCGAGTCTCCAACCTGGATGCCGGAGAGCGTCCGGACAGTTGGCTTCGAAATCACGAGTCGCGTGATCCTGCCGTTCTGGACCATCAGGCTCACGCCCTCGAACCCCTTCTCCGGAATCAGGTCATCGCAAAACGCATCCATGGGCCTGTCCTCGAACGTCTTCAGGCGTGTGCCCATCAGTCGGGCGGCTTCGGCCGGTGTCATGCCAGCACGAATCGGGCCGTATCCGCGCGTCGTGATCCGCCAGCTGTCGTCTGCACCGCTGATCGATGGGTGGAGGAGCAAGGCAGCCAGGGCTGCAACAGCGTGCTTCATGAGGCCCGACGATTGAAAGGCCCACCGCGTGTGCGCACCAACGCAATTGAACGATTGCGGGGCTTCATGTCTGGTGCCTGAGGTTTGAGCTGTGCGGCCGACTGGAGCGCCAGGCTTCAGTCTCACTTGCAGAACAGACGAACATCGTTCTCCGCGACCTGCCGATCGTAGGCATCCGTCGATGCGCCATTGCCATGCCTGACCGCACCGCTGAGCACGTCGCGGGCCAGGTTGCACTTGGACTCATTGCTGTCATCACTCCGGCCGCCGGACAAAGATTTGGCGGGACGGCTCGAAGCGCGCTCTCTCGGCTCTTCCCTGCCCTTGGTGCCTGGCGACGCACCAAATGTCGCCGCGGGAATGCTCGAAGTTGTCGCCCCCGGTCGAACAGCTTGCGGCGGTGGGGTCGAGACCTTCAAGTCGACGGCCTTCTCGTTGGCTTCCGCAGGCTTGCGTTCGGAGTAATGCACCCGGCCGTCTTTGTCGACCCACTTGTAAACCTCTGCACCCAACGCTTCAGGTGCCGAACACAGCGACGCAAGGGCGATGAGGAAGCTGGTGAGTTTGCCGATTGAATGGGTCATGCTGAGGTTCTGAATGCTGATGAGAGTTTCGCTGGTCGGGCGAAATGCGCCGCTTGGCAGAGGAATGCTCGAGCGACCCTTCAGGCGGCAGACCACCCTGTGACGACTGACGTTTGACTTGGCGAGCAACGCATGTTGCCTCTGGGCTCGTGCCGATACATGCTGCGAAAAATCAGATTCGGCGCTGAGCGTAGGGCCAGTCGTCCATGCGAAAAACCCATGCGCTACCAAGGCCTGCCTCTTGACGAGTATCGGTCGTCAGACCAGGTCGCAGCCAGCGTCTGTGCATGCTCGGACGCCGAGAGAGCCTCTTCGTAAGCAGCCCCGGTGGTCGCCAGAAGAAAGTAGCTGGCTTTGGGGTCGATCAGCTTTGCATTGAAGTACGCCGACGCCAGCGACACCTTCTGCCCGTCGGGCGGGTCACGGTACCAATGGCCGAACTTGACTTCGAGATCACTGAGGCGAACTTTGTTGGGCTGGAAGATGGCCTCGATCGCGACCACTCGATTGGAATCCGCTCTTCGTTGACCCGGCGCGGAGCGCTCGCTGCGGATCAGGATCTCCGAGACAGCACCTTGCTGAATCTGGTAGGCAGCGCCCCAATCAGCCAATTCAGTCCGCCGGGGTCGAGTGGCGTGTTCATCCAGGTGCCTTGTGACCTCGTTGAAGCTTCTCGTTCTGGCAATGACGACAAGCAGTTCATGCACAAGACCCAGATCGCCCATGGGCGAAAGCGGCGTGGGCAATCTGTCGGCGCCCTTGGCGACTTCGCCCTTCGCGGACAGGTTGAGGAGCGACAACACAGCGGCGGGCACGAAGCGCGTCATCACGAGCCGTCGATGGCGATTGGTCATTGTTTGACGTCTGACTTTGAAATGGGGAGGCCGGAACCAGCTGCCCCAGCAGCTACAGGCCCGCTCGACCGACGGGTTATGCCGCACTCGCACTCAACACAAAACTGAGGCACGGACAAGGCTGCATCCTTGCCGCGAGAAAGAGGTTCAGGAGAAGACCGCTGTCCAACGGATCACTGTGGATCAGAACTCGCTGGTCATCACGGACGACGACCGGGCTTCGAATCGCAGCGACCCTTGCCACTTGAAGCAGCTCCAGATTCGGTGCAAAGACGAGGCAACTGACCCTCAAGCCTGGCAACTCAGTCGCTCGATCGACGCCGGTTCGGACTTGTTGAAGAGTTCTCTCTTCATCAACCCGCCAAGCCCAGATGCAAACGGCGTCAGATGCCATCCGATCCGTTGCGACGTCCACCACTTTGGTCGGCATCGCTGTTGCTGCCTGAAGCAAGCCTTGAAGCGCAAGAACTGACAAGTGCATGGGTGTCTCCTTTGCAATCAACGTCGCGCTCAACGTCGCGCTGAGCGGGCAACATCCGACCTGCTGCATGGGGCTGATGGCATGCCGTCGGCGCCACGGTTGAACAACACGTCAGGCCGCATCAAGAGCCAACTCCATGACAACCTCGCCCTCGTCCACCTCGCCTGTTGGCTTGAAACCCAGCGACAGGTAGAGCGCCTCAGGGCCCCCCTCATCCGGCACATACGAGATGGAGAGCTTCTTGAACAGGCCCTTGCTGCGGACATGCTCGATGACCTGCAGCATCGCTGCACGGCCGATGCCCTTGCGCTGATGCCTGGCGTCGACCATGAGCCGCCACACCTCCACTTCGGGGCTCTCGGGTACCTGGTCGAGCAACGACTGGTCGGAGAGCATGACGAAGCCGACCGGCTCATCCCCGAGGTAGATGGCCCTGAACCAGGCGTCGGGCGCAAACAGCGCCTGCCCAAGTGACCAGGCGTTCGGTGCCACGAACCGGGTTTGATGTTCGGTGACGGCAAGCTTCATCACTGCGCGTACGGTGTCAGCGGTGATCTCCCGTAGCGTGGTGACTGGTGCGGCGGTGGATTGCATGTGCGGCCTGAGGTTCGAGGCAAGCGGGCGACTACGGCAGACGGCCAAGCGCGCGCGGTGCAGGATAAACCAGGGCAGCACGCGGACGAGGTGGACTGCCGGCGGCGCTGCGCTCAAACCAAGGTGTTAGGGGGGGCGCCGCTCTTCACCCCTGCCTGCTTCGGCCTACTCGGGTGAGCCTTCCGGCACAACACGCCCACGTGTGCAGTGAGCCAGCCATCCAGCAAGGGCTGGAGGCGCATTCATGGAACCTGGTGTTTGAGCTTTTCTGCCTGCGAGGGCGCGTGCTACCTCTTGCCGAACTCCCCGCGCACCGGGAACTCCATCGCACATGGTTGGCCCGAGCAAACGCCCGGTTTGTACTTGGTGAGCATGGCGATGGAGGCGGCGAAGCGACCAAAATCCGGGTCTGGGGCCAGCAGGATTTCAACCTGACTGGCTTCACCGTCGGCTCCCACCAGGACCAGCAGTGAGAGTTGGCCAGTCGCGCGGAATGCGCCTGCACCCTTGCGGATGTTGTCGTACAGAACGCCAAGCCCTTTGAGAGGGAACGGTGGCTGGTCATCTCGGGGCATGTCCACGTACAAGGAACGCAAGCTGGCCTTGTGTTCCTCGCTGAGCTCAGCATAGGGTCTGTCGAGCGGAAGCGAAGATGTCACAAGCGTCCTGACGATGGACGTGCCTGTGGAGGGTGCATCCTGCTTCAGCTTGTAGGTCTGCGAACTGCCAGACTGCGCGAGGGCCGTCGTGGCAAGCAGCGATGACGCCACGAAGACGGCTGTCAGCAATGTTCGAGTCATTGAGGTGCGCCTTGTGATGTGGCTAAGGTTGAAGCTAAGGGGCCGAAACCGACTGGCCACGCGCAGCGACGATCAACTGCCGATCGTAGCGCGGCCAGCTGGTGGAGGCTCAAGCGAGCGGAAGGTTAGACGTCGGCATTCTCGATCTCTGACTGCGCAACTTCAACGTCATATCCGGATTCGAGCTCAAGGAGATAGTGCGGCTCCGGCTTGACCTGCAGGACCGTGACGAGTGAGCCTGCACCGCCCTTATACGGGCCAGCGACCACGCGAACAAAGTCGTTGTGGAAGAAAAAGACCCCCGGGATGACATCCCGATTAAGAAATGCTTGTCCGAGATTGTGCGAGAGCATTTGTGCGGTCTAACGTTGAAGCTGAGCCGCGAGCGGCGACTGGCCGACGTCAGTCGGCTCGAGCGAATGTTTAGGTTGCTCGTTCATGCTTCGGCGGCAAAGAAGGTAAACCCAGAAGGCCGCTCAAGCACCCCACGGACGAACCCAAGTTGATGGCACTCGGCAGCAACGAGAGACAGAGACTTGGCTCCAGGCTGCGACGCGTAAGGCTGGGCGCTCCACTCCCGCGACACCACCTCGATTGCGATGAGGCCAGCGATTTCCGGCGCATTGGCCCAGACAACCTTGGTTGTGAAGAAGCCTGCGATTGATGGCGCCTCATCGGACGACTCAATGCAAAGGCCGTTGCCTTCGAGCAGTACCCTGAAGAACGGCATTCCTGGAGCAACCTAACTTTTGAGCTGCGGGGCCGATGCCAACTGGCCGCGCGCAGCGATGATCAACTGCCGAGCGAAGCGCGGCCAGCTGGCGCAGGTCCACTCGCGCGACTGGTTAGGCCGGACTCGCGTTGCCACCGCGTTCGACATGCTTGGCCTAGAAGCGTGGTTCATGACGAAGACGGACTTGGGAAATCGACCTTTTGTCGGAGCAGAACGCGGACCTGCTCATTGGAGGCGCCATCCCAGGCAGCAAGCAAATTGAAACAGTACAGGCGCTCATTCAGAGTCATGCCGCTACGACCCACGATGCAGTGGTCTCGAAATGCCGACCAGAGCGAGTACACGGTCTCGTGCTCCTGGGGGCTGGCGATCCAGGTGTTGCCGATGTACCTCTCCACGGATTGACGCAGATCTTCAGCGGTACTGGAGTTCTCTGGCCACTCTTCGAGCAACTCAATGAGGCCAAGAACCGCCGGGTCTGACGACACCTTGCGGAGAGCGGGCGCCAGTTCGCCGAGGACCATCTGCGTGCGGCCTAACGACGCTGGGCAATAACCCGATTTTCGGGTGCTGCGCAGTGACGGTTGAATGGTGAGGAAGATGGATTCTTCATTGCGAAACCGGGCTGATTGATCCGAGCCGATTGATCCATTCTGATCGAATTTTCAGCCTTGCCAACGTGATCTGCGAGGGATGGCACTTGTCCCTCTGATTCACGCCCAAACGCCCCGGTTGGCGACCTTCTCGATGTTGTGCACCAGGCAGAACAAGCGCCACTGCGTGCCGACCTTGTCCTTGCCCCGAACCGTGAACCTGCTCAGTCGCTTGTTGTGCCGCAGGTTGCCGAACACTGGCTCCACGGTGGCGATACGCTGGCTGTAAAGCTGACGGCCGTGTGCGCTGTCGATGGTCGCGCGCATGCGGTGGATGGGCTCGTTCGGGTCATCTGGCATGCGCAGATGCACGGCGATCTTGCGCTGCGCTGTCTCTGGCTTGCGGATGCACTGCGGCCGCAGTGCGCAGGCCTGGCAGTCGCTGGCCCGTGCCTTGAACTCCTGTCGCTGATAGCGCCCTGCGTTGTACAGCGCGCCGCTGCTGCGCAGCGTGCAGCCGGCCGGGCAGGTGCAGGTGTTTGCGCCGTCAAATACGAAGTCGGCCACGCTGAAGTACCCCTTGACCTTCGGGTTCGGGCTGGCTGCCGGCTTGCGCTTGTCGTGCAGTACCTCTGCCTTGGCTTTGTGTCTGGCCTGCTCGGCGTAGCGCTCGTCGCGCTGGCGCATCTGGTTGTCTGCCAACAGTGCAGGGATACCTGCCTCGCACAGGGCGTTGACGTTCTCGCTGGAGTGGTAGCCGGCGTCTGCGGTGATCAGCGTGTGAGCGGCCCGCACCGGAGCCGCCGCCTCGATCATCGGCAGCAACATGTTCTGCTCCGAGCCGGAGCCCGTCACCTCGGCGGCCACGATGACCTGGTGTGCGCTGTCCACCGCGGCCTGTGCCGCGTAGCCCTGAATCACGCCCTTGCCGGTCGCCATCTTGGCGCTGTCGGGATCAGTGATGTTGCTCTTGAGCTCCTGACCCCGCTCACTCAGCCGTGGCTTGCGTCCCGCAACGAAGGCGCGAGTGGCGCGAGCCTCTCGACGCAACTCGTCGATGCGGGCCTGGCGCGCGGCGTCCAACGCTGTCGGGCTCTCGCCACCTGCATCCTGCGCTTGATGCAGGGCGAGGATCTTGTCAGCGGCCTTGTCCAGCCGTGCGGCGCGATGCGCCAGCTCATCCATCGTGCCGCTGCGCTCCTTGCTGGCATTGCAGGGCAGCTTCACACCGTCGATGGCAAACATCTGCCGCCCGATCAAGCCCAGGCGGTCACACGTCATCAGCACCTGTACGAACAGCGGCTGGATCTGATCCTTCAACTCGCGCACGAACTTGGCGATGTGCGTGTAGCTGGGTTGGCTGTCGCCGCTGATGGCCATGAACTGAACGTGATGCAGACAGGCATGCGCAATGCTGCGGCTGCTCACCAAACCACGGCTGTAAGCCAGCAGAACAATCTTGAGCATGACCCGTGGGTCGTAGGCACTCGCGCCGACTTCGTCGTTGCGGAACCTCGCGTCCAGCATGCTCAGGTCAAGTTCGTTGTCCACCAAGTGGTCCAGCGCAAACTCGAACGTGCCGGGCTGAATCTGCTCGGCCAACACCACCGGAAGAAATCGGGGGCTGCGGTCAACAGGCTTGTAGCGCGGCATCAGCGGTCCTCGTGGCTCAGCGATGCCCGCAATGTTCTCGTCGCCTGCCGGATCCCACCAGTCGGGCTTACCGCATCAGGGCAGGTTTTTGCACAGCCTCAACGAATGAAAGGGACTTCCCCGTCCCGAACTAGCCGCGATGCGGCAAACGGCAACTGAGTGCCACGATGGGGGGTGCGATCTCTCATCAACTCATTCGGAAGGGGAAGTCCATGACGATTCTGACCGTTGGCATCGATCTCGCCAAGAACGTTTTTGCAGTGCACGGTATCAACGAGGCCGGCAAACCCGAGCTCGTCAAACCCAATGTGGCGCGCGACAAACTGGGCGAGTTGATTGCAGCATTACCGCCGTGCGTGATCGGCATGGAGGCTTGCTCAGGCGCGCATCACTGGGCCAGGCAGTTTGAAGCGCTGGGGCACACCGTGCGGCTGATCGCGCCGAAGTTCGTCACGCCTTACCGCATGAGCGGCAAGCGGGGAAAGAACGATGCAGCGGATGCTGCTGCGATCTGCGAAGCCGTGCAGCGGCCCCACATGCGGTTCGTGCCGGCCAAGAGCCTGGAGCAGCAATCTCGACTGATGGTCCACCGGGCCCGACAAGGGTTCGTCGAGCAGCGCACGGCCACCCTCAACCGCATCCGCGGCCTGCTCAGTGAGTTCGGCATCGTGCTGCCACTGAAGGCGGCCACTGTGCGTCGCAAAGCCTGCGAGTGCCTGGAAGATTTGCCTGGCTACGCCAACACCGTGATCGGTGATCTGCTCAGCGAGGTCACGCGGCTCGATGAACGCGTCGCGCAGTACGACCAGCACATCAAGGCGATGGCGAGGGATGACGAGCGGGCCAAGCGCCTGATGCAGCTCAGCGGCGTTGGCGAAACCACCGCCACCTGCTTGCTGGCGATGATCGGCAACGGGCATGACTTTGATTGCGGCCGGCAGTTCGCTGCGTGGCTGGGTCTGGCACCGGGCCAATACAGCTCAGGAGGCAAGACCCGGTTGGGCCGTATTACCAAGGCCGGTGATGCCTACCTGCGCAGCTTGTTAGTGCTGGGTGCTCGCGCCCTGTTGGCTGCGGCCAAGAACAAGACCGACAGCGTCAGCAAATGGGCCGTAGCCCTGGCAGAGAGACGCGGCTATTGGAAGGCTGTGGTGGCCATTGCGGCGAAGAACGCGCGCATGGCCTGGGCGGTGCTGCGCAAGGGCGAGGCCTTCGCCATGCCAGCCTGAAGCCAGCGTTCGGCATCAATCAAACCCACAGCACCAGGAGCACCGAATTCGACCGCCGCGTGACGGCAGGCGTTGATGACAACAGGTTTGGACCTGCGCGGGGAGTGACCGTTTAACTCAAGGGCGGCCAATGGTTTGCCGGCTAACGAATGGGTCCCCCGCGTGCGTCCTTCATCAGGGTCCGTGGCCATCAACACGCCACACGAATGACCGTTTGTAGTTTGACCAGTCCGCACCTCTTGTCCTCACCACCGCCTGGGCCGAAACCAAGTGGTTGCTTGAACCGCAGTACAAAACAAACAGGCCCGCTGTGCGGGCCTGAGGGGTAGCTTTTGCTTGACGGACGGGGAAGCCCTTGTAGTTGAAGCTTAGGGGCCGGAACCAGCTGGCCGCGCGAAGCGATGATCAACTGCTGAGCGGAGTGCGGCCAGCCGGTTGCGGTCCACTCGAGCGACCGGTTAGCCGTCATTTCGGAATTCCATCCCACCCGCGACGATCCCAGACCTTCTGCACGCGCGCCCAGATTTCGTCCGACATTTGACACTGCCAAACACCGCCAAGCATCCACGCGAACTGTGGGTTCCGGCGAGCCTCCACTTCGACTCGTTCGATAAACGATGGGCCGTGATAGCCAAGCAGATCTTCCATTGGGCCTGCAGCCAAAACTCCAAGAAATGGCTCGGCTCTCGGATCCGACACGGTCGCTACGATGGACTGCCATGCGTGTTCAGGGTGCTTTCGCACAACCCAATCGAACTCATCGAATCCGATCAGGTCATCGTTGTGCCTACCATGGTTCTGTGGGTCACGCTGCCAGGTCGCCCATAAGAGCCATTCTTCAACTAGGCGATCGACGGGTAGCGGTGCTTGCATGACGGCTAACGTTGAAGCTGAGCCGCGAGCGGCGGCTTGCCGACGCGAGTCGGCTCGAGCGACAAGTTAGCCATCGCCGTTGCGCACGACCCAGGCAGCCTGAAACTTGCGTTGTTCATAAGCGCCACCAAGCTACTCCAAGTCGAACGATGTCTTGAGTGGCAAGACAACCTTTCGAAGGTTGTCTTTCAGTTGCACCTCTACAGCCCACGTCCCGGCCGGATCTCCTGGTTCCCCTATGAAGCCAATCACTGGGCCAGACAAGTACATGTTGAATGGATCTCCCGCAATCCGCCCTCTGAAACATGGCACGTCGCGCTGGTTCAAGGACTCGGTTCCATTCGGCCTCGTGACCTTCAGATCGCAAGTTACGTCAGCGGAGCGGTCCTGAGCCAATTTGAAGCGCCCCGGGTTTCATGGAGGCCCGTTGGGTTAAGTCAGGCTTCCGTCAAGGCAGTCTGACTGGCGAGTTGCCGGTAGTAGTTTGCCTCAGCCTCTGCGGGTGGGATGTACCCGA